>NC_018868.3:2397175-2714350 GCF_000305785.2 Simiduia agarivorans SA1 = DSM 21679 | reverse complement strand
CCATGCTGCCGGTAACGCACGGTGAGCGCTATACCAAAATCCACATTCTGCTTTACACCATCATCCTCTGTTTGGTGACGTTGTTACCCTACCTAACAGGCATGATGGGCTGGCTGTATTTGCTGGGCGCCATTTGTCTGGGCGCTGGTTTTATCTACTGGGCGGTACGCATGCTGACCAGTGAAGACCCTAAATTCGGTATGGATACCTTCAAGTATTCCATCGTCTATTTGATGGCGTTGTTTGTCATCATGTTGTTGGATCACTACTGGGTCACGCCGACCCATACATTGCTGTAGGACCTTTCATGACTGAGCAAAGTACCGCGCAGAAGCGCGGTATAAAAATCACTGTCACCTTACTGGTACTGTTTATCCTGCTGGTGTTGGCCGGCTTTCTGAATAAAATGCTGACGCCGCGGCAGATGAGCAACATAGAAATGCAGCTCAATGGCCTGATTGTGTTTGACCAGCCCCGTCGTTTTGCCGACATTGCGCTGATCGATCAGAGCAACCAGGTGTTTGATCGCGCCCGTTTGCAAGGGAAGTGGAGTCTGGTGTTTTTCGGGTTTACCCATTGCCCTGACATCTGTCCCACTACCCTGGCCGAGCTCAACGGCTGGTACGGGAGCCTGGATCCAGAGTGGCAGGCCAGAACTCAGGTGATTCTGGTGACCGTTGATCCCGCGCGGGATACGCCAGAGATCCTTAATCAATATGTGCCCTATTTCAATCCGGACTTCATCGGTGTCACCGGTGAATTCCTGCAGATCAAGCGCTTTGCCAATCAGTTGAATGTGGCATTCAACAAAGTGATGCAGGGCGATAGTTATACGATGGATCACTCGGCCCACATAGCACTGATCAACCCAATGGGTGATTACCACGGCTTTTTCAAGCCACCATTCGACCCGCAAAAAATGACCGCAACCTATAAATCGGTGGTTACGCACTTCTAATAAAAGTAAGCCCGAATAGAACGTTAAATTCTAAGAATCACCCCGAGCGTCGGCAGCGTCTATAACTATTACATTAGTGTGGAGGCTGCTGTATGCGTCGGATGATTGCTTGGTGTCTGGTTGGGGCAGGCGTTGTACCCTGTGCCGATGCGATGCCCGAAATGGGCGCAGACGATCTCATCGACATTCCGCTCGAAGAACTCATGCAAATGGATGCGGTGGTGACCAGCGCGTCCAAGCGCGAGGAAGTGCTTCAGGATACGCCTTCAGCCATTTTCGTGATCACCCGCGAAGACATCCGTCGCAGCGGCGTATCAAACATACCGGATGCCCTGCGTATGGTGCCGGGGGTTCAGGTCTCGCGCATTACCGCTACGGAATGGGCGGTATCCGCGCGCGGACTGGGCGGCCGTTTTTCGCGCTACCTTCTGGTCCTGATCGACGGTCGGTCGCAATACACTTCACTGTTCTCTGGCGTCAATTGGGACGAACTGAATGTCAGTCTGGAAAACATTGAACGCATAGAAGTGATCCGCGGCCCGGGAGGCACCCTGTGGGGGGCGAATGCGGTCAATGGCGTACTCAATATTATTACCCGTAAAGGGTCGGGTGAGCCGGGCTTGCAGTTGAGAGCCCAATTGGGCGAGGGCGAGGAAAAGGGTTCTGCCTTCGTGGGTGGTCAGGGCCGTCTGGGAGATGACGTTGACTATCGCCTCAGTGGGCATATCCAGACCCTGCAAGGGCTGGACTCAAGCCGCGCCCAGATCGACGATCAGGATTGGCAAAATCTGCGCCTTGATGCCACGGTGTCTATGCCTCTTGGACGTAGCGAACTGGATATCCGCGCCGGCGCCGTGGGTGTTGAATCAGAGGTGCCCTGGTCTGTTCAGACGCTCTCGCCGCCCGGCGCAATCGCTGTCGTGAGCGACGATTCCAAACGCGGCTACTACCTGGCGGTGTATGGCAAATTGCCTACCGACGCGGGCCAATGGGATTGGCGCCTGAGCACCGATGACATGGTACGCCGTTCTTCTTTGTACCGCTGGGATACCAACAATATCGATGCGGAATTACGCTGGTCCGGAGGATGGGGTAACAGTCACCAGCTTACCGCCGGCATTTATGCACGCTATACCAGCTCCTATTTTGCCAGTACCGATGACGGCCTGGATGTACGCCTGAATCCTGCGGAACAGAATGGTTCTACCACTAGCATTTTTTTCCAGGACAGTTGGCAGCTCAATCCGGATTTTCTGATGAGCCTTGGCCTGCGCTATGACAGTAACTCGCTGACCGACAGTTCATTGCAACCCTCGCTGCGCACACTCTGGCAAGTTCGCGATAACCAGCGTTTGTGGGCTGCGGTGTCCCGCGCTGTAAGCACGCCTAATCGGGTGCTCAACAGCGAGAGCGAACTGGATATCCTGACCCTGCCGCCGTCCCCACCCACGAATCTGCCAAGCAGGATTTCTTTGGTGAGCGATGGCAATCAGGTGGCAGATGTGGAACTGACGGCATGGGAGCTGGGCTATCGATGGTCGGCGTCGGACGCGTTTGATCTGGATATCACCGTTTATCGCCATGATTACGACAATATCCTGGGCGCCGGTGAAGTGGGTGATCCTGAACTCAGGCTCAAAGACGGGACGCCTTATTTGCATCTGCCAGTGGTGACCACGGGAACCATCGAGCAGCGCAGTGACGGCATTGAGTGGAGCCTGCAATACCGGCCCGCATCGAGCGTGTTTTTTCAGTACAGCGGGTCTTACATCCACATGGATATTCCCGTGAGCGACAGCATTATCGGTGACGATCTGGCTTATGCTGCCGGAGTGCCAACGTGGCAGCATTCGGTGCGCGGTCTGTGGAATCCCGCAGACAAATGGCAGCTGGACGCATGGCTACGATACGTTGACGGGTCCAACCGGTTTGATGCCTACACGGTGCTGGACGCCCGGGTTGAATACCGGCTGAACCGCAGAACTTCACTGTCTGTCATTGCCAGAAATCTGGGCCAGCCAGTGACTATTGAGGCGACCCGGGAAATCTTCAACACCGGCGATTACGGCGTAGCACCCGCGGTTTCCGTCAAATTGGAGTGGCAGCTCAAGTGAGGTTGTTGCTGCTCCTGTCCGCGATGTTGGCGTTGATGCCGAACGCCGACGCAATTGCGCAAAATCGCACGGCATCACTCAAGGCGGCCTACATCTACTACTTCACCAAGTTCGTGTATTGGCCGGAAGAATCCGAAGCCCGCACGGTGTGTATCAGTGGTGAAGACCCGGAGCTTTCCGTTGAATTGAACAAGGTCAAGCTCAAAGCCGGCGATGCCTTGTCGGTGCGTTGGCTACCCACCGGCGAGACGGCCAACCACTGCGATCTGCTGTTTTGGGTGCAGGGCAATTGGAATCACCCGCCTGCGATGTCTGGCACCTTATTGGTGGTCGATGAAGGGCTGGATTCATCGGATGCCGCAGTAAGTCTGGTGATGAGTGGTACCAAACTCAGTTTCGATATTAATCGCGGCAACGCCAAGACCAATAATATTGAAATCAGCGCAAAACTCCTTGGATTGGCCCGGGAGGTGAATCCGTGATGAAGGGCTTCAGATTCAGGAAAATCAGAACGCGTCTGCTGACGATTGTTATGGCTGGCGCTTTGTTGGGTATGGGTTCATTAACGCTGATTTATTTATCTACCTCTATCGCCTTGCTGGAAACCAAGCGCAATCATCAGGTGGAAACCCAATTAGCCATTCTGGCCACCAACATAAGCGCTGCGGTGATCTTTGAGGATGAGCAAAGTGCGCATGAATTATTGAGCAGTTTGCAGGTTGATGGCGATTTTCTCGCCATCTCCGTCACCAAAACTGACGCAGACTTTCAGGCAGTGGAGTTGTTCCAGGCGGCACGGAAATATACCTGGGAAAACATCCCGGAAGCCTTCAGTGGTGAATCTTTTTCAATTCCGGTGATTCTGGACGGCGAAGCCATTGGTGAACTGACGGCCTACGTGAGTGACGCAAGCCTGGTGGCGCAGGTGACCAGCACCGTCGAGCAGGCGGTGCTGGTGTTCATGGTGATCAGTGCAGTGATTTATCTGTTGAGCCTGCGTTTACAGAAAGCCATTACCGGTCCGGTACAGGCCCTGAACCAGGTGTCGCGGAAAGTCACGGAGGAAGGCGACTACTCCTTGCGCGCGCCGGTGATGAGCCACGATGAAGTGGGTGAGCTGGCCGCTGACTTTAACCGGATGCTGGATCAGATTGAACAACGCGATCTGATGCTGGAAAAAACCGTCCAGCAACGCACGGCAGAGCTTGAGAAGCTGGCCGACGAGTTCCGTCATCGGGCCTTTCACGATGCGCTGACCGGCCTGCCGAATCGCGCGCTGCTAGCAGAAAGAATCGGCTCGGTGGTGGCTCACGCAAAGCGCGTTAACCTGCCTTTTGGTTTGTTTCTCATCGATCTGGATAACTTCAAGAATATTAACGATACCCTGGGTCACGACGTGGGTGACGAGCTATTGAAAACCATTGCTGAACGGCTGTTGGCCACCATGCGAGATGAAGACATTATTTGCCGGCTTGGCGGTGATGAATTCCTGATTGTGGCGGAGGAGCTGAAACACACCACCTCGGCCGACCGGATAGCCTACAAGCTATTGCGTGCATTGAGCGAACCCATCGTGGTGAACAACAAGCGACTGGACGTGACGATGAGTATTGGTGGCGCGCTCTATCCGGAACATGGTACGGATCTGACAAGCCTCAAGCGGGCCGCGGACATTGCCATGTATGCCGCCAAAGAAGCCGGCAAAAACCAGTACAAGTTATTCCATGGCGAGATGGAAAAAACCACGCAGCATCGCCTGATGGTTCAAAATGATTTGCGCGATGCGGTTAAGGCCGGCGATATCCGGCTTTATTATCAACCGCAGATTGATGCAGTCTCCGGCACGGTATACGGCTGTGAAGTGCTGGTGCGGTGGCGCCATAAAAAACACGGCTTGTTGGCGCCGGATGTGTTTATTCCCTATGCGGAAGAATCCGGTCTGATCCAGCTGGTGGATTACTACGTGCTGGATCAGGCCTGCCAGCAGGCCAGAATGTGGATCGACCAGGGCAAGCCCCTGGTGGTTTCCATTAACTTATCCGGGTTGCACTTCCGGGACAAAAACATCCTCGAAAAATTGCGCACTGCGCTGGAGACACACCAGTTGCCACCGGAGTACCTGGGCATTGAGCTGACCGAGGCGGTGCTCATTGCCGATGCCGAAGTGGCGATGGCGGTGGTGAGCGACATCAAGGCCATGGGGCTGAAAATCTCGCTCGACGACTTTGGTGTGGGCTATTCCTCTCTTAACTATCTGCGCACTTTGCCCTTTGATGTGGTGAAACTGGATAAGAGTTTTATTCACGGCATACTGACCAATCCGCAGGACCAGCGCCTGACTGAAGGCATTATGAAGCTGGCGCAGGGGCTTAATCTCAGGGTGGTGGCTGAAGGCGTTGAGAGCCAGGAACAGATGGACTACCTGGTTGGTATTCATTGCCGGTTGATGCAGGGCTATTTTTTCTTGCCGCCGCGTACCTGTGAGGACTTTGAGTATTGGCGTGCGCACTGGCAGCCGGCCGCGGTGACACGCGACAAAATCATGCCCTTTCCGGGTCGGCGTTAAAGCGAAACTGACATGCGATAGCGGTCACTGGGGTTTTGATGGATTTTTGCGTAGGCTTAGGGT
This sequence comes from Simiduia agarivorans SA1 = DSM 21679, assembly GCF_000305785.2. Classification (NCBI taxonomy): domain Bacteria; kingdom Pseudomonadati; phylum Pseudomonadota; class Gammaproteobacteria; order Cellvibrionales; family Cellvibrionaceae; genus Simiduia; species Simiduia agarivorans. The sequence goes on along the minus strand of NC_018868.3, from coordinate 2,708,649 downwards.
CTTCTGCCATGTAGGGACACACCTTGCCATCGATTGATTCTCTCAAGCGGCGCCTGCAATCGGGGGCCCGTCGGTCGCGTGACAGCGCCAGCCAGCTTGCCCACAACGCCGAGCGCGGTCTGCGCCGTGCGTTGGGCAATCGCCGCTGTATTGCCATAACCGGTTTCAGTGGCGCCGGTAAATCCACCTTGCTGACATCCCTCATTACCCAGCTTCAGCACCTGCCCCTTCAGCAGGCGCAGGGTTGGTATCCCGACATCGGCCACTGCTGGCTATCTGCAAAGTTGCTCAATACCGATGGCAGCCTGCCCGACTACCCCTATGCGCAGCAACAGCAACGGCTGCAAACCGGCGAATGGCCGGAGCCCACCCGCGCGCTCAGCCGTGCCCTGTTGGAAGTCAGGGTAAAGCCCGGTTCCCGGTGGCGCGATCTGCGCAATAAGGGTTTTGTGAGCACGCAGGTGGAGCTGTGGGACTATCCCGGTGAATGGTTGATGGACTTGCCTCTGGCGGTCATGACCCACCAGCAATGGCTGCAGGATTGCTTCACCCAGTTCAACAACGAACCCCGCAATGCCATGGCGCCTGCGCTGTACAGCGCTTTGCTTGACCTCGACCCCGGCGCTCCGTTTGAGCCATCGGTATTTGAATCTCTGTTTGCCGATTACCGCGCCTTCTTGCTGGCGTGCAAAGCACGCGGATTACATATCATCAATCCCGGGCGCTACGCCCTGGACGAAGGCGACCTGCCAGCGTCGTTACCCCGGTTCATTCCGTTGTTGTCCATGGTCAATGCGGATGGCAGCGAATGGCCGGCGGGTTCCTGGGGTGCGCAAATGGCGATGCGCTATCGCGCCTATGTGCAGGACTGGGTTAAACCCTTCCTGACCGATGTGTTTGAGCAGGTGGATCATCAACTGGTACTGGTTGATCTGCTCGGTGCCCTGGGTGACGGCAAGTTGGCGATGGAGGAATTACGCCGATCGCTCGCCCGGGTACTGCAGTTATTCCATTACGGCCACAACAGTTGGATTGATCGCCTGTTGGCCCCCAAAATCGAACAGCTCACGTTTGTGGCCACCAAACTGGATTGCGTGCTGCCCAGTCAGCGCAAAGCGCTGTCCGAGCTGATGCGGGCATTGGTAGCCGAATCCGTGCAGGCGGCCCGGTTTGAATCGGTCCAGGTGGATCACCTCGAGTTGTCAGCGATTGCCGGCACCCATCTGGGTGAACGCGATGGCGAACGTGCGCTGTGGGTAGAGACCCCTGCCGGGCCGGCCTGGCTTAAGCACCCACATTTACCGAGGGGGTGGCCAACCGACAATGATTGGACCCGGCTGGCCGATTGGGCTCCGCCCCGGCTTGATCCGCCCCCCCTGGCCGATCCCAGCCACAGCACCTGGCCCAGCATCCATATGGATCACCTGTGCCAACTGTTACTGAAGGAATTGATGCCGTGAACCGACCCACCAAAACCCAGACCAGCCCCTGGCTGGAGCCGATCTCAGCGGCAGAACAAAAGCAACTGGCGGTGGCTAGCACTGAGGTCGAGGACATTGAGGATACGCCCGATCCGGGCTGGGCGGGCAACCGGCTGCTGGCCTATAGCGGCATTGCTAAAGCGGCGGCCTGGTTTGTGGGCGGCTTTGTCGGCCTGCAGGCCGCCATGCTGGTGGTGGGTGCCGGCCAGTTACACTGGAGCCTCGGACTGGGGGCGGGCTTGTTGGTTGGCATTCCCGGTGTTTGGTTGATCCACAAGCTCTGGCGCGCCCGGCGCAATATGCGGCGGGTAGAAGCGTTGGAAGGTTTGCGTATAGAGGCAGGCCAACTGCGGGTCGGTGCCGTGGATGGCGTGTTCGGGCCCTGGTCGGAACAGGTGAAAAGGCTGCTGCCCTCGTCGTCGGCCTGGTTCAACCGGCTGGCCCAACGCACCGGTGCATACGCCAACGACAACGAGCGCTTTGATTATTTCGATCAACTGTTGGCCGCGCAATGTGACCAGCAGGCACAGGCCGCGGTTGTGCGCGCGACCCGGCGCACGGCGCTGGGCGTTGCGGCCAGCCCGTTTCTGGCGCTGGACCTCGTTCTGGCGGTGGCCGGCAATTTGTCGTTGATCGGGCAGGTGGCTCGCGCCTACGGCTTGCCGCCCAGTCCGTTTCTGGAAACCCGGTTACTGCTTCAGGTCTATCGCCAGATTGCCACCATGGGCGCTATCGAGCTGGGGTCGGAAGTGGCGGGACAGGCCTTGTCTCACGAAGTGCTCGCGCGCTTGTCGGGCCGGGTCGCACAGGGCTTCTCTGCCGGCCTCTACACCTACCGCATCGGCATCACCGCCATGAGCCTGTGCCGTCCGTTGGCCTTCAGTGAACAGACCAAGCCTCGTCCCGGGCGTTTGTTTGCGGATCTGTTTAAAAAGCTCGAGGTGGAAGGTTAGGTGTTTTTTACCACCATTGATCTATATTCCGGTGAAAGTCACCTTAAATGTCCCACTTGCCGACACGAATAGAGACAAACTGCTGATGGACAGACTCTATACTGAGTCATTCTGGCCGGCATTTCGTCCGGCCTGCGTCCAATGCCCGTTGTCATGAGGAAGTCTATGAGCCAGCAGGAGTTGATAGCCAGCTTGCCCGCGCACCTGCGCCAGTTCGTCAAACTGCAGGATTACAACCAATACACGCCCCGCGATCACGCGGTCTGGCGGTTTTTGCTGTTATCGCTGGCGAGCCACATGGCGCAACACGCCCATCCGGTATACCTGGAGGGGCTGCGTAAAACCGGTATCAGCCTCGACCAGATTCCCTCCATCGACGATATGAATCAGTGCCTGCAACGCATCGGCTGGCAGGCGGTGGTGGTAGACGGTTTTATTCCGCCGGCTATTTTCATGGAATTCCAGGCGCGAAAAATTCTTGTGATCGCGCTGGATATGCGTTCGGTTCACCACATGCTTTACACCCCGGCGCCGGATATCGTGCACGAATCGGCCGGGCACGCGCCGTTTATCGTGGACGTGGACTACGCAGAGTTTTTGCAGCGCTTTGGCGAAATCGGCATGAAAGCCCTGTCTACCGCCAGCGACTACGCGGTGTACGAAGCTATCCGTCACCTATCTATCGTGAAAGAGTCGCCCCGCTCAACCGAACAGGATATCGCACAGGCGGAATCCCATTTGCAACAGGCGCTGGCGACCAACAGTCAGGAAAAACCGAGCGAAGCCAGTTTGTTGTCGCGCCTGCATTGGTGGACAGTGGAGTATGGCCTGGTGGGCGAAGTGGATAATTACAAGATATTCGGTGCCGGCCTGCTCTCATCGTTGGGCGAGGGCGTCAACTGCACCGATGACACCAGGGTGCGCAAACTGCCCCTGACGGTAGATGCGATTAACACGCCCTACGACATCACTCGCGAACAACCCCAGTTATTCGTCACCAAAAGCTGCAAACACCTGACCCAGGTACTGGAGACCTTTGCCCACGGCATGGCCTATCGCAAGGGCGGTGCCGGTTCGTTGCGCAAAGCCATCGAATGCCAGACAGTGAATACCGCGGTCTACAACAGTGGCCTGCAGATCAGCGGCAAATTTGTCCGCGTGCTCACCGATGCCATGGACAATGTGATTTATCTCGGCACCGAAGGTCCCACGCAATTGGCCTGGGGCAATCGCGAGCTGCATGGCCACAGTACCGACTATCACGCCGAGGGTTTTGGCTCGCCGGTGGGCAAGATCAAAGACATGCCCCGCTGCCTGTCCGAGTACACCATCGACGAGATGAAAGCGGTGGGCATAGCCGTGGGCCAACCGGTGGTGTTGGATTTTGTGTCGGGCGTGCGAGTCACCGGGCAGCTGGATCACATCGAACGGCGCGATCATAAAAACATTCTGTTTTCTTTCAGCCAGTGCCGGGTCACCGGTCCGGTCAAACCCGATGGTGCCGAGGGCGATGTATTGTTTGATCCCGCCTGGGGCAATTACGACATGGCTGTGGGCGACCGCATTGTCAGCGTGTTCGGCGGCACTGCCGATAAGGATCGCTATCGCCTTTATCAGCACGCGCCTGCGGAGCAGACCCAACGGGTGCACCACAGCACCGAAGAAGCGCTGTTATTTGCGCTCTATCAGGAGTTACGTGACTTGCGAAACGCAGGCCAAGCAAACGAGGCCGCGCTGGCGGCGGTGCTCGACAAGCTCTCTGACTACCCGGAAGAGTGGTTGCTACGCTTTGAAATACTCGAGTTATTGCCACCCGACAGTGCAATGGCTGGCGAATTGCGCAATGGGCTTGTATCTTTACAGACACTGTCGCCCGAACATGAACGTCTGATCCAGACCGGGATCGAGCGTCTGGGCCGTTAGTTACTGCAAAAGCCAGGAGTCGGATGGGCACTGTCCGCATTGTGTGTTTCGTTTTTTGGTTGGTGTTGCCGGCGACGGTAGCACTGGCCGGGACCGATAGCTGCCGGCAACTGGTGTACCCCAAATCCAGTGATCATTGGCGGGCGGCCTATCCGGTCGAGTTACTCCGCTCGGCGCTGGCCAACAGCCCCCGCTGTTATCAGATCCGTGCCAGCGAACACGAGGCGCCCAAGGCACGTAATTTCCTGCGTTTGCGCAACCGCCTGGGACTGGACGTGGTCTGGAGCATGACCACGCGCGAGCGGGAACAAAGCCATCGCCCGATCCGGATTCCGCTGAATAAAGGATTGATGGGCAACCGGGTCGCGCTGGTGCGTGCGGATCAAACCGACTTGCTGGCGGGGGTAAAAAACCTGGAGCAACTGCGTCAGTTCAGTGCCGGCCAGATGTACGTGTGGAGCGATACCGAGGTGTTGGTGGCTAACCAGCTCACCGTGGTGCCGGGGAGTGGCTACGCCGCCTTGTTCCGCATGCTGGTGGCGGGCCGGTTTGACTATTTTCCGCGCTCAGTGACGGAAGTGCTGCAGGAGCTGGAGCATCAACCGCAACTCGCGTTGGATCCCCACCTTATTATCCGCTACCCCGCTGCCATGTATTTTTTTGTTCATCCGGACGACGTTGAATTGGCCGGGGACATTGAAGCAGGATTGCGACGCATGATCGCCGAGGGTGATTTTGATGACTTATTCCAGCACTACTTTGGTGACCTGATCAGCCAGCTGAAATTGCCAGAGCGGCGCGTTATCGCGCTGAAAAATCCGTTATTGCCCGAAGCGACCCCCCTGTGCGAAAAGGATCTCTGGTGGGTGGATATGTGCCCCAAGTAAATTGTCGGAGCGGCTTCCCTGCCGCGAAAGGTACGGCACCATCGAATCGAAATTGTGCTAACCCTTTCGCGGCCGGGAAGCGGATGGCCGCCCCGCCGCGAATATACTGAAGCGATTAATTGGCCTCCGCCGCCGGTGCTTCGGCCTTTTTCTTACGCCAGCGATTCCACGCCAGACGCAACAACAAACTTACCAGCAAGGCGGCAACCCACACCACCGCCAACGGCCAGGCAGCGCGGGCGATGGGTTGGTCGGTAAAAATTCCGTCTAGCACAAACACAAAAAACGCCGGCGCCATTTGTGGGTGATCCGGTGACAGTGCTACTTTGGTGACCTGATCAGCCAGCTGAAATTGCCAGAGCGGCGCGTTATCGCGCTGAAAAATCCGTTATTGCCCGAAGCGACCCCCCTGTGCGAAAAGGATCTCTGGTGGGTGGATATGTGCCCCAAGTAAATTGTCGGAGCGGCTTCCCTGCCGCGAAAGGTACGGCACCATCGAATCGAAATTGTGCTAACCCTTTCGCGGCCGGGAAGCGGATGGCCGCCCCGCCGCTCCTACCAATACATCAATACCAGAACGAAACAAACGCGCGGATCACATGCGCATCCAGGGCGTAGGCTTCTTCCTGTCCGGGCGTCACCGGTGCATCATTGAAGCGGCTGTCGGACTGGCGTGCATCGAGAAAATTGTCGTAACTGATTTGCATGAAGTCGTAGTAGAGATTGGCGGTGGTGCGATCAAACCAGGATAGCCAGCCAGCGCGCACTTCATACGTCACGCCCAGACCAAAATTATTGTTGGTGTAAACGGCGAGTTCTTTATCGCGCGCGCGGAAATTAGTTTGTTCTTTGAAATCAAACAAATCCCGGTAAAAGTCTGCACCTTTGGTCTGGTTGTACTGCCGGAACTTGGCTTCCACCAGCCACTGATCATTGATGGGGTGAACGTACTTGAGTTCCCAGTTGTAGGCCTCAATACCCCAGCTGTCCTGATAGCCGCGCGCCTCGAACTTTAACGCGGCGCGGTAGGGCAGAAAATATTTGGCGCGGATGGCCAATGCATCACTGTTGCGCGTGCGCGGGTAGAGTTCGGCCTCGTAGGCTGCCGAACCGCAGGTGTCCGCGTCGCCGTCCAGGCAATAGCGCACGCTGCGGTAGGGGTTGTTCAGGAAGCCTTCGTCAATGACCGATTCCAGCGTGGCACCCATGATCAGGTTGCGGGTAATCACTTGCGACAAATTGACCGAATAGCGCACGCGGCTGGCTTCGTCTTCAAATTCCTCATCGCCGTTGCGGCGTACGATGTCATCGCCGAAAGACACGCCCATCGACAAGGTGGTGAGGTCGCCAAAAAAATCCTGACTGACGCCGAAACCGTAGGTGGTTGCATCGTAGTCATTTTCTGTGGAACGGGTAATGCCACCGCTGATGGTGGTTTTGCCGGTCAGGTAATCGGCGCCCACGGAATACTGGGTGCGCTCTTCTTCGTAACTGCTGGCGGTGGTCACCACATCGATGGACGCGCTCGATACCATGTCCACGTAATAATTGCCGTAAACACTGACCGTATCGGCAAATTGTTTGCGCACCAGAATACTGGGGCCCTTGATTTCGGCACCGCCACCATCGTAGCCGTGGTAAAGCACATCGATGCGATCCTCGGGCAATACCGCTGCCTGCACAGAGACTGCAACTGCGGCGACGGCCAGCAGACCTGTGCGCAAATATTTAATTACAGCCACAGCCACCTCCTGATCCCCCTTCAGCACCCCGCGCCGCTTCACGCGCTTCATACACGTGATTCAGGTACTGGGTCGAGACGGGATCGCGGTCCATTGCCATGATCGGATCGGCCAGATTCTGACGTTCGTAGGGTTTGACCCAGGGCTCCACACTGGAGCAGGCCACGCAAAAAGGTGCCAGTAAGGCAACGATGGCCAGTTTCATTCGCGGATCAGCTCTTTGATTTGTTTTTTGTAGTCTTTTTCATAACCGGGTTTGTAGCCGCGGTGCAGATAGCGCATGTTGCCGTCGCGATCGATCATGACGGTGCTGGGCATGGCGTCCACGTTGTACATCTGCGAGACCTTGGAGGTGGGGTCCCAAAGGATAGGAAAATTAACCGGTGTGTCTTTCAGGTATTTTTCACCGAGCGAAGAATCCTGTTCCACATTGACACCCAGCAGCGTGAAACCGGCTTTGCCGTAGCGCTTGTACAGGTCGTCGAGAATCGGCATTTCCTGGCGGCAGGGACCGCACCAGGAGGCCCAGAAATTCAGCATCACCACCTGACCGCGCAGATCGGACAGGCGGATATTTTTGCCGTCGCGGCTTTTCAGGGTGAAATCCGGTGCGGGGCCGGAGAGTTCGCCGGAGGCCAGTGCCAGACCGGAAAATAACAGGGTGCCCAGAATCAGCATTTTTTTCAGCATAATGCGTACCTCAATCAGAAGAAAATGGCCAAGCCCACATTGGCTTGCATATTGTTGACCCACTTTTTGTTGTAGCCCAGCAGCTCGCGCTCGAACACGTGGTTGCGGGCATCAATGTGCAGGTTGATCCAGTCGGTAAAATAAATTTTGAAGCCGGCGCCAAAACTGTAGGTGAAGTGCTGATTTTCCGCGAAGGTGGTGTTGCCCGCGCCACCGACAATATAAAACGTGGAGTTGAAGGCCCAGTCGTCGCTGATAAATACTTCACCGGGAAACAGGTTGTAGCCCAGGTTCAGATTGTAATAGGTGTATTGCCGTTGCTCGTCAGTGAGTGAGGGCAGGCCGCCGCCAATCTCTGCCGAACTCAAGCCCGCGGTGTGCTGGCCGTAATTGCCTTCGAGAAAAAAGTCCTCGGAAATATGGTAAGCAGCGCGCAGGCCCGGGCCCCAGCTGCCGGCGAAATCTTCGATACTCATGTAGCCATAAAACACGCCGATTTCGAAGTCCTCTGTATCCAGCTGATCTTCTTCGATGTGCCGACGTTCCATATCGGGCGTGACAATTTTATCGAGTACGCTCTCGGTGTTACTTTGGTCCTGTGCCGCCGCGGCCATTGGCAGGCCGATGAGCGCACTTAAAAGAACACGTTGAATCCAACTTTCCATTCGCTGACCTCTTCGTTCTCATCCCGGCTGGTGAGAATTCTATGGTTGTTGTATTCGAGCCGGCCCATGAAGCTGCGGCTCAGATAAATATTCACGCCCGTGGCGATCAACAAGCTGGCATCGGTGCTGTCCAGCGGCTGGTCCAGTGCCGAGCGCTTGGTGGAGTGGATGGCGCCCGCGCCCAACTCGAAAAAGGGGGCAATGCGCCAATGTGGCCAGGGCTGGTGTTGCAAGCGCAGGTAACCGATTTTGGAATCGGCAATGCGGCTGGTGGCCTGTGACAGGCTGAAGCCCATTTGCAGATTCGGGGTAAAGCGGTGACCGGCGTAAAAGCTCAGCGAATCGACGCCCCCGAACTGGCCCATGGCCAGGCCCAATTCCCAGCTGTGGTCTTCATAAAGGTCACGGCCGCTGGGTTTGAGTGTCACCGGTAATTGGTCGGGACCCAAGGTCAGCGCCAGCTGATGCCGGTAAACCCAGCCGCTCTGGCCGCGCTTGGTTTTGACTTTGACCCAGTCGGTGCGCTTCTTCAGTAAGGTAATGGCTTCGCCTTTTTCCACTACGTGGAATACCGGAAAGCCGCGGCCGGGGCCGGTGCGCATTTCAATATAGGCGTCGTCCACGGTGACTATCAGCGGGGGTTGTTCGGCAAAAAAGCCAAACCAGCCGTCGTTGTCAGGTCGCTTCCGACTGAGAAAAACCGGGAAGGCTGAAGAGTCCGGCTATCAATACGCAGCTGAGTTGCTTAAACCACATGCAAAGGAGGCCTGAATTATTGTTAGTCGGGTGGCAACGAGCCACCCGCGATTAGAGTAAAGGGCCTAGTTTACAGGCACTGCAAAGGGATTGTTATAGTACTGAGCGCCCAGATCCAGCCATTCGCGCAACAGTTTCAGCTCACCGGGCTTAAGCATGCCGCGGTGATCCACGGTGTCGTTGGTGCCCGGTGCCTGGGTGAACTTGTTCATGAACCGGTTGCTGTTGGCGGCGCCGTTACTGCTCATGGACGCCGGAATGTTACGGGTTTCGGTTTCCTGAATGGGCATGCCGTTTTCGTCCAGAATCAGGATGGGATTGCCGTTTTCGTCCAGAATCGGATCGCCATTGGCATCCCGCTCAACCAGGTACACCGGGTTGCCGTTGGCATCAAACACCGGGAACAGTTTATCCACCAGCTGGTTATTTTCGTTGATTTCCTGAATCACATCGTTGAACAGCAGCTCGCGGTAGCTGACGAAGTGCGCCTGTTGCTGGGGGTCCGGATCGGCGGTCAACTCCAGTTGGCCGCGGTCGTCGGGATCAATCAGCACACCCATGTCATCGGTGGCGCGGTGGCAGCCACTGCACTGGTTGTCGATCATCGGGTCCACGGCGTCGGGTCGTGCCAGATCCCATATCGGTTGAATGTGGTCCACATAGTGAATGGTCACACGGCACAAGCCGTTCCAGGGTGAGCCCTTCAGGCCACAATTGGCGTTATCCGGGCTGGCAGGGACCTCGCTGTAGGCATAGCTGAAGTCGGCCTCGGGCGCTGTGACCATGGGATCGGTCCACTCATCGGTGTACTCGATATTCACGCTGGGGGTGCGCACGTCGCCGCCATTAACCCGCGTGTAGGCCTCTGCCATGGTTTCGCCCATGAGCGCCGGCAGCAAAGGATTGGTGTTGGGGAACACGCCATCGGTGGGTGCGCCGGCATTGGCAGACGGCGCTTCGGCATCTATACGGCCGTGGGGCAGCTCGCTCTGGCGGGTGTGGCAGCCATTGCAGGTGCGTTTTTCGCCGGGGCGTACCTGCAGCCAGTTGTTGTGGCGCAAGCCAGCATTCAGTCGCTGGCCGTTGACATCGACGATGTCGAAGGTGAAAGCCACATCGGCCGGCACTTTGGTCATGACCGAGCCGTCCGGCTCGATGGGCACATAACCCAGGATTTCGCGCATGCCATTGGCGGCCGAGCGACCGAAGGCGGTATTGGGAAAGTCGAGCACCTCGTCGGAGGGAATGGACACGGCTTTGACCAACCGCAAGAAGCGGGCAGGGCGGGCGGCGAACTCGGGACTGGCGGGATTGCGCACGGATTCAATTGCCAGGCTGGCGGTGCCGTCAAAATCGTAGACGCTCTTGATGTAGAGGCTGCCCAGACCTTCCTCGGCCAGGGCGGCATCGTAGTCAATGTCGGCCACCGGCGGTGGTATCAGGTTGTCGGGAGTGCGCGGAATCAGCAACAGGGGTTCCACCAGCATGCGACCCTCGGTGGGCAGCAGAATCGGCTGTTGGGTTTGCTCATCGGCATTGAAAATGTAAACCCCGAACAGGGGGTCGGCCAGCTGGACATCGGCGGCTGCCAGATTGTCTTCGGTGCAGCTCACCGGCAGGCCGGTGTCCGGATTGAGCACGCGGCAACGGCTCCAGCTCACCAGATAGCGGTTGGTGGCATCAAACAATGGCTGGGCCGAGTAGTAGCTGCCGGCCAGTGCGGGCGAATCATCGGTGGTCAGGGGCAGTGGAAACACGGACACCTGCCCCTCTGTACCGGTGCCGCCATTGACCGGCTGGGTGGCAGACACAAAGTTGGTCACATCCACCGCCACCAGGTCGCCGCCAAAGCGTTGGCTGATGCGGGCGCGATTGATGCCGAAGACGCGGCCATCGGGCATGGCCTGGGGCCGCACCAGCACCGCGTCACTGCCACCGGTACCGGTATCCTGGCTGTGATAGCCGTATTGCAGTGCCTGGTGCATGCCGTAGGGATCGATGGTGTAGAAGCTCAGCTGATTGTTGCCGCCGACGCGGTCCCAGCGGGTGTAAATAATGCGCCCATCGGGCATTACCAGTGGCGACATCTCGTGCGACTGGTTGTAGGTCAGCTGTTGGATGTTGGTGCCGTCATTGTCCATCACGTGCAGCACGAAGGCTTCTTCGTTGCGGCTGTCGTCCAGGGCCGAATACTGGGGTTTGCTGTCGTCCAGCAGAATCGCGCGCGAACGGGTCTGACGGTTGGAAGAAAACACAATTTTGCGCTCGACACCGGGCAAATAGCGGGGTGCCACGTCGTGGCCCACTTCGGCCTGAATGTCGTCGGCAATGACCCGGCGCAGGGTAGCGGAAGGGATGTCGTATTCCCAGATGTTCCAGCGCGGCTGGTCTTCTTCGTCCGCGCCTTCAATGTTGGGCGCGCGCATGGCAAATAGTAAGCGCTCACCGTCGTAAGAGGCGGTGAGATCCTTCACGTCGTACAACTCGCCCTCTGGCCAGGCCTGAGAGGTGATATCCACCTGTGCCGCTGAGCTGGAGGCGCGGTCTTTCAGGTACAACACCGCGCCGGCCATGAAGGTTTGTGGCATGAGCACATCGTCTTCAATGGGGTTGTCGTCTTCATCCACCGGCAATGGGCGGTCGATGTAGGCCATGGGCACATCCAGGACAACCGGGTCTGGCTCCAGGTCGTCTATGGGGCCGGTTTCGACACTGGATGTGCAGGCGTTGAGCAAAGCCACCAGGCCCATAGCGAGGGGCAAACGGTGAAATTTGGCGATGTGCATAGAATGAACAACTCTTTTTCAGGGCCACGGAATCTTGCGTGGCGGCTACAAGGGTGCCAGCGCCGAGAGGGGCTGGCAAACTTCCCTGTGCCGGTGAATCTCTGCAGGCACCTGATTGGTACCTTCGTACTACGCTCGCTGTGAACAGCAGCACACTTTTGAGCGATTTGCGGGTTTGTTCGCGGATTGATCAGCTCGGATGTTGATACAGTGTTCCAGTTGCAGTGAATTTAGAAAGTCTCGCCAAGCAATTATTTGAACCTCATCACATCTTGGAAGTGGTCACTGACAGGCGGTAATAAGCGGCTCATGAGCCGTCAAGGAATCCGCCAGTCGGCGCTTTACACTAACGGACCGGGCGCTCCAGCCAGCAACGCGAGCCAGGAACAAGAGCCACTATGAAAACATTTACTCCCCGTGCCCTGCAGATTGCAGGTGCTCTGATTTTGGCTGCGGGTGCCACTGCCGTTCAGGCCGGTGCGCGCGAAGAAGCCAAAATGATCCACGACCGCATTGCCGGCGTCCCGCCCAGCGAGGCGGTGCTGCTGGACATGGCGGCCGACATCGATGCCGGCAACGTGGTTGCAGCCGCCAATACCGCGATGGAAAACGAAGGTTTCTATGCGGTCACCCTGAAAAACTTATTCATGCCGGCCACCAACCGCGACGGCGACGTGTTCAGGGATTTCAACGATTATGTGGCCACCGTGATTGGCATCGTGCGCGACGGTAAGGATTTCCGCACCGCGCTGTATGACAACATCATCTATGTGGGCGACCCGAGCCTGGGGCTGCCCGCCTACGCCAACAACAACAACAACCATTACGCCCAGCTTTATGCCAGTGGCGCGAGCCTGAAAGACAATCTGGTGGAGCGCACCCAAACCCAGGTAACGGGACTTGAGGCAGAGGCCACCGCCGGTCTGATGACCACCCGCGCAGCGGCCAAAGCGTTTTTCATCGCGGGCACCAACCGCGCCATGTTCCGGTTTACCCTGATGAATCACCTGTGCATGGACCTGGAGCAGGTGCACGATATCACCCGCACCCCCGATCGCATCCGCCAGGATGTGAGCCGCAGTCCGGGCGGTGACAGCCGGGTGTTCAACAACAATTGCATCGGTTGCCATAGCGGCATGGACCCCTTGGCGCAGGCCTTCGCCTACTACAATTACCAGTACGATGCAGACAATGACCTGACCGGCGAAAACGGCCAGTTGGTCTACAACAGTGCCGGCGAAACAGACCCGGAAACCGGCACCCGGGTGCAGGCCAAGTACCACATCAACAGCACCACCTTCCCGAACGGTTTTGTGACCCCCGACGACAAGTGGGACAACTACTGGCGCGCTGGCCAGAATCAGCTGCTGGGGTGGGACCAGACCCTGCCCGGTAGCGGCAACGGCGCCAAAACCATGGGCATGGAGCTGGCGCATTCCGATGCGTTTGCGCAATGCCAGGTCAAGCGTGTGTTCAAAACCGTGTGCCTGCGCGAGCCGGGCAATGCCGCCGACCGCACGGCCGTCAGCGACATGGTTACCAGTTTCAAAAGTGGCGGTTACCAACTCAAGCAGGTCTTTGCTGAGTCGGCCGACTACTGCCTGAGCAGCAATTGAGGGGCGCACCAATGACAACAACTATCACTTTACTCGGTCGCGTCCTGCTCCCCGTCTCCCTGGCTGCCATTGTGGCCTGCGGCGGAGGTTCCGGCGCGCAAACGATTGAAAACAACAATCCCAATCAGGGCAACAACGGCGGTGGCGGATTTACCTATACCGGCCCGGCGCCGGCCACGGACGATGTGCAGAGTTTCAAAATCAATGTGTGGGATAACCTGGTGGCCGATGACCGCTGTGGTGCCTGTCACATTGACGGCGGTCAGTCACCTCAATTCGTCCGCCGCGACGATGTGAACGAGGCTTACGCCATCGCCAATACCCTGGTGGATCTGTCCAACCCGGCTGCGTCGCGACTGGTCACCAAAGTCGGTGGCGGCCACAACTGCTGGGAAACCGAAGCCAGCGCCTGTGCCGACACCATGACCACCTGGATTACCCGCTGGGCGCAAGCCTCCGGCAGTATTTCCAACACGGTGGTGTTGACCGCGCCAGAGCTGAAAGACGTGGGCGCGTCGAAAAGTTTCCCTGCCACGCCGGATGGCTTCCAGCCGGTGTACGATCTTTTACAACCCTACTGTGGCCAGTGCCATTCCAGCACCAGCGCCAACCAGCAGCAGCCCTATCTGGGCGAAGGCGATATACAGGTAGCCTATGATGCGGCGCGTTCGCGCATCAGCCTGGACACGCCGGAAAATTCCCGCCTGGTGGTCCGGCTGCGCAACGAGTTCCACAATTGCTGGGGCAATAACTGTCCGTCGGCCTCCAACGAAATGGAAGCGGCCATCCGCGCATTTGCCGATAGCATCGAGCCGGTGGAAGTGGACCCTGCGCTGGTGATTTCCAAGGCGGTAAACCTGGCGGACGACGGCATTGTGGCGTCTTCCGGCGGCCGAGTGGAAAACAACGTGATCGCCCTGTACCAGTTCAAGACCGGTTCCGGCTCCACGGCGTTCGATACCTCCGGCGTGTCACCTGCCCTGCATTTAACCCTGAGCGGGCCACACGAGTGGCTGGGTGCCTGGGGCGTGAAATTCAATGGTGGTAAAGCCCAGGGTTCAACCCAGGCCAGCCGCAAATTGTATGATTTGCTGACCGCCACCAATGAATTTTCCATCGAAGCCTGGGTTGTGCCCGAGAACACCACCCAGGATGGCCCGGCGCGCATCATCACCTATTCCGGTGGCGACACGGCGCGCAACTTCACCGTTGGCCAGACCTTGTACAACTACGACTTTGCCCTGCGGTCGTCCACCGGCAACGACGCCAATGGTATGCCGTTGCTGTCTACCCCCAACGCCGATGAAGTGCTGCAGGCCACATTGCAGCACGTGGTAATGACCTACAGTCCGGTCAATGGTCGCCGCATTTACGTGAACGGTGAGTTGTCTTCGGATGCAGATGAACTCGAGCCCGGCTTGTTGGCCAACTGGGATCCGAGTTTTGCCCTGGCGCTCGGTGCAGAAGTGTCAAATGGTGATGCCTGGTTGGGCGCCGTGCGTTTGCTGGCGATCCATAACCGCACGCTCAGCGACACCGATATCGTGACCAATTATGACGCCGGCGTAGGGGAGAAATTCTTCCTGCTGTTCAGCGTCAGCCACCTGGTGGACATGCCCGATGCGTTTGTGGTGTTTGAAGTTCAGCAGTTTGATAACTACGGCTACCTGTTTAACAAGCCGTTCTTCATCAGCCTGGACAACACCGCCGCGCCATCAGCGCCCTTTACCCTGTCGGGTATGCGCATAGGGGTAAACGGCCGCGAAGCCAGTGTAGGTCAGGCTTATGCCAACCTGAATGTTGAAATCAGCAGCGGCAATTATGTTGAGGGTGGAGTGGTATTGAGCGAGTTGGGTACCATTATCCCGCTGGACAAGGGCCCGACCTCGGATCAGTTCTTCCTGACCTTCGACCAGGCCGGCAGCAATACCTTTGCACGCACCGAGCCGGTACCCACGCCACCTGCGACGCCGGCCGACATTGAGGGACAGACCGCAATCGGTTTGCGTCACTACGAAGAAATCAACAATACACTGGCGGCATTGACCGGGGTGTCCAAAACCGATCCGGCCGTGAACGCGGTATTTGAGTTGGTCAAACAGCAAATGCCCACGGAAGAAAACCCGCGTGGTTTCCTGGCGGCGCACCAGATGGGCATTACCCAGCTGGCGGTGCAGTACTGCAACGAACTGGTGGACAGCACCAGCATGCGTGCCAGCTATTTCCCCGGTTTTAACTTCAGTGCCAACGTCAACAGCGCGTTCGATGCAACTGGCCGGTCACAGATTATTGATCCGCTGGTGGCGGCAATGTTGGGCCACAGTTTCGCAACCGTGCCCAATACCGGCAATGCGGTTATGGATGACCAGCCCATTGACGGCGAAATTCAAACCGAGCTGAACAGTCTGATCGATGCGATGACAGCGACCAGCTGTAGCAGTGACTGTGTGACCAAAACCGCCAACACCGTTAAAGCTGTGTGTGCTGCCGCAACCGGTAGCGCCGTGATGCTGCTGCAATAATCGGGGCGAGGAAACTATTATGAGCAAGAAATTCAAAACCCATTTCCAGCCTGACGATGCTCTGGTCACACCCAATATGCACCGCCCGGTATCCCGTCGCGACATGATCGCCCAGGGCTTTCAGTTGGGCGCCGGTGCGGTGGTTGGATCCACCGCGCTCGGATTGTTGAGTGCGCGTGCTCACGGCGAACTCTCAATGGACGTGTTGCAAAAAGTCTTCGACTGCAATATTCCACTAAATGGTGCTGGCAAAATTCCTTTTGTTTGTTTCGATTTGGCGGGCGGTGCCAACTTTGCCGGTTCTAATGTGTTGATTGGGGGGCGTGGAGGTCAATTAGACTTTCTGTCCACAGCGGGCTACAACAAGCAGGGTTTGCCGGGCGATATGGTGCCTTCTTCCAGTACCGAGAACTTTATCGACGAATCGCTGGGGCTGCGGTTCCATTCGGACTCTGCGATGCTGCGCGGTATACTCGAAAAAGCAATTTTAGCTGCGCCTAATACCAACGGCTGTGTGATTCCGGCTCGTTCGGAAAATGACACCGGCAATAATCCGCACAACCCCATGTACGGTATCAATAAGGCGGGAGCATTTGGAAATCTTGTTGCCTTAGTAGGCTCGCGCTCCAGTGAGTCGGGAGGCAACTCTATGGCTCCTGCTGCAATGATTGACCCGGCAGTTAGGCCGACAAAAGTAGATAGGCCTTCAGACGTGACCGGCTTGGTGGATGTAGGCGGTTTAACAAGTCTTCTCTCCAAGGATGACATCGTTAAGGTCATGGAGTCCATGTACCGGGTCAGCGACAAAAAAATAGCCCGTATTGACACCGGACTTTCAGGTGAGGAGCACACGGCAGTGCAGGAAACATTGCGCTGCCAGTACGTTAAATCGGCGCATTTGGCTAATGCCTTTGGTGAGCCCTCTGCATTGAATCCGGAATTAGACCCAGATTTGGTCGGCCCTGCTGGCGTGTTCAGTGCAGAAGAGTTTGCCAGCGATGGTGAATTCCGAAAGACAGCATCGGTTGCTAAGATGGTTCTGAACGGCTTTGCTGGTGCTGGCACCATTACTATGGGTGGCTACGATTACCACACCGGTGATCGCGCTACCGGTGAGCGCCGGGATTTACGCGCAGGTCGTTGTATTGGTGCGGTATTGGAATATGCGCAAAAACTAAGCATGCCGGTGATGATCTACGTCTGCTCAGACGGCTCTGTATTCAGTAACGGAATGCTGGATAACTCGCCCGACGGCGCCGGCAAAGGCGTCTGGACCGGCGACAACCAGCAAACCGCCTCGGCGTTCTTCCTGGTTTATAACCCCAATGGCCGGGCCCAACTGCTGGGCGCCACACCGGATCTGCAGGAAACCCACCGCCAGCTGGGCTGGATGCGCCCGAGCGGCGATGTGGAGACCGGGGGTTCTGTGGCCGCCAACAACGTCAACCTGTTGGTGGAAACGGTGGTGCTTAACTACATGGCTTTGCACAACGAGCAGAACCTTTTCTCCACCCGGTTCCCGCAAAATGGCATGGGCAATGACCTGGACAGCATGACCGCGTTCCAGCCCATTTGTAACGGCGTGATCACCAGCCCGACCTGATGGAACTGGCACGCTGATACCGCGAAGAGGGGCCTGTTGGCCCCTTTTTCGTTTTATTGCGGGGAATTCATACTTTTGTAGTTATTCGCCGGCACAATCCGCCGCCTTGCTGAAACCTTAATGTCAAATCTCGGTCAAACACCTGCTATGATGTGGCCCCGGCAAGAAATGCCGGGGGCTTGCAGCCAAGCCCTGATAATAATTTTTGAGGACGCCTCCCATTAACAGCCTGGTCACACAGTTCCCGGCCGCTACCCGCACATTGGTAGCCCAGATGTCCGGCCTGATAAACCTCGTTCCGCTGCTCTGGTGGCAGCGGCTGGGCATGCTCGCGGTGGTGATCTGGTTGTGTGCCTCTGCGGCCCGCCTGATCTGGCTGGTGGCCGCGCCGGCGCCGAATTACGTGGTGGCCGGCGAAAGCGTCAATCTGCCCTTGCTCAGCAGCCAGCCCGCCAGCCTGGGCATCGACATCGATCAGTTTGCCGCGCTCAACCCCTTTGGCCAGGCCACGGTGGATGCGGTGGTAGAGCAGGCACCGCCCGCCATTGAAGACGAAGCCCAGGAAACCCGGCTGCAACTGCAGTTGATGGGGGTGTTCGCCACCGAGGACGCCAGCCGGGATATGGCCATTATTGCCAACGGCGCCAGCCAGGCGCTTTACGCTATTGGTGATGCCCTGCCGGGCGGCGCCAACGTCAAGTTAAGTAAAGTCCTGTCCGATCGCGTGCTGCTGGAGAATAATGGTCGTTTCGAGTTGCTTTGGCTGTACGACGAAGCGAATCGCGCGCGTCCGAAGCCAACGGCAACCAAGGCGCCGGAGCCCCTGCGGGCGAGCGCCAAGATCAGCCGCGATGTGGCCACCAAGTACGCCAATGCCAACGAGCTCACCGCCGAGTCGCTGGCCGATGTGGTCAAAGTCAGCCTGAAGCGCGAAGCCGGCGAAGTGGTGGGCTTTGAAGTGCGCCCCGGTCGTGATCGCGGGGTTTTTGATGCCATGGGCTTACAAGCGGGCGATGTGGTGACTGCAGTGAATGGCACGGCCTTGTCAGATACCCGCGTGGCAGTAGACGTGGCGCGTGGATTGCGCGAAGCCCGTTCAGCAACCTTGACCATACTCAGAAACGGCCAGGAAGAGACCCTGGAAGTGTCTTTGGAGTAAGCATTTTTTACAAGACCTCCCCATGATGAAGCAGAACAAGAAAAACCGTCAGAAACTTTTCATTCCGGCGCTCCTGGCCGCGAGCATCCTGTCGGCGGGTCTGGCGACCGCACCGGTACTGGCGCAGCAGCCCACCTATACGGTGAACTTCAAGGATGCCGACCTTCAGGAAGTGGTGAAGTACGTCGCGGAAACCACGGGCAAAACTTTCATTGTGGACCCGTCGGTAAAAGGCCGCATCAAGGTCATTTCGTCCAAGCAGATGACCCAGGAGGAACTCTACAATTTGTTCCTCGCGGTACTGGACGTGCACGGTTTTGCCGCCATTGAATCCGGCAATGTGACCCGGATTGTGTCCTCCAAAGAGGCCCGCAGTTTGCCTCTGCCGGTGACCGAAACCGCCACCCGCAACAGCGACGGCATGATCACCCAGGTGATCCAGCTGAAAAATGTGGCAGCGTCCAAAGCGCTGCCGGTATTGCGCCCGATGGTGCCGCAACACGCCCACATGGCCGCCTACGATCCGAGCAATGCCATCATCATTACCGACACCGAATCGAATATTGCCCGTCTGCAGGAAGTGATCGACCGCATCGACAAAGCGGCCGTGTTCGATACCGAATTGGTGATGCTGAAGCATGCCGGTGCCGAAGATGTGGTGCGCATGCTCACCCAATTACAGCGTCAGGAAGCCGGCAAAGGCGGCAGCGACAACGCGCCCATGCTGGTGGCAGACAAGCGCTCCAATGGTGTACTGATTTCCGGCGACGATCTGTCGCGCAGCAAAGTGAAAGTACTGATCAAACGCCTGGACATGCCGCAGCAGCAAAGCGGCAACGTGCAGGTGGTTTATCTGGAATATGCCGACGCCAAACAAGTGGCCACCGTACTCACCAACGTGGTGAAAAATATGTCCAAAATGGACAAGGGTGAAGGCGCCACCGCAACAGAAACCAGCGTCGAGGCGGATGAAGATACCAACTCTTTGTTGATCACCGCAGACCCTTCAACACTGGCTGCATTGAAAGCCGTGATCGCGCGGCTCGATATCCGTCGTGCGCAGGTGCTGGTTGAAGCCATCATCGTTGAAATCCTCGATACCAATGCCAAAAACCTGGGCATTCAATGGTTTCGGTACCCAGAATGGGACCTTTGGCTCGTCGGCATTAACAGCAATATCGCCGGCGTCGCCGCCGGTGCGACCACAAACGATGACGGAGATGACGACGACGATGAGGCCACATTGGTGGGCACTCTGGCCGGCATCACTGGCCAGACATTGGGCCAGATCAAAACCGGCACCGGCGGTACCGATTTTGTTGTGCTGATCAACGCGCTGCAAAACCAGACCGATGCCAACATCCTGTCCACACCGAGCCTGCTCACCAGCGACAACCATACTGCAACCATCAACGTGGGCCAGAATGTGCCCTTCGTCACCGGTTCTTACACCAATACCAACAATTCCAGCTCCAATCCGTTCCAGACTATTCAGCGCGAGAACGTGGGTATCATGTTGGAGGTAACACCACACATTAACGAAGGTAATTCGGTGGTGCTTGATATCAAGCAGGAAGTGTCCAGTATTGCCAAAAACGAAGTGTCGGCCACTGACCTGATCACCAACAAGCGCACCATTGAAACCCGCGTACTGGCCGCCGACGGCGAGGTGGTTGTGTTGGGCGGTTTGATGAGTGACGACGTGCAAACCGGCGAGCAGAAGGTGCCGATCCTCGGCGACATTCCGTTGCTGGGCCGCCTGTTCAAGTCCACTTCCACCGGCGTCACCAAAGCCAACCTGATGGTGTTTATCCGCGCAACGGTATTGCGCGACGATGAATCCATGCGCGGCGCCACCGCAGAAAAATACCAGTACATCTACGAGATGCAGCAAAAAACCGGTAGCAACCAGGGCTGGATTCTGGAAGCACCGCAACAGAATAAAATGGCCCCGTGGGACCCGAAAAAAGGTGACTTATTTGTCACGCCCGGCGCCAAAGCCCAGGCGGAAGAAAGCGGTAACTGACCATGAGTGATCTGCTGCCCTTCAGCTTTGCCCAGACTCACGGCGTTCTGTTGGACGAGGGCAAGTTGTTGCACAAGCCGGGCTTGCACCACGAGGTGTTGGCCGAACTGCAGCGCTGTTGTGCCGAGCCGTTTGAATTGGAAGAAATTGCCGAGGCCGATTTCAAACAACGTCTGAAAGATGTGTACCACGACGATTCTGATGCGGCGCAGCAGGCGGTGGCCGACATGGATCTGTCCCAGCTGATTGACGACATCCCCGAAGAGGGTGATTTGCTGGCCGGCAATAACGATGCGCCGGTGATCCGCCTGATCAATGCGATTCTCGCCCAGGCCGTTAAAGCCAAAGCCTCCGACATTCACCTGGAGCCCTGTGAAGACCGGGTGGCTGTGCGTTTTCGCGTGGATGGCGTGTTAAATGAAATCATGCAGGCCAAACCGCAGTTGGCGCCGCTGATCAATTCCCGCATTAAGGTGATGGCGCGGCTCGACATCGCCGAAAAGCGTTTGCCTCAGGATGGTCGCATGAGTGTGACCCTGGCCGGCCACACCATTGATATCCGGGTCAGTACTTTGCCGTCCGCCTACGGCGAGCGCGCAGTATTGCGTATTCTCGATCAGGCCGCCGGCGCGTTGAAATTACACCAGCTGCAAATGCCGGAAAAAACCCACAAGGCGTTTGCCGGCGCCCTGCAAAAACCGCACGGCATTATTCTGGTGACCGGTCCCACCGGTTCCGGTAAAACCACCAGCCTGTACGCTGGCCTGACGGAAATCAACGACCGTTCACGCAACATCATGACCATCGAGGACCCGGTGGAATACCTGTTGCCGGGCATTGCCCAGACCCAGGTGAACACCAAGGCCGACATGACCTTCGTGCGCGGCTTGCGCGCCATTCTGCGTCAGGACCCGGACGTGGTGATGATTGGTGAAATCCGCGATGGCGAAACCGCCAGCATTGCGGTGCAGTCGTCGCTCACCGGTCACCTGGTGCTGTCTACACTGCACACCAATACCGCTATCGGCGCGGTGACCCGCTTGCTGGATATGGGGGTGGAAGCCTTTCTGTTGTCGTCCAGTCTGGACCTGGTGATGGCGCAACGATTGGTGCGACGTTTGTGTTCCTGTAAACAGCCGCACAAACCGACCCCGGCCGAGTGCGAGCAACTGGGCTTCCCGGCCGATGTGGAAATCTATTCCGCCAAAGGTTGCGAGAAATGCAGTTTTACCGGCTACAAAGGCCGGCTCGGCATCTACGAACACATCGTCATCGATGACCACATGCGGCAACTGATCCATGAGGGCGCAGGCGAGCAAACCATGGTGGCCTACGCACGCAAGTTCAGCCCGTCCATCATGGACGCGGGCAAGCAGCGCATATTGGCCGGCGAAACCAGTGTCGAAGAAGTGTTGCGCGTTACCACGCTCACCTAGGTCTGACCCATGCCCGCATTTTCCTACCAAGCCATTGACGCCGCCGGCCGCCAGCAAAAAGGGGTTGTGGAAGGCGATTCCGAACGCGCGGTACGCGCTGATTTGCGCGGCCGCAATCTGAAGCCCATCAGCGTTAAGCCGGCGGGCCGTTCGGCCAGCAAAGGTGAATCGTCGGTGAGCACCGGCTTCAGAATGCCACGCTTTCAGCGCGGTATGAAAGAAGCCGATCTGGTGGTAATGACCCGTCAACTGGCCTCGCTGTTGAACTCGGGGATGCCGCTGGTGGAAGCACTGCAATCCACCGCTAACCAGCAGCGCAAACAGCACGTGAAAGAAATGATTCTGCAGGTGCGCTCGCGCGTGCTGGAGGGGCACTCTTTTGCCCAGGCGCTGGCGGAAGCACCACAGGCATTCGATTCCATGTACCGCGCATTGGTGCGCGCGGGCGAAAGTGCAGGTTATCTGGGGCCGGTGCTGGACCGGTTAGCGGTCTATACCGAAAGTACCTTTGAAACCCGCCAGCGGGTGAAAATGGCGATGATTTATCCGGTGGTGCTGCTGGTGGTGAGCATCGGGGTGATCGCCATGCTGATGACCTTTGTGGTGCCGGAGCTGACCCAGGTATTCGCCCATTCCAGTCGCGAATTGCCCACCATCACCCAAGTGTTGATAGTGGTGAGTAACTACCTGGCCAACTGGGGCTTGTGGACCTTGTTCTGTATTGCTGGGAATTATTTTTATCCAGAAATGGCTGGAAAAACCGTCGCGTAAATTGCGCTGGCACCAGATCATTCTGGGCATGCCGGTATTCGGTGAGATCTCCGCGCAAATCAACGCCTCGCGCTTTGCATCGACGCTGGCGCTGCTGGCCGGGTCCGGTGTGCCTTTGCTGGACGCGATCAAAATATCCACCCAGGTGATGACCAACGCGGTGATGATGAAGGCCACTGAAAAACTCGCCGTTGATGTACAAGAGGGGTCGAGCGTCGCGTGCGATGGAAAAAACCAAGCTGTATCCGCCACTGTTGGTGCAGATGACGGCCAGCGGCGAGTCCTCGGGTGATCTCGACAAACAATTGGAACACGCGGCCAAAAACATGGACCGCGAACTGGAATGGCGGCTGGCCGCCGCGCTGGGCATTATGGAGCCTTTGGTGGTGGTCATCATGGGCGTGCTGGTGACCGGCATTGTCATGGCCATCCTGTTGCCGATCTTTGAAATGAATACCATGGTGTAAAACACATAAAGCCATCCGGGCGTGTGTGCTTAGGGAGTAAAACGCAATGAAAAAACAATTGAGCCGCGGTTTTTCGCTGATTGAAATTATGGTGGTGCTGGTGATTCTGGGTCTGTTGATCAGTATCGTCGCGCCCAATGTACTGGACCGCGCCGACGGCGCCCGCGTGCAAAAAGTGTTTGCCGATTTCAAATCCATCGAAACCGCATTGAAAACCTACCGCCTGGATAACTTCGGTTACCCCACCAGCGAGCAAGGCCTTGAGGCCCTGGTAGACAAGCCCTCGCTGGACCCGGTGCCCAAGCGCTATCCGGCCAATGGTTATCTGGATTCACTGCCGAAAGATCCCTGGGGTAATGCCTACCTCTACCTGAGCCCGGGCGAGAACGGTGAAATTGATATTTACACCCTGGGAGCCGATGGCGTGGCCGGCGGCGAAGGCCAGAATGCCGATATTGGCAACTGGATGAACCCGGCGGATCTCGAGCAAGAATAAACCATGCGCGCGCGGGGCTTTACGCTCATCGAGTTGATGGTAGTGCTGTTGCTGGTCGGCCTGGCCATCGGCATGGTCAACTTCAACGTGGGTGGCAATGAAGAGCGACGCGCGCGCAACGACCTCGACCAATTGTTCCAGATGTTGCGTTACGCCGATGAGAACGCAGCCCTGCAAGGCGACCTGGTGGGTTTACAACTGTCACAGACCCTTCAGGGCACCACCCGGTTGGAATGGAAGCGCTTTCGTGGCGGCAACTGGCTCGATGCCGAAGCGCCGTTTGCCGCCAGTGAAATCCCCGAATTTGTCCAATTGGAATTGCGCCTGGATGAACAACCGGTGGACCTCAACAAAGAAAGCCAGAGCCCGCAGGTGGTATTCAGCGGCAGTGGCGAGATTTCCAATTTTGAACTGCGTTTCAGTCTGGCCGACAAACCCATCCGGTTGATGACCGTGGACTTTACCGGCGATCTGGTCCAGGCCGACGAGTGGGAACCATGAAGCGCGCACGCGGATTCAGTCTGGTCGAAGTGCTGGTGGCCCTGATGGTGGTAGGCATGGCCTTGCCCGCCTTGTTGGGCCAGATGCAGACCCAGATCGATGCCCAGGCCATGCTGCGCGATAAAACCATTGCCCTGTATGTGGCCCAGAACAAGGCGGCCGAGTACCAGCTGCAAAATCGTTTGGGGGCGGGCAAGCTGGGCGATTCCGAAAACGGTGAAGTGGAGATGGTGGAGCAGCGCTGGTATTGGCGCATGACTGCCACCAACTTTGACGATATCAAACAACAACAGCTCCAGATTGAGGTGGGCAAATCGCCCGACGAATCGCTGGCGGGCCTCATGATTATTCTGAGCTACTGAGATGCATCGGGCGCGCGGCTTTACCCTGGTTGAAGTGCTGATCGCAATTTTTATTGCGGCACTGATTGCCATGATGGCGGCCCAGTCATTTCACGTGGCCACGCGCTCCATGGAATCCGGCCGCGCGGTGTCGACCCAGTTTGCTGAACTGGATCGTTTTTTTATTGTCATCGAACAGGATTTGCGATCGATCCGCGGTGGCAAGGACGCCTTGTTCAAAGCCGAAGAAGTGGATCAGACATTGTCCGGCGCCGAGGCGACCGAAGACCAGACCTTTCTGGGTTACGGCGAAGCATTTGAAACCCGCGACATCAAACAGCAACGCAAAAATTTGCTGGCCACTCTGGACCGGCAGCATCGTTTGTTGCAGTTTGTGCGCGGCGACTGGGTAAATTTTGGTATCAGCCGCCGGTCTGATCTTCAGCATGTGACCTATGCCTGGCACCAGGGCGCGCTCTGGCGTTTTTTCCGGCCCATCGACCGGGAAATTTTTGGTGAGCAGGCGCCCGGGGATGAAGTGTATTTTGAAGATGTGTCGATGGCGCGTCGCCTGTTAACAGATGTGAATAACCTGACCTTCCGCTATCTGGCGCCAGGCGCTAACCCCAAAGATGAAAGTGGTTGGTCCACTGAGTGGCCGCCGTCTGCCGGTCGCACCGGCCGCACCACTCAGGCCAGTCTGCCAAGCGCGGTTGAAATCGCCGTTGAGTTGAAGGATATGGGCGAGATCAAGCGCGTGTTGCTGTTGGGGATCGAAGAATGAAACCATCCCGGCAACAGGGTGCAGTGTTGATTATGGCGCTGCTGATCGTGGCGCTGGTGGCCACATTGGCGGTGAGTTACGCCGGCGATATGTTGCTGATGCAGGCGCGCGCCGAAAACCGGGTGCTTGGTGCCCAACAAAATGCCTACATGGATGGTGCGATTGCGTTGGCCAGCTTTGTGCTCGAAGACGATGCCAAAAACGGCCAAGTCGATCATGCGGATGAAGACTGGACCAACGGTCAGATGTTTCCCATCGAGGGCGGTGTGCTTTACGGGACCTTGGAAGATGCCCAGAGCAAAATCAATCTCAATGGACTGAGTAAACAATTAAACAGTAATAGTAATCCCAACGACCCCAATCGGTTCGATGTACGTCAGCGCCGGTTTTTACGGTTTTTGCAAACCTTCGATGGCAGTCAGGTGAAAAATCCACCTCCGGATACGCAACCGTTGGTCATAGATCAGAACCTGGCCATCGCCATTACCGAGGCGGTGGTGGATTGGCTGGATGATGATGACAATGCTTCGGGGTTTGGGGGCGCGGAATCACTGCAATACCAGCAGGAAGGGGTGACGTGGGTGCCGCCCAATGGCGAGATGCAATCCCTGGAGGAACTGAAGCTGATTCGCCATATCACGCCGGAAATTTATGAGGCAATTAAGCCTTATTTAGTGGTGTTGCCCAGTAACGCTGATTTGAATATCAATACACTGGAATTTGAGAAGCACGGGCCCATCATTCAGGCTCTGAATCAGGAAAACAGTATTGTGCCTTTGGCGCTGCAGGATGTGCAGGGCTTTGATGGTTGGCGCACGGGTATGCCCGACGGCTATTTCAGTAGCGGTGCTGATCTGGCGAACCAGCCCGATATGAATGCGCTGTTAAGTGGAGGCACTATGAACCCTGACGGTTTGGCGATCAGTACGGCTTACTTCTGGCTGAATGTAGAAGTCGAATTGGGAAACCGCACCAGCAACCGGCGTATACTACTGAACCGGGATCAGGGTACGATCAAAGTATTGGCTCAATACAGCTCCGGTCAGGCCACCTCCATCCAGGCGTTGGCGAGTCAGACCCGGCCGGATGAAGACAGCGACAGCGCTGAAGATAAGAACGACGACAATCGACGATCCGTGCCGGATGAGGGCAGGGACAACAGCGAACAGAAAAGACGATGACCACAGACACTCTGGTAAATGAGTCGATGGCCGCGGAGCCCGCCGCCGCGCAATCCCTGGATGGCGTTTATTGCCGGCTGGTTGCCGCTGCCACGGAAGAAAGCCCCGCCGTTTACCGCTGGCGCCAGCGCCGCGAAGGCCACTGGCTGGCCGAAGGTGAAGACACGCTCGATGCCATTGTGCAGGCAGTGGATGATCCGCTGGCGCGCTGGGTGTTGGTTTTGCCGGGCGATCAGGTGATTACCCGCCGATTGTCGCTGGCGGAAAACGAGCGTCGGTTTTACAAAAAGCTCGCGCCCTACCAGCTGGAAGAAGACATCATTGACGATGTGGACGAGCTGCATTTCGTCTACGGTGAGCTCGGCGATGACTGGGTGAATCTGGCCTATACCCGGCGCGATCAACTCGCTGACGCATTGGCCGCGTTTCACGCGCGCGAGTTGGCGGTCACCCACATTGTCAGCGATGCCGATCTGTTGCCGGCGACCCAGCCGGGCATCTGGACGCTGTACAGCGATGGTCAGCAACTGGCTTACCGTCTGGCACCGCAATTGTTCGGCAGTGTGCGGATCAGCTATGCCCGCGCCTTCTTCGCCAGCGCGGCGCGCGCAAGCAAACCCGAGCAGATCCGTTTACTGGCCGCAGAGGGCGAGGCGATGGATCAATTACTCGAGCTTTTGCCCGAAGGACTGGCTGACAAGGTCGCATTCAAATCCCTGTTGGCAGAGCCCCTGGCGGCGGATGAGGCGCAGGTGATGAATCTGGCGGTGGCGCCTTTCTTTCCCCGTATGCCCCTGGCACGCTGGTTTGAACGAATCAAACTGCCCCTCATCGCAGCCGCCGCTGCGGTGGTGCTGCATCTGGGCCTGACCCTGACCGAATGGCAATTGCTGCGCGGCCAGACCGAGGACCTGAAGACCGCCATTACCGAACGCTACCGCGCGGCGGTGCCCAATGGCGCCATCAGTGATCCGCTCAAGCAGTTGCGCAACCAGGTGTCGCGCCTCGGCAATCAGTCCAGCGGCAGCAATGCGCTGTTTATCCTGTCCCAGTCGGTGCCGGTGCTGGTGGAACAGCCGGGCGTAGAAGTGAAGAACCTGCAATTTCTGAACGACGCACAGGAATTGCGGCTCACGGTGCAGGCGCCGGCGCTGTCCGACATTGAAGCCATGAGCAATCAACTGAAAACCAAAGGCTTCGGCGCCGAGGTGCTGTCTGTCAATGTGAACCAGGGCGTGCATCAGGCCCGCATGAAGGTGACCCGGCGATGAAACTGCCCGAATCCGTTACCCAGTCTCTCTACGCCCGCCCGCTGCGCGAACAGGCGCTGCTGGCCGTGGGCGGTCTGGCCATTGCAATCCTGGTGACCTGGGTGGCCATCATCAAACCGGTCAATGGCATGCGCGATAAGGCCGAGCGCCAACTGGAGGCGACCCGTCTGGTGTTTGCCGAAGTGGACCAATTGGCGTCGCGTCTGGAAGCCGAGCGCAAGGGTGGCAAATCCAGCCGGCCCAGCGGCTCCATGACCGAGCTGATCGATAACAGTCTGCGCAAACACGGCCTCACCATCCGGGGCATTCAGCCCGGTCAGCAAGGCGAAATGTGTGCGGCTGGAAGCGGCGCCCACGCCAGCGGTGTGGCGCTGGTTGCATGAAATGGAAGCGGTGGCAGGCGTTGGCATCAATGAGCTGACGGTCAATCCCACCGAGAAAGCCGGCTTTGTGTTGGTCACCGCGCGTCTCGCACAGCCCCGATAAGGAAACCCATGGTGTATTTTCGTTGGATACTGCTTGCCCTGTTACTCCTGCCTGCGTGGTTGTTGGTGACTGCACCGGCCACTTTGGTGGCGCAAGCGGCGGCGGCCGGTGGCCTGCAATTGAGCGGCTTGCATGGCAGCCTGTGGACCGGTTCGGCGGAATCGGCACGGCTGCAATTGGCACCTGTGCGCGGCCGCGCGCTGGTATTTGATCTGGGTGAACTGGACTGGCGACTGGAACCCATGAGCTTGTTGGGCCTGAACGCCTGCGCCCGCATCAGCGCCAGTCTCAGCAGCCAACAATTCCAGGGCCGGGTATGCGCGGGCCTGGGCGGTGAGACCCGCATTTCCGATCTGCGTCTCAACGTGCCCGCTAATTTTGTTCGTTTAATGGCGCCCATTGAGGCCAACGGCAAATTGATGCTGGCGCTGGATGAACTCTCACTCTCGGGCAACCGAATCACCGGCCTCAGTGGCAGCGGCCGGATTGAGAACCTCAGCGTGTTGATGGGGCGCGACTGGCAAAGCTTCGGTAACCTCAATCTGGCCGTCGGGGTGGCCGGTGACAAGACTCCCCTGTTTACCGCCGATATCATCAGCGATGACAAGGCGATCCAATGGTTTGCCAGCGCACCCGAGATCACGCTTACCCATGCGGGCCCCGACATGTTGCTGAGCACGCAGCTGCAATTGTCCGAATCCTATCGCCTGCAGTGGGAAAACATGCTCGGCATGGCCGGGTTTGAAGCCCGCGACGGCGGCTTTGTGATGGATGTGAAACTGCCGTGAACGTCTGCCTGCGCCTGTGCGCTGCGCTGCTGCTAGTGGGCGCGGCGGCCGTCCGAGCCGACTGGCACTACCAGACCGGCCAGGCCATGGGCACAGAAATCATCGTGCAGCTCTGGCACGAAGACCCGGCCCAGGCCGAGCTGGCCGCCCTGGAGGTGTTGGCCGAGATGCGCCGCATCGACCAATGGCTGAGCCCCTGGATCGACACCAGCGAGTTGTACAAGGTCAACCAAACTGCGGCCCAGGCGCCAGTGCCCATTTCGGCGCCGCTGTTCAAGATACTGGATAAAGCGGCCTACATGAGCCGGCTGTCGGAAGGTGCCTTCGATATTACATTTGCCTCGGTGGGCTACCGCTACGATTACCGGCAAGGTAAAGCGCCGACCGATGCAGAACGCGAGGCCTTGTTGCCGGCGATTGACTACCGGCTGGTGGTATTGGACAAGACCGCCCGGACGGTGCAATTCATCCACCCCAATGTGCGTATCGACCTGGGCGGGATTGCCAAAGGCTATGCGGTCGACAGCGCCATCGCCCTGTTGGCTGCAAAAGGCATTGCCCATGCGTCTGTCAGCGCCGGCGGTGACAGCCGCATTCTGGGCGACAAACGCGGCCGGCCCTGGATGGTGGGTATTAAAAATCCGCGCGATGAACAGCAACTGGCGCTGCGTTTGCCGTTAACCGATACCGCCATGTCCACCTCGGGCGACTATGAGCGGTTCTTTTTCGATCCGGTCACGGGCGAGCGTGAACACCACATCATTAACCCGCGCACGGGTAAGGCCAGTCAGGGCGTGATGAGTGCCACCGTGCTGGGCCCCTCGGGCTTTGATACCGACCCTTTGTCCACTACAGTATTTATCCTGGGGGCTGAGCGGGGCCTGGCCCTGATCGATCGCTTGCCCGGTTTTGACGCCATTGTGATCGACGCCACCGGACAGGTGCATTACAGCCGTGGCCTGGCAGCACCAGAATAGGGCAGGGGTTAGTGCTTTCGGCCAGCTGTGACGCGGGCCTTTGGTCGGTAAAATCCGCCTTTTGTGGCCTGTGCCAAAGAATCAGTACTATGGAACCCCTACACTGTCGGGTCGCTGACTGTGTCCAGCCCGGCAGTTGCATAAAAATCAGACACTTAGACGTAATTTTTGAGGGAATCACACGATGTTAAAGCGCAGGCTCCAGCAGACTTTGGGGACAGTGTTTGGCCTGGCCATATTGGCCGCGCCGCTCCAGGCCCAGGATGCCAGTGAAGTGGAATCCCTCAAACAGCGGGTACTGGAATTGAACCGCGACCTGTTGATTCTGGAAGAAGAACTGCTGTTTCCTGCCACCACGCAGATCAGTGTGTTTGTATCCATGGACGTGGGCAAATTCTTCACCCTCGATGCGGTCAAGCTGATGATCGACGACGAGCTGGTGGCCAGCCATCTGTACACCGGCCAGCAACTGGATGCGCTGTTCCGTGGCGGCGTGCAGCGCCTGTACCTGGGCAACCTGAAATCCGGTGCGCACGAAGTCAGCGCCATTTTCGTGGGTAAAGGCCCGGATGGTCGTGAATACAAGCGCGGCGCGCGCCTGACCATCGACAAAGACGAAGATCCCAAGGTGCTGGAGATCCGCATTTCGGATTCCACCGCCACCATGCAGCCGGAGTTTGATATCAAGGAATGGGATAGCTGATCGTGCGGACGTTTTCCTTGCGCGCGTGGCTGCTGGCGGTCGGACTAGGCGCATCATGTACAACGCTGGCCGATGAGCCATTGCCCAGCAGCGTGGCCGACTTACGCTACGGCGTGACCCTGTACGAGTATTACCAGAGCAATTATTTCGGCGCCTTGAGCGAACTGATGGTGGCCGAAGCACGCGGCGGTATTCAGGGCCACAGCGACAACCCCGAATTGATTGCCGGCTCCATCGGCCTGGCATTCGGCATGGAGCAACGCGCGGGCGATGTGTTCACCCGCTTGTTGGACGCCAGCCGGCCGCAGGCCGTGCGCGATACGGCCTGGTTTTATCTGGGGAAACTGCAATATCAACAGGGTGATTGGGCCGGCGCCCGGCAGAGTTTTGAACAGGTTTCGGCCGACATCGATCAGCGGCTGACCCACGAACTGGCGGTCATGCGTTTGCAGATCCTGTTGCGCAATGACGACTTCAAAGAAGCCCGCGCCCTGTACGAAGCGGCCGATAATCCCGAGCAGTGGGGCGAGTTGGCGAATTATAACCTGGGTGTCGCACTGGGCCGCGAGGGCGATGCTGTGGCGGCCCAGACTTATCTCAACCGCGTGGTTTCCACGCCGCTGCGCGTCAACCCCGAGCAACAAAAAATCCAGCGCGCACTGCGCGACCGCGCCTACACCGCCAGCGGCTATGTTCATATCCAGCAAGGCGAGTACGACAAGGCCGTAGCGCAATTCCAGAAAGTGCGTCTGTCCGGCCCCTATTCCGACCGCGCGTTGTTGGGTTTGGGTTGGGCCTATGCCTCGAAACAGGATTGGCCCAACGCGCTCTCGCCCTGGCAGAAACTGGCCAACGGCTCATTGCAGCAGGCCAGTGTATTGGAAAGCCTGATGGCAGTGCCCTGGGCCTACGAGCAGCTGGGTGCCGATGTGGATGCCCTGGCCGCCTATGAAGGCGCGGAACAGGTGTTCATGGGTGAATTGCAGAAAGTGGAAGCCATCCGCCAGCAACTCAGTCAGCAATTGTTGCTGAACAGCATCCGCCAGAGTGACACCCGCGGCAACCAGAGCTGGTTCGCGCTCGACCTGGATCAGGCGTTGCAGCCGGAAGTAGCTTTTTTAGGCGAAGTGTTCGCCCGCAATGATTTTCAGACCCGGGTTCAGGCCATCCGCGATCTGCTGTTTTTGCAGAGCACACTGGCAGACTGGCAACAGAAGCTTGGCATCTATGCCGACCTGTTGGTCCAGCGGGGCCAGGTGCGCACCGAAAAACTCGCGCGCATGAATGAACAAGGCAAGTTGCAACAGGAAGCCGCGCTGCGCGACGAAAAATCCCGCTTGGCGGCCTGGCTGTTCAGCGTGGAAAAAAACCGCGACTACCTGGCCCTGCTGACCGATGAAGATGCCATCGACAATCTGGAGATTGTGGACGGCGCGTTGGAAAACCTCGCAGCCCTGAATGAAGACGACGACTACGAAGAAGAACTGCGACAGCTGAATTTTTATCGCGGCATCCTGTTGTGGAACGCACAGGAATCTTTTTCCGCCAATTTGTGGGAGCAAAAGCGCTCTTTGCAGTTGCTGGATAAGGAACTGGAAAATCTGGCGTCTAACCAGATGTCGTTGCAAAAGGCCATTGACGAAGCGCCGGAAATCCTGCCTTACCAGCAGCGTATGGGGCTGCTCGATCAGCGCATTGCCGCTGAATCGGTTGCATTGGAACAGCAGCTGGCGTCGGAAGAAGCCGCACTGCGTGCGCAGCTGGATCAGGCCCTCAATGACCACAAAGTACGGGTGAAAAATTATCTGGCGCGTGCACGTCTGTCGATTGCGCGTCTCTACGATGAGCGGTTAAAGCAGTGATGATGAAGTACGCAAACCTGAAACCGCTCGCCTGCGCCATTGCGCTATCCGGCACTCTGCTGTTACCGGCCTGTTCGTTTCTGGACGATGAGCTGGTTGACGACAGCCCGAAACTCGAACAGCTTGAACCCGCGCGCATTCCCGAGGTCAAGCCGATTGTCGCCGACGCCGAGTTGGACAAAGTGCAGGCGCGCTACCATTCCGCTCTGGAAGTGGCCGAAGACGAATCCATTCGCCGCGACATTCACGAGCGCCTGGCAGAATTGGCGATGCTGCGCGCCGAACAAAAGTTGCTGGAGGGCACGGAAGACCCGGCGCCTTATTTCGCGGAAGTGATTAACCAGTACCAGGCACTCCTGGCTTATCCGATGGATGAGCATTACAAGCCAGAAGCGCGTCAGGAAGCCATCTACCAATTGGCCAAGGCCTATGCTCTGACCGGCGCCGTGGAAGAGTCCACACAAACACTGACCCAACTGACCGAAGCACATCCGGACGCGGAATTTGTTGCCGAGGCGCAATTCCGCCGCGCCGAAGCGGCGTTCAGTCGTGGCGATTACGTGGAAGCGGCCGACGGCTATCAGGCAGTGATCGATTTCGGTCCGGCCACACCCTATTTCGTCAACGCCAACTACATGCGCGGCTGGGCCATGTTCAAGCGGGGATGGTATCCGCAGTCGTTGGATTCGTTTACTGCGGTTCTGGATTTGTTACTGCCGGAAGGCGCCAAAGCAGACAGCCTGACAGCATCCAACAAAAACCTGCTGGATGATTCTTTGCGGATCATGGCGGTGACCTTCTCCTACCTGGACGGCCCCGACACTATCGAGCAAACCTACGCGGATATCGGTAAACGCCATTACCATCATTTACTGTACGAAAAACTGGGCGAACTCTACCTGGAAAAAGAGCGCTACCGCGACAGCGCCGATACCTACGGGCACTACGTGGCGCACAATGCGCTGAACGAATATTCCCCCGGATTTTCAGTGCGCCAGATCGAAGTGTACGGCCTTGGTAATTTCCCTTCGCTGATCCTGCCGGCGAAAGAAACCTTTGTGCGCAACTACGGTTTTACCAGTGCCTTCTGGACCGGATTGAGCGAGGAACAGCGCCAGCCGATCAAAACCTACCTGCATACCTATCTGGATGAACTGGCCAGCTACGAGCACAGCAGCGCCCAGGAGGTCAGCACCGATCTCGCCAAACTGGACACGGATAAAGCCGTCAAACCGGAAGACCGGGAAAAAGTGCGTGCGGAACTGGTGGCCAAACGCGCCCGCCACTATGAGCAGGCCGCGCTCTGGTATTCTGAATTTATCAGCACCTTCCCGGAAGATCCGAAAACCTCCGAGATGGCGTTCCTGATGGGCGAAGCCCTGTACGAGGCCGGCAAGATGGAGCAGGCGTTTGCTGCGTTTGAATCCGTTGCCTACCAATACAAAGATCCTGCCCGTGGTGCGGAAGCCGGCTACAGTGCACTGCTGGCCGCCGACCGTGTGCTCGACAGCGAACTGCTGACTGTGGATGACCGGGCCGCGTGGACAGAATTAAAAATCGCCAGCAGCCTGCGCTTCGCCGATACCTTTGCCACCGACAGCCGGGCGGTGGCCGTGCTCACCCAGGCCGCTAACGAACTGATCAAGCAGGGCCGTCCGTTGGAAGCGATTCCGGCAGCGACCCGGGTAACCCAGTGGCAGCCGGAAGCCAACCAGGACCTGCGCAAAACCGCGTGGCTGATTCTGGGCCAAAGCTATTACGACACGGAGCAGTACCAGCAGGCTGAAGTCGCCTATACCGAAGTGCTGAATCTGCTGCCGAAAAACGATCCGCAGCGGGAAGATATCACCACCCGTATCGCGGCCAGCGTGTACAAATCATCCGAGCAGTTGCTGGCGGCGGGTTCGGTGGCGGCGGCCGTGGATCAGCTGGTGCGGGTCCAGGCCCTGGCGCCCAACAGCGAAATTGCCATCAGCGCCCAGTACGACGCGGCCAACCATCTGATGGCGCTGGAGCGCTACGATGAAGCCGAGCAGTTGTTGCTGGATTTCCGCAAGCGTTATCCGGATAACAAACTGACCGCCACCATCACGCCAAAAATGATCGTGATTTACGAGAAGCAGTCGCGCTGGTCGCTGGCCGCAGATGAGTTGCTCAAGCAGGCGCGTGCCAGTGGCGACCCGGTATTGCAGCAACAAAGTCTGTATGTGGCCGCGGAGTATTATGAAAAAGATGGCGATCAGGATCAGGCGATTAATTTTTACCGCGAGTACGCCCACAATTACCCTGAGCCCTTCGGCCAGAATCTGGAAGCGCAATACCGGTTGAGCGAACTCTACCGCGAAGCGGGTAATGTCCAGAACCGCGACTACTGGCTGCGAAAAATCATCGAGACCGATCGCACAGCCGGTGAACAGCGGAGTGACCGTTCCATTACCCTGGCGGCCATGGCCACCAGCGTGCGCGCCGACGATTTCTACCAGGAGTTCCAGCGTATTCCGCTGAAGCTGCCGCTCAAACAATCGCTGCAGAAAAAGAAAAAAGCCCTGCAGGACACGCTGGGTATGTATGAACGATTGATGAAATACGGCGTGGCCGAATACACCACCCAGGCCAGTCACCGCATCGGTGCGATTTACTCGCAACTGTCGCGCGATCTGATGGATTCACAAAGACCCAAGGGCCTGGATGAACTGGAATTGGAGCAATACGAAATTCTGTTGGAAGAGCAGGCGTTCCCGTTTGAAGAACAGGCCATCGAAATTTTTGAAGCCAACGCCCAGCGCAGTTGGACCGGCACCTATGACGATTGGGTCAAAGAGAGCTTCAAAGAACTGGAGCGTTTGCTGCCGGCGCGTTATCGCAAGCCCGAAGCCGTGGAGGAATACAGCAATGCGTTGCGTTAAATATGTGTTCGCGCTGGCGCTCCTGTTCCTGCTGGCGGCCTGTAGCACGGCGCCTAAACCCGCGCCCGAACCCGAGCCGGAGATAGTACTGCCAGAGGGTGAACCAGAGGGCGTCATTGTCAAACGTAGCCCGGGCCCGAACCCTTACGACGCCACACCTGAACCGGACAACGCGCAGGTGCGCGCCTTGTTTGACAAAGCCAATGCCGCCATCGTCAACAAACAATGGGCCAAAGCGGAAGCCCTGTTGATGGACGCCATTGCGCTGGGGCCGAACTATTCCGGGTTGTATTTCAATCTGGGGCGCGTGTACGAGGGCCTGACCCGGCTGGATGACGCGGTCGCCCAGTATGAAAATGCCATCGCCATGAATGGCAACAACATTTACGCCATGAACGCTTTGGCCCGCATTAAACGTACGCAGGGTAAGTTCAACGAGGCGGAAGCCCTCTACAAACAGGCGTTAGCCGTGTGGCCCGACCATGCCGACAGCTATAAAAACCTGGGTATCCTGTACGACCTGTATATGGGTCGCTTGCAGGATGCGCTGGAACAGTACCGCCAGTTTCAGGCGTTGCAAGCGGAGGACGACCGGTTGATGACCGCGTGGATTGTCGATCTGGAGCGGCGTTTGCCCGCCGAGCCCGCGCCCGCTGCACCGGTGGAATCAGCGCCCGATAGCGAGGAGAATGCAGAGTGAAAAATCTGGGATTATTCACATTGGGTTGCTTGCTGGCCCTTGCGGCCGACGCACAGGAAGTCAACCTGAGCACCACGGTTACCGGTAACCAGGAACAACCAAAAGTGCTCTACATCATCCCCTGGCAGAATGCGGAGCGGGGTGAGGCGCCTGAAGGTTCGATGGACTCCGCGCTCAAGGATGTGTTCGCATTGGTGGACCGCAACGAACTCAAACGCGAAATTGATACGCTGGAAGCGTTGATCCCGGATACCCACAGCGCCACCATTACTGAATAACTGATTTGCATAAAAACATTTTTCTTTAACACAAACTTTAAAAAATCAATGCAGAGGGGCCTGCTAAGCTCTGTGCATTAAAAAATCCAACCCGAGGAGCCAGTTATGGACTTTATGAACACCATCCTCCGTTTCTTTCAGGACGGCGGACCTTTTATGTACCCGATCTCTATCGTTTTGATCGTTGGTGTAGCCATTGCCATCGAGCGCTGGTTGTTCCTCACCCACGCCAAGATTTCCAATCGGCGCGCGTTTGATCGCATCCTGCCGTTGCTGTCCAAGGGCGAATACAAGAAAGTGGTGCAACTGGGTAATTCGGAAGATGCTCCCGTCGCCCGCATGGTCGCCTCGGGTGTTGCCCGCATGGCCGAATCCCAGCGTCGCGACGACATCGAACTGGCGATGGAAGAAGGTGTGATGGAAGTGGTGCCGCGTCTGGAAAAGCGTACGCCTTACCTGGCGACACTCGCCAATATTGCCACCCTGCTGGGGCTGTTGGGTACCATTATCGGTCTGATTGCCGCCTTTACCGCCGTAGCCAATGCCGATCCCACCGAAAAGGCCACGCTCTTGTCCCAGTCTATTTCGGTGGCGATGAACACCACCGCATTCGGCCTGATTGCCGCAATTCCCTTGCTGCTGCTGCACGCCATGTTGCAGACCAAAACCACCGAAATTGTGGACAGCCTGGAAATGGCCGGCGTTAAGTGTCTGAACCTGATGGCCAATGCGCGCGTGGTGGCCACCAAAACCCGCACAGCCGACAGTGGTCAGTAAGCGACTGCCTGCATTACAGAACGCTGAAATACACCCACACATAGGTTGACTCATGTTGAGACGCAAACACAAACACAAGCAAGAGGCGGAGTTGGACATCACGTCCTTCATGAACCTCATGATCGTGTTGGTGCCGGTGTTATTGCTCTCCATGGTGTTTTCGCACATTACGGTGCTGGACCTGAAGCTGCCCGACCTGGCGGCTGATAGCTCCTCCACACCGGACAAACCCGATCAGTACTCATTGGAAGTGGTGATTTACAAAGAGGGGTTCGTCATCAATCAGCCGGCCGGTCGCAGGCTGCGCGCCATTCCCGTGAATGCGGAAACGGGCGAGCAGGACTACGAAACCCTGTCGCAAACTTTACAGGCCGTCAAAGCGCGCCTGGAAGAGCTGAGTGAAGAAAAGCGAGACATTGTGGTGTTGTCACAAAAAGACACCGACTACCAAACCCTGGTTTCCGTTATGGATACCGCCCGTTCGTTTAAAGCTGTCGTGGCCGCCAATGAGGTGGATGCCGTGCTGTTCCCGGATATTTCTCTGGGCGATGCGCCGGCTAATCTCGCCTTTGATGCGTCACCCGTTGCCGAAGGAGGTGCTGCGCAATGAAACAGTCCCTTCGCGCGAAACGCATGGCCAAACACCACAAGCGCAACCAGCAGCAATCCAAGCTGAACCTGGTATCGCTGATGGATATTTTCACCATCCTGGTATTTTTTCTGTTGGTGAATTCCTCCGATGTGGAAGTGCTGCAGAACGACAAAACCATTACCTTGCCCACGTCATCGGCGGAAAAAATGCCTGAAACCACACTGGTGGTCCGGGTGAATGCCAATGACATTCTGGTGGGCAGTCGTCCGGTTGCCAAAGTCGCCGATGTACTGGCAGACAAGGACAATGAAATCCAGGCCTTGGCGCAGGAGCTGAAATACCTGAGTGCCAAGGCCGGACGCATGACGCCGGAAGAAGAGCAGATAGGTCGCCCGGTCACCATCATGGGTGACAAGGGTATTCCCTATACGCTGTTGAAGCGGGTAATGGCCACGTGTGCCC
This sequence comes from Simiduia agarivorans SA1 = DSM 21679, assembly GCF_000305785.2. Taxonomy (NCBI): domain Bacteria; kingdom Pseudomonadati; phylum Pseudomonadota; class Gammaproteobacteria; order Cellvibrionales; family Cellvibrionaceae; genus Simiduia; species Simiduia agarivorans. The sequence continues at coordinate 2,670,061 of NC_018868.3, read as the reverse complement.
AAAACGACTACCGCAATATTGCCCTTGCTGTGAGCAAGGCCGGCAATACTGCGGAAGAAGACAGTTGAGGCGGGCACTATGAGCATACGACAAGTCATTATTCCGCCGGCGCTACTATTGCCCTGGACCTCTTTGGAGCAGGACAACGAGCGCTACAAAAAAATCCTGCTGGTGTTACTGGCGCTGTTTCTGGTGCTGGGCATCCTGGTGCCACTGATTGACGTGCCGGAAATAGAACGGGAAAAAGCCGAGGCGTTGCCGCCGCAGCTGGCCAAAATTATTTTGGAGAAAAAAGAGCTGCCACCACCGCCACCGCCCAAGCCCAAAGAGCCGGAAAAACCCAAGGAAGAGAAGCCTAAGGAAAAGCCGAAAGAGCCTGAAAAGCCCAAAGAGAAACCAAAGGAAGAGCCCAAGCCTCAGGATGTTGCCAAAGCCCGTGAAAAGGCCGCCACGTCCGGTTTGTTGCAATTCCAGGATGATCTGATGGACATGCGCGAAGCGTTGGATGCCTCCGACATCGCCAGTGCCAACATCACCCGCGGCGCAGCGGAAGCAGAACAAATGGATCGCTCCATGATCACCAGTGGCGCCAAAGCCACGTCCGGTGGTATCAGTTCTGCTGCAGTCAGCCGCGATACGGGTGGCGTGGCCATGGCCGGGCGCGAAACCACCAAGGTGGATTCCAAACTGGCCGCGGGCGGTACGGCGGTAAAAGCCGAGAAGAACAATCGTGAAGTGTCCGGTCGGAGCGAGGAAGAAATTCGTCGCGTGATGGACAAAAACAAAGCGGCGATCTTTGCTATTTACAACCGCGCCTTGCGTAAAAACCCGACCCTGCAGGGCAAGGTGGTGGTCAAGATGATCATCGAGCCCAACGGTTCGGTGAGCGCGGCCTCGTTAGTGTCGAGCGATCTGAACGACCCGGATCTGGAAAGCAAGATCCTTTCTCGGTTGAAGCTGATCCGCTTTGCCAGCGAAAACGTGCTGCAAACGCCACTCACTTACTCGTTTGATTTCCTGCCCTATTAACGGGCGACTCAGGCAATACACAAAGCCGGCCCCGCGCCGGCTTTTTATATCCAAGGATGGCTACGGCCCGACGCTTGGGTTCAGCGTGCGGAAGCTCTCTGCTGTATGCGATACGTGTGGATAATTAAAGACGCCCGTGCGCGAAAGCCCATGGCTCAACGTTGACCAGATGTGGATCATCAGTCACGCTGTTTTGTGACCTGCGTCCTACTCCGGCCCTATAATGGCGGTTTTGCGAGCAGTTTGATGAGCCAAATCCCGCCTTGCCCGGAATGCAATTCTCCCTATGGTTACGATGACGGGTTGAACCACGTGTGCCCCGAGTGCGGCCACGAATGGTCTAAAGACGCGCCGGTCGCGGCAGAGCCGGTCGCCAAGGTCTACAAAGACGCCAATGGCAATGTTCTTCAGGACGGCGATACTGTCACGGTGATCAAAGATCTCAAGGTCAAAGGCTCCTCGTTGGTGGTGAAAGTGGGCACCAAAGTGAAGGGCATCCGTCTGGTGGATGGCGACCACGACATCGACTGCAAAATAGATGGCATTGGCGCCATGAGTCTGAAAACCGAGTTTGTGAAAAAGGTGTAAGGTCGGTCGCATGCAAGTGTCAAACACGCACAGTGACAGTTGGCGCATGGGCGAACTATTACTCCATGCGTCGCCGCCGGAATTGCTCCGCAATGGACAGCCGGTGTCACTGGACCGGAGCAGCCTGTTGGTTTTGCTCGCGCTGGTGACGGCCCATGGCGAGCCGGTCACCAAAGAGCAACTGCTGCTCGAGGGTTGGCCGAACCGCGTGGTGCATGAAAATTCACTGGCAAAGGCGATCAGTCGTTTGCGCACTGCACTTAAACCCGATGCGGTGGACATCAAAGCCGTGCACGGATTCGGGTACAGGCTGGAGGCGGCCGCGTTGGAGCGGATGGCGACAGAGCCACGGCAGCCACCTGTGCCCGCTGGCATGCCCGTGCGCCCGGTCAGAAAAAAGTCGTTTGCTGTGTTGATCGCAGCCGTCGTCTGCCTGTGCCTTTCGGCCATCGCTGCGGGTACCTACTATTGGCAGGAATACACGGATAATGCACAGGCCGATGCGCTGCTTCAGTTTCTTGCTGAAGACCTGCTGGTCAGCGTGGACCCCTATGCCGCGCCCGCCAACCTGGAAAAACAAAATGAAATGCGTTTCATGGTTGAGCGCATTGTCACCACCATGGACACCCGTTTCGCCGGTGAACCCAACGTACTGATGACCTTGCACCATGCCGTGGCGCGTGCCTTCAGCGGCTGGGGTGAATACGACAAAGCGGTCAGCCATTTACAACAGGCCAAGCGCTTGGCCGAAGCGCAGGCGTTGCGGGCAGAGACGATCGCGCTTGAAGCATCTCTGTGCAACCATTTACGCCTGGCAGGCAAAACTCACGCGGCTGAACAGGCCTGTGACATCGCGGTCACCAATGCCGCGAGGGTTGACGCGCCGGGCCTGTCGGCGGTGCGGGTTGAACGCGCCAAATTATTGTTTGAAATCGGCCGCTACCAAGCCGCTGTGGACGAGCTGATGATGGTATTGGTGTCAGCCGGACCTGCGACAGATCAGCACATCATCGCGGATGCGCATTGGTTTCTGGGGCTTTCGCTCAGAAAGCTCGCGCGCTTTGATGACGCCGATGCTGCTTTCAAAGCATTGCTGGAAAGCCGTCAACAATTACACCCGTCCAATCATCCCCTGATAGCCTGGGCCTATACGGATTACGGTGATTTTCTCGTGCATGTGGGGCGGTTCGAGCAAGCCAATACCTTGCTCGGGCGGGCGCAGGAAATTTTTACGGTCACGCTGGGGCCGGAACATGTGGAATCGGTATCGCCGGCCTACAGCCTGGGCGTGATGTATAACGAAACCCAACGCTGGGCCGATGCCATCAGTACGCTGAACACGGTGCTGGCTGTGTACCAACAGGGATTGGGCGCAGACCATCTTTGGACGCTGTATACGCTGGGCGAATTGGCCTTGGCCTACGCGGGCGCGGGCGATACGGAAAAAGCCCGCGCACTGTTGGCTCAATCGCGCACGATTGGCGAACGACAATTATACGGACGGCCTTCCAAGTCTGCCCATTTTCACATGCGCTGGGCACAAGCGCTGTTGCAAATGCAGGATTATGCCGGCGCCGATGCCGAACTGGCGTTGGCGCGACAGGCTTTGCGCGACGGCTTCCCCACAGACCACCCGCTGCACGCCACGGGCTATTGCCTGGCGGCGAATTTGTCTCTGGCTCAAGGCGACCGATCGGGCGCACGCCTGCTGACCAATCGATGTGCCCAACAGATGGGCGCGCTGAACATGCCAGCGTCTTTTCCCCTCAATGCCCAGCTGGCCTCGCTCAATCGGGCGTTGGCTGAAGGCTGATTGCCTGTGCGGTTTGCCATTGGGTCAGCGACATATTGGCCCGCATGGCGCCGTAGTGTTGGTTAAAGACGGTGAACCAGCGAAACAATAGCTGGCTGGCACGCTTGTCATCGGCCGCGTCCAGGGCCAGGGCAGCGGATTCCGCGGTAGACAAATAATGCTCGAATGCCGCTTCCCGGCTCACATAGGCTGCGCGTGCGGCGGGATTGATTTTCAATGCGGGAAAGGCGGCGAGCCACGGACTCAGGTTGTACATCCGACGCGCTTGCTTCCAGGTGCCATCGAGCATAATAAACGTCGTGCGCCGTTTATCCTGGACGTTTACCTGGCTATGGACTGGCCGTTCTGAGGCATCGTCGGCCGGAAATACAATAAAACACCGGCGCCCGGGATCATTCAGCAACGCGATCAGTGCAGGCTCGGGCGCCAGCCGACTCCAGCAAAAGGCATATGTATTGTCGGGAAAACAATCGGCGATCAGGCGGCCACTGTTGGTGGGCTTAAACAGTTCATCCCGATGCAGAACTAACACAAAATCGGCGCAACATGGCCCGGTTTGTTGGTGTGCACAAATGCAGTGGCTGACTTTCAATTGACAGCGCTCACAGCGAACGGCAAGGATACCCCTGGCCGCATAGGTGCGGGTGGAGGTTTCGCCGACCTGCGCGCGCAAGCGTTGATAAGCGTTCAAGCTTGTCATAGCTTCAATGCCGAAGCGCGGGCGTCGACGGCTGCGCGCGCAAAAAAAGGCCTGTATTCAGTGGGCATGTTTATAGATGCTGATCAGCGTATTGGTAGAGCCATCAAAATCCGCTTCGGTATTCTTGTTTACCAACACCGGATGTATTTCATTACACAGCTGTTTACCCAGTTCTACACCCCACTGGTCGAATGCATTGATACCCCAGATCACCGATTGCACAAATATTTTGTGTTCATAGAGCGCGATCAAGGCACCGAGTGTCTGCGGTGTCAGGTGCTCCAGTACCAATGTGCTGGAGGGGCGATTGCCGGGCATGACTTTGTGGTGCGCGAGTTGCTCAGCCTGATCGGGTGAGTACCCCATTGCCTCAAACTCTGCCGCGGCCTGCGCCGCGCTTTTGCCCAGCATCAGCGCGCGGCTTTGGCTCAGGCAATTGGCGAACAATTGGGCGTGGTGATCGCCCAACGGGTTATGGCTGTTGAGCGCGACAATGAAATCAACGGGCACCAAGCGGGTGCCCTGATGCAACAGCTGGTGAAAGGAATGCTGTCCATTGGTGCCGACTTCGCCCCAGATAACGGGGCCCGTGTGGTGTTCGAGGTAGCCGCCATCCAGGTACGCATTCTTGCCATTGCTTTCCATGTCCAGCTGCTGAATGTATTTGGTAAAGGCGCCCAGGTAGTGATCGTAGGGCAGAATCGCGTGGCTTTGTGCATCCCAGAAATTCACATACCAGATTCCCAGCATGGCGAGAATGACCGGCAGGTTTTGCTCCAGTGGCGCGCTGGCAAAATGGTTGTCCATATCCGCCGCGCCAGCGCGCAGGGCATTGAAGTGTTCCATGCCACAGGCCAGGGCGATGGGCAAACCGATGGCAGACCAGAGCGAATAGCGGCCGCCGACCCAGTCCCACATGGGGAAAATGTTGTCCTCAGCGATCCCGAACGCTTTGACTTTTTCTACATTCACACTGACCGCAACAAAGTGTTTTGCCACGGCGGATTCGTGTTTTAAGTCCGCCAACAGCCAGTCGCGCGCAGAGCGCGCGTTGGTGAGTGTTTCGGTGGTGGTAAAGGTTTTGGAGGCTACCACGAACAGTGTTGTGGCGGGATTCAGCCCCTTGAGCGTTTCGCACAAATCTGAGGCGTCCACATTGGAAACAAAGTGTGCCTTGATACCCGGTTTGTGAAACGGGGTCAGGGCCTGGGTCACCATCATCGGGCCAAGATCGGATCCGCCAATGCCGATATTGACCACGTCTGATATTCGCTCGCCGGTATGCCCCCGCCAGTGCCCAGCGTGCACCGCCTCCACAAACCGGGCCATTTGTTCATTTACGCGGCACACATCGGCCATGTGATCGGGCAGCGCGCCGCATTGAGAGCGCAACGCCACGTGCAACACCTGGCGTTGTTCGGTGGTATTGATGGGTTCGCCCTGATACATGGCCTGCACGCGCTGCTCCAGATGTTGTTCGCGCGCCAGTTGCAGCAACAATGTCATGGTGTCGTGGTTGATGCGGTGCTTGCTGAAGTCCAGATAGATACCGCAGGCCTGGGCACTGAACTGTTCGGCTCTTGCCGGATTTTGTTCAAACCAGTGCTTGATCGGTGTTTCGGCGATGGCGTCCCGATGGCGGGCCAGGGCCTGCCAGCTGGGGTGTTGTGTAGGTTTGGGCATGTGACTCCCCTGTGATTCTTTTGCCGCCATGGTACCGCATTTGCCGAGAAGAATAGGGCAGATTTGGCAGAATTGGTTAGAATGTAGCAGGCATTCAGTACAGGGCTTCCCCATGGAAAAGGAATTGGAACAGATAAACCAGGTGTATAACCTGGCCACAGAATTTTTGGTGAACTACAGCTTCCAGATACTGGGTGCGATAGTCATATTGATCATCGGCTTGGTGATCGCCGGCAAGCTGGCAAAAATTACCAGCAATCTGTGTGAACGACGCGGCATCGATGTCACCCTGAGCCGGTTTATCGGCTCATCGGTGCGCATCATCGTGGTAGCCATGGTGGCGATCGTGGCGCTGGGTAAGCTGGGCATTTCGGTGACGCCGTTTGTGGCCGCAATTGGTGCACTGACCTTTGGTGTGTCATTGGCCGCGCAGGGGCTGATTTCCAACTACGGTGCGGGATTCAATATCATCATTGGCCGGCCTTTTGTGGTGGGCGACACCATCAGCGTTTGTGGCGTCAGTGGCCAGGTGACCGAAGTGAAATTGGGGCAAACCCGGTTGATCAACGAAGACAAGGTCATCATCACCATTCCCAACAAGCACATTATTGGCGAAATATTGCACAACTCTCATGGCTGTACGCTGGTGGAAGCCAGTATCGGTGTGGCTTACGACTCGGACATGGATCAGGTCATGGGTCTGATCCGGCAAGCGATCACCGGCGTGGAAGGCGTTGTGGACGGCGAGCAGGCAACCATCGGTATCGAAGACTTTGGCGATAGCAGCATCAATGTCGGCTTTCGCTACAAAGTGGAAACCGCGCAATTGTTCCAGACCCGCTATGCGGTGAATCACGCGATTTACGAGGCCTTTAAAGGTGCTGGCGTTCAGATTCCATTCCCCCAGCGCGAAGTGAGATTGCTGAATACCGCAACGGATTAACAGCCACTGGCCGGCACCGTGGATTTGCGTTTTGCCGGCCGCTCCTTTACCTTCAGGTGTCCGGCAACCTCACTCTTTAGAGGAACAGTATGAGTGATTCAGAAGCGGCGGCTGTCCGTCCAGGTGTCAAGTTTTCAGCCCATCCCGCCATGTTCAAGGCGCGTCCATTCAGCTTTATCCTGAGTGTGTTGCTGTGTGCAGTGGGTATCGGTTTTATTATCCTGATGGTGTGGTACGTCAAGTGCAAAGCCACCAAGCTGGAAATCATTGATAACGAAGTGGTGCTTGAGCGCGGCTTACTGAGTAAGGAACGCATCGAGCTCAATCTGGAATCTGTGCGCTCCGTGCGTGTGTACCAGAGCTTTCTGAACCGGATTACCGGCGTAGGTCGTATTACCGTGTTTACGGCCGGTGATAACCCCGAATTTGAAGTGGATGGCATACCCGATCCGAATAAGTTCCGCGAATTGACCTGATTGCAGTAATCAACAAAGGAGAATTCAGGTGAGTGCAGACGATAAGGATAAGATTGAAGCGCGCAAATTGCTGATTGTACTCATCGTTGTACTGGTGGCTGTCGCAGCGGCAGTGGCGCTGATGCTGCCCATGATCGGTGAATTCGTCACCACCTCGCTAGAACCCGGCGTGGGCATCAAGCAGGCGGCCATCATCAGCTTTTTTATTACCGTGATAACCCTGGCCTTTTTTGCGATCACCGCCGGCGACGGTTTGCTGGGCGAGATCCAGTTCATGCTGGCAGGCTTTTTCGGTTTTTTTCTGACGATCTGGTTTTTAATTGCCTGGGTTTTTTAGCGGCATATGCCACGCACTCAGGAATAGCGGTTAACTAAAATGTGCTCATAAAAAAACACCCTGCAACGCAGGGTGTTTTTTTTAGCTAACCCAATGACTTGGGGTCATTCACCGGCGCGATTAATCGAAGGTCATATCCAAACGGATTGCCAACGTACGGCCTGACAGGTAGTTAATGTACTGCTGTGCCGTGGTGTTGCTTTCACTGCGGCTGCGAGCACGTTTATAGCTGATGGCCTCTTTATCGAACACGTTGTTCAGGTGCGCGCTGAGCTGCAGGTTATCTGACAACTCAACACGGCCGGACAAATTGAAGTAGCTATAGGCAGGTACTACGTCTTCATCTCGCACGTTGAAGTGGGTTTTGTATTCACCGTAGTAGGTGTAATCACCCCGCACGCTCATCGGCTTATTGAACAGGGTGAAAGACTGGTCAAGCGCGAGATACGCATTCCATTCGGGCACCATGGTCATGTCGTCGCCGGCTTCGGCGCTGATGGCATCGTTATCTTCCAGCACCACAGAATTGGTATAGGAAGTATTAAACGTCATCTTCAGGCTGTCGGTCAGCAATGCAGTGGATTCAAATTCCCAGCCGCGTGAACGCGCTTCACCACCGTTAGCGGTAAAGCTGAAACCACAGGTTGGCATGTACACGTTAGTTTTGATGTCGGTCCAGTCGATCTGATAAACCGCTGTTGCAAAGTTAACCCGACCGTCCATCGCCGACATTTTCAAGCCCAGCTCGTAGTTGTCGATGGCGTCCGAGGTGTAACGGTCTTTGCGTTGGCTGGCATTGGGGTCATTCTCACAAGAGCCCGCCAGTGGACCATTGTTGCCGCCCGGACGGTAGCCTTCGGAATAGAGCGCGTATACGGACATGGTGTCTGTGGGGCGCCAGGATGCGCTGAATTTGTAGCGCTCGCCGCTTTCTTCACCCGCTGTCTGGGTTACGTTTTCAGACCACAAGCCCATGGTTTCGCCATGGTATTCGTCTTCGAGTTCGTAGTGACGTACACCGGCATTCAGTTCAAGCTCGCCAGCAGCGCCGATATCGAAGGTGTATGCCACATCGGCAAAGTAGGCCAGCTCTTCAGCGCGATCTTTGATGACCGAGTTGCGCCAGTTATTTTGGGGATTGCCAAAGGTGTCGATGCCCAGTTGGGTTACGTCGATACCCCACCACCAGTTCATTGCCACTGCTGATGCGATATCACCTGCTTCGTGGTATTGGTTCTGGTTGTTCAGAGCGTTATCGGTTTCTACTTTGTCGTAGAACATCCCCACCGTCCAGCTCAGGGGGCTGGAGGCATCGATATTCTGCAGGCGCACTTCATGTGTGGTTTCATTGTAGAAATCGTCGTTGATAATCCAAGTTTTGAACAAATCATCCGCGTCGAGACGCGACCAGTTGTCCAGTGACTGAGTATCAAACTTGCGGTAGGAGCCGGCGTAAGTCAGCGTGGCAAGATCAAAAAGGTTATCGTGATTGAAGTTCAAGGTGTACAAATCTGACTGGCTTTTGTACCAGCCATCTATGCTTTCCCAGATCTGGTATTTTGCAGGTACACCAGAGGCAGAGATGGGTGCGTTGCCACCCATGCACGCGGGGCGTTCGGCGGCAGGGTCGCAATCCACTGTGTCAAATGCGACATCGTAGCCATAGGGTGCACTGGTGTTCTCGGTCAGGCTGTAGGTATAGCGATAGCCAGGTGTCGAGCGGTCACCGGTATCGGTGCCACGGTCTGAATAATTGACTCTGGCATAGCCAAATGTCATATCCATCTGTTCGTTGATTTGCCAGAGCAGGCGTGCGCGAACAAAACCGCGGTCAACAGATCCCTGCAGGCCAGTGTTCATATTCACCATCTGGAGTTTTTCATGCTCGCGGTTGGCCGACACGCGTAATGCGAGTTTGTCTTCAATCAGCGGGATATTCACGCCGAGCGTGCCGTTACTGCTGACGCCGTCAACATCGGCTTCGGTAGACGCCTGAATATTACTGAACACTTCGAATTCATTCAGCTGGGGCTGCTTGGTGATGATCCGTACGGTGCCGCCAATGGCATTGGAGCCATAAAGTGTACCCTGTGGCCCGCGCAGAACTTCAACCCGTTCTACGTCTGACAAATTGGTGAACGAATAAGGGATGTCATCCACAAAGGTGGTTGTGGTGCCCGGGGCAGAGGAGTTGCCGCCACTTAATCCGCGCAAGATCAATTGTCCGCGAGGGGAGGCTGCACCTGCCAGCGTCCGGTAGATATCACTCGCGCTCGTGTAGTTCCTATCTGCAATCTCTGTGGCTGAGATGCTCGAAACCGCCATTGGAATTTCGATCAACGTTTCTTCTTTACGGCGCGCGGTAACCAATACTTCCTCGGTTATGAGGCTGGCGGCGGGCGAGCTGGTTGAATCGACGTCGGTCTGTGCATGTGCATTTAGAGTGCAGGCGACCATTAGTGCGCTTACACCTTGGATGCTGTGGGCAAGAATATTTTTCTTCATAGCAATCTCTTATATTTATTTGATTATTATTTATTCCCTTCGTGTTATCGCACGCTTGTATGAATTCCTTGTGTGGACCCATAGTTTGCAATGGACAACTAAAACGGGACGAAAAACATCCACAGTGCCGCACTAAAAACCCTGTACACCCTTTTAGGCATTGTTCATTGAGGTGATCGGTGGTAGGCGATTTGAGCGTTTGGGGATGATGCGGCAAACAGCGAGGTATTACGCGGATTGTGCAGCCCGGAGCATATTTTTGGGTGCATCGGATTCGAGGCTGATATAGGGCACGGACCGCAATGCATTGAGTAACTTTTCCCGAAACCATAAATGAGCGGGATCCTTATCGGCACGTTCGTGCCAGTAAGCGTGCAGCTCCAATGTCGGCACGTCAAACGGCACATCGCACATCGACAGTGGGATGTGTTCATTCAGAATCAGGGCGATGCCTCGGGGAATAATGCTCAGGTAGTCCGACTCTCTCAACAGATAGGCCGCGCACAGATAGGAGTGGCAGCGCGCTCCAATCCTCCGGCGCAGACCGTGACGCGCCAGTTCGTGATCCACCCATTCCGGTCCCTGTTGCAGGGGCGATACGAGTACTTGTTTGTGCGCGAGGTAGGTGGCCGTATCCAGCGGTTGTTGAAGCGCGGGATGGCCGGGCCGGCCGGCAACGCACAGGGGTTCAAACATCAGGCGGGCGTGTTGAATGGATTCGGATACAGGCTTGAGCAGGTCGATGGCCAGATCGAGTGTGCCGTGCGCCAGGGATTCCTCCAACTGTTGCGGATGGCAGGGGTGGCTGGCAATGGCCACGTCGGGTGCTTGCCGGTTGACTTCAGCCAGCAGCGCGGGCATTACCGCAGTATTCATACCGTCGCGCAAACCCAGCCGGAATTCGCGTTGCAGCTGCGTGGGGTCGAACACCTCGCCGGCGTTGACGCTGTCGCGCAGGGTGCGCAGTGCGCCTTTCACCGGCTGAATGATGCGCTCGGTCAGCGGGCTGGGTTGCATGCGATGACCCAGGCGGGTGAACAGTGGGTCTTTGTAGGTGCTGCGCAAGCGATTCAGTGCGTGGCTCACCGCCGGCTGACTCAGGCATAAGCGGTCGGCGGCGCGGGTGATGGAGCCCTCGTCGTAGATGGCTTCCAGCACCGCCAGGAGATTGATATCGAGTTTGCTCATGGCCTGAGTGGTCCTTGCAGCTGTGCTTTTTAACTATGCACAGCACGAATTGTTTAATCCAATAACTATTCATTGGATTGATTAATTGGATGTTTTTAGCATGGAGGTGTCAATAACGCCAGCCAATCAGTCAGGAGCCCCATGTCAGACTTTGCCAGAGAACTTGCACGTACCACCATCGGCTCGGCCAAAGTCGAGCTGCCGCCCAGCGAATTCGAATCCGAGCAGGCGGAACGCACCTACATCAAGCAACGGCTGGCGGGCGCCTTCCGGGTGTTCGGCCATCTGGGCTACGACGAAGGCGTGGCTGGGCATATCAGCGTGCGGGACCCGGGCCGGCCGGATCATTTCTGGGTCAACCCGGTGGCGGTGCATTTTTCGTTGATCAAAGCGTCTGATCTGGTGTTGGTCAATCATCAGGGTCAGATTGTGGAGGGCGATCAGTTGGTGAATACCGCCGCTTTTGCCATTCACTCCCGCCTGCACGCCGCGCGCGCCGACATCAATGCGGTGGCGCATGCCCATTCGCCTTACGGCCGCGCCTTCAGTGCGTTGGGCAAATTGTTAGACCCGATTTCGCAGGACGCCTGCATGTTTTATGAAAACCACGCGCTCTACAACGACTTCAATGGCGTGGTGGATGAAACGGCGGAGGGTGATGCCATCGCCCGTGCCTTAGGTGACAAACCGGCGGCGATTTTGCAGAACCATGGCCTGCTGACCACGGGAAGTTCGGTCGACATTGCCTGCGGTTTGTTTATGGCCATGGAAAGCGCTTGTCGATCGCAATTGCTGGCTGAAGCGGCCGGTACTACGCGCCTGATCAACCACGAGGTGGCGTTGAAAACCCGCAATTACAACGCGACGGACCTGGTGAAGTGGGCAAATTTTCAGCCCAGCTATCAGTTGATGTTGCAAAAAGACGACAGCTTTCTGTCCTGACCCTTGGCGACCTCCAGCATCGCACAATGGCTGCCGTGGGCACTGGCGCTGGTCATGTTTGGCATGGGCGCCAGCCTGACACCGGCAGACTTTTTCCGGGTAGTGCGTCTGAAACGCAACTTCATTGCCATTCTGCTTGCGCAACTCATTGGCCTGCCTTTGTGTGGATTGCTTCTGGCATTGGGTTGGGCGCAAGAAGCCAGTCTGGCCGCGGGCTTGGTGTTGCTGAGCGCCTGTCCTGGCGGCACCACTTCCAATTTGTTCAGCCATCTGGCGCGCGCGAATGTGGCACTGTCCATCAGCCTGACCGCAGTAGCGGGCTTGATCACCGTGGTGTCGATTCCCCTGTGGGTCAATCTGGTGCTGTGGTTATTGGGTGAAGGCGCGCGTGATTTGCAGTTGCCCTTTGTGGATACCCTGCAAACTTTGGTGTTGTTCACACTCTTGCCGGTACTGCTCGGCATGCAATGGCGCTACTTTTTTCCGCGCACGGCTGTGGCCTCCGAGCGTTGGTTCAGTCGCTTAGCGCTGGCGTTTATGGTGTTGATGACCCTGGGACTGATGTTATCGCAGGGCCGTTGGTTGTGGTCGCACTTGCCCGACATCGGACTCCCGGTTGTCATGCTGAACAGCCTGGCGTTGTTGTTAGGCTGGCTTACCGCGCGCTTGTTGCACATGCAAAACGCGGATGCCGCAACCGCCATGATTGAAGTGGGTATTCAGAATTCAGCCATGGCGATTGTCATCGCCAGTTCATTGATGCAATCCGATCAGGCCGCACTGCCGGCGGCCTTCTATTCCCTCACCATGTACCTGTTTGGGTTTGGCGTGGTTGCCTGGTGCAGAAAAGCACAGCGATTTGAGCTGACCAATGTAAAAGAATAATCAACAAACCGGACGATAAACCGGTTAAAAGGAGAGCGAGAAGCATGACAATAAAAACTGCAAAAGCCCACCGTGTCGGAATGGCGTTGTTGGCCTTCAGCATTGCGGCGGCAAGCCATGGGCAGGACAATCTGACGCTGGAAGAAATCGTGGTTACTGCACAAAAACGTCCGCAGTCGCTGCAGGATGTGCCCTTATCGGTCAGCGCCCTGGGCGGCGAAAAAATGGACGCCGCCGGGCTCAATAATCTGGAAGCGGTGAGCACCTATGTGCCCAACTTCAGTATCAATCAAACCGGTATCAGCACCACCATCAGTATTCGCGGTATCAGCTCGGGTATTAACCAGGGCTTTGAACAATCCGTGGGTATGTATGTGGACGGCATCTACTATGGCCGCGCGCAGCTCGCCAGGGCTCCGCTGTTTGACATGGAGCGGGTAGAGGTGCTGCGCGGCCCGCAAGGCATTCTGTTTGGTAAAAACAGTATTGCGGGTGCGGTGAGCCAGACCAGTGCAAAACCCTCGCAGGATTTTGAATCCAGAATCACCGCGTTGTACGAACCCGAGCACGGTGAAAAAGATCTTCGGGCGGTCATCTCCGGCGGCTTGACTGACGACCTCGCTGGTCGCCTGAGTGTGATGAAGCGCGATTTTGATGGCTACGTGGACAACACCAGTACCGGTAAAAAAGAACCCGCTGCCGATGAGTGGTTGGTGCGGGGCCAGGTGCGTTGGGATGCCTCTGACAATCTCGCGCTGGGATTAAAGCTGGAACAAAGTCAATTCGATGTGAGTGGTCGTAACATCGAAGTGATTGGCGATACCGCCGGTGAAACCGGCGTGGGCTTGTCGACCGTCTACCCGATTTTTTCCGGCGGTGAAGCGCTGGATGCCGATCAGAATGGCAAGCGTCAGGCCAATGGTGATACCAGCGAAAACAAAACCCACAACGCCACCCTGAATATCGACTATCAGTGGGGTGAGCATCAGGTCACAGCGATTACCGGATTGGCCGGTTACGAATACGATGAGCTGTGCGATTGTGAATACACAGGCTTGAATACCTTTACCCTGGGTCTGGATGAAGCGTATCGCCAGTGGAGCCAGGAGTTGCGCATCGTGTCGCCAGTGGGTGAAGCGTTGGAATATATTGCCGGCGTGTTTTATCAGGACAGTCATCTGGAATTTCACGATGACTTCAATGTACCCACCACCAGCGCATTGACCGCAGTGAGTTCGGCTTTGGCGGGCTACAATTCGCAGCGCTTTTTTGAACAAGACAGTCAGCTGTGGGCTGCTTTTGCGCAAGCGACCTATCACGTGAACGATCAATGGTCACTGACCTTGGGCGGTCGCTATACCACTGAACAAAAAACCGCGTCGCGGTTCAGTCAGTCGAGCACGCAGGCACCCAACCCGGACGTTATACCGGGTGTTACCTTGTTGGATCTGGCCGAGAATGTGTTGCGGGCTGAGCCCCACAGTGAAGCCGGCAAGCGCGACGAAGACAGCTTCACGCCGCTGATCAATCTGCAATACCAGATATCCGACAGCGCCATGCTCTACGCCACTTACACCACCGGGTTCAAATCCGGTGGCTTTGACGTGCGCTCGAACGCCAGCTCAGACCCTGCCGTGGGTGTGCCCGGTGCGGTAACTTCTGCGTTAGGCCAGCCGCCCAGCCCGGTAGGTGTGTTTGAATTTGAGGAAGAAGAAGCCACCAGTTTCGAGCTGGGTGCAAAAACCAGTTTGCTGGACGACAGGGCCGAGCTGAATGCGGCAGTTTTCCGCACCGAATACGACAACTTGCAGGTGAGTATTTTTGATGGCGGCCTGGGCTTCAATGTGGGCAATGCGGCGGCAGCCATTAGCCAGGGTATTGAACTGGACGGACGCTTGCGCGCGAGTGAATCGCTGACCTTTACCGCGGCCATTGGCTATTTGGATTTTGAATTCACCGATTACGACAATGGCGAGTGCTATTTCCGGCAGGCTGAATTCGAGCCGGATACAGTCACCAATGCGGCACTGGATATGTGCAGCTTTGACGGCAAGCGCCAGGCCTATACGCCCGAGCTGACCGGTAGCCTGATCACCAATTATCAGCATCAGTTCCAGGGTGGCCTGGTGTTGAATGCGGATCTGGACCTGATCTACTCATCAGAATACCTTGCCAGTCCTTCGTTGGACCCGCGTCTGACCCAGGATGCCTTTGTGAAAGTGAATGCGCGCCTGGCGCTGGCCGCTACAGACGGGTTCTGGGAAATTGCCCTGGTGGGTAAAAACCTCACCGACGAAGCCGTGCTGACTTATGGCGCCGAAGTGCCGACATCGGCCACCCTGGTGGGAGCAGCCACCGGGCAACAGGGGCTGGCCTATTACGGCTTTTACGATCGCCCCCGCAGCATAGCCCTGCAAGCGCGTTTGCAATTCTGACCCAGCGTTTTACTGGCGGTGATTCACCGTGCTCTCTTGCCCGCTGCTGTCTGCAGCGGGCTTTTTTTGGGGTATTGGTTGTCGGGTCTGCATTTGCGACAATGCGCTCAAAGCAGGTGCCTCATAACAACCCGTGCAGTATCAATTCGACCCGTTCACTCTCGACACCGATACTCCCTCACTCCGGACTGAGGCAGGGCCGGCATCGCTCGCCGAAAAGGAATTGGCGTTGTTGGTATTGCTGGTGGAAGCCATGCCGGAAATCGTCAGCCACGACGATCTGCTGGCCTCGCTTTGGCCGGGCCGGGTGGTGACCCAGCAATCGGTAGCCCGCCTGGTGGCCGATACCCGCAAAGCGCTCAAGCAGGCCGGGCTCACGGGCCCGGCTATTGAAACCTGCCACGGACGCGGTTACCGGCTGGCAGCACCGCTTGCCCGTAAAATAACCTCTCATCAGGTGGCTTCGCCGGCCTCCGGCTCTCGGCGTATCTGGCCTCTGTTTACTGCGATGGTGTGTGGTCTGGTCCTGTCGGGGGCCAGCTGGTGGTTTTGGCCAGACCCGAAGCCGCTCCGCTATAGCGAAGACCCGGCCACGCAAGTGCGTATTCTCTGGGTCGATGATCACCCGGAAAACAACCAGGAAGAAGCCGAGTACCTGCGCAGCCTGGGTTATGGCGTGCATCAGGTGCGTGAATCGGCCGACGCATTTACGCTGATGGCCATCTACCGGTTTGATCTTCTCATTTCCGACATGGGGCGCAACGACAACCCGGTTGCCGGCCTGGAATTACTGGATGACCTGCGCTCTGACGGCAACACCATCCCGGTGTTGTTCTACACACTGGTGGTCAATCCTCCTTTCCTGCAGGAGGTTGTCACCCGGGGTGGTCAGGGCGCGGCCGACACCCAGGAGGCGCTGTACCTTCAGCTTCAGGGCCTGATCCAGCCCTCAGGCAGCACTAAAGACTAGTTGCCCCCGTTTCACAATTCACGATAAGTCCCTGTTTTATAACGATTAATCATATTTCATAAGCTTTCACACCGGTTCAACGCCGGGCTTTGTATATTGGCCCTAAGGATGTTGAAGGCGAGCCCGGAAAGTTGAATTACCCGCCAATTAAAACTGCTCTGTTGGTGCTGCTTGCGCTGCTAACCGGCTGCTTTGAAGCCGGGCCGGACAGCAGCAATGCGCCGCCCCGGATCAGTACCGGCGGATTGTTGTTGGTGGAGGGGGGCAGTTGGGTCATGTTGCCGGTGGCGGCCTATGACTGTGACGGCGAGAAGCTCGCCTACCACTGGCGTCAATTGGGTGGCCCGGCCATCAATATGGCAGACACCGACCAGCCCTGGTTGCGCATTTTTGCACCGGAAGTGGAACACAAGACCCTTGCCCGGTTCGAGGTCACCGTGACGGATTCAAGCGGCTTAAGCACCCAGGCCGCACGCTGTGTACTGGTGTTACCCACAGGCGACCGGGCGGTGAACGATCAGGATCAGGTACCCCCGGCGGCACTGGAAGCAGAAGCGGCGTGCGATCTGCAGCTGCAAGCGGATATTAATTTTTGAAGTCGTGGTTTCGGGCCGCCAGTGCACTCCCTCGTGCTGGCGGCTTTTTTTATGCCTACCATTTGGTAGTGGCTGTATGAATGCCTTGAACCCTATGCTCATTGCCTCCTGGTCTTGCAATGAGTTTGTGCTGCTCATGGATCAGCAGCATTTGCTTGGTCAGGGATGACCTCTCGCGTTTATTGGGTATCTCATACTGCTGGCCGCCGGCACTCTCCCTCGTACCGGCGGCATTTTTTCCTTATAGCAGCAGCCTGAGCACCTTACTCACCAATTGCGCCTGTGAGCCGGTGTCGGTTTTTTGCAAAGCAGCCTTGATTTGTTGCCGTACGGAGCTGATTTTCAGCGCGCGTTTTTCACTGATGTCTTCAGGACTCAGGCCGTTGCAAAGGTAGGCGACAGTGGTTGCTTCAGATTCTGTAAGCCCAAATACCTCGGCGATCTGGCCTGGGCTTATTTGCCGCTCGTGCTGCATGATTTTTAATTTGATCAGACAACTGATGGATGTACTGCGCCCCCAGGACATGACGGTGGAATAGGGCAGTGCGGAAAAACTCAATTGATAATGGCTACCGTCTTGTTGGAAGGAACGTTCCAGCTCGGTTTTGCTGCCGATAATGTGGCTGTCGCAAATGTGTTGCAGGCCATTAAGAAACAGCGCCCTCAGCGACGAATCAAAGATACGGATCGAGCCGCCAGCTTCAGTAAACCAGGGGCAGCGGCGGAAAAACCGGTTGGCGGCTTCGTTGGCATATTGCACCTGCCCGTCGCGGTTACAGATGAACGCTGGTTCGGCCAGCTGATCAACAATGCATGCGAGATTGTGGCTCATTGCTTGGTAGCTGAGTAAGCGGTTGGATAGCGCTAACGCATGCAGTAAATGTCGGGAGAAGAAATTTGCTGTTTTCACCTGATCGCCGGCGTAGTGCTGGCGATCCTTGCCGCGCATAAATGCAATTTCAGTGATCAAATTCTGATCATTTTCGACATTCAACTGGCCGATACTGTGCCGGATTCCGGCTGGCTGGGCAAAGTCTGTATAGATTTCGGAGTTGAGAAACGCCTTGTCATTACAAACGATATGGCTGGGATGGAATTCGTTGAACTTGTATCGGGCCAGCCCGTGGGTCCAGAGGTCTACCTGATAAAAATGGGCTTGGTAACGCTCAAAATACCCCTCGTCAAACCCGCTCTGAAAAAACCCTACCGGGCTGTCATCGACCCCGCTGCGCATGGCCACAAAGGCATGGCTGGATCCCAAAACCTCGGAAAGTGCGGCAAGTACACTGGTGTATTTCTCGGGGGAGGCTACACACTCGTAGATCGCCTCAAGCGGAAAATCAACATCCTTGTTCATATAGTCTGAAGCCTGTGTAGTTCGAAAGGCGATGGAATCTAGTTCCATATGGTACTTAAGTTCCACTACCAAATGGGAGTATTGATTAGTAAAAAAATCCTATCAAATCGAGCCTGCGCTGAGCTGGCTAATACTTTTTAGCCATTGGTGTTGGCAAATAGTACGAATAAAACATTTGATTGGGGATAACTTGATGAGCGGATGGAATACTTCTGTCGCAGGGAAGCTGTTGCTTTCTACCAGTATTAGTCTTTTGGTTGCCTGTGGCGGCGGGGGAGGAGGTGCACCGGCACCAACACCGACGCCTGCGCCAACCCCGGCCCCTTCGCCGACGCCTACGCCGACACCTACGCCTACACCTGAGCCGACGCCTACGCCTACGCCTACGCCGACACCTACACCTGAGCCGACGCCTACACCTGAGCCGACGCCTACACCTGAGCCGACGCCTACGCCTACGCCTACGCCGACACCTACACCTGAGCCGACGCCTACACCGACGCCTACACCAACACCTACACCCACCGGCTTTGCCGTCAGCGGGTCTGTGTCCGGTCTGAACAACGGCTATTACACACTCACACTGAACGGCACGGAATCAGTTACCGTTGAAGCGAACGCATCCAGCTTCAGCTTCCAGACGCTACTGTCTACCGACGCCAGCTACCAGGTCGTTGCCTCGGGTGAAAACAGCACCCAGTTCTGTACCCTGGCTGGTGGCGAGGGCGTGATTGGCGCAGCTAACGTAAGTAACCTGTCGCTGAGTTGCTTTGGTGCCAACGGCTACACACTGCAAGGGTACGGGCTGCAAACCCAGTCGCCCAGCATTGTGGTGATGGGTCTGCGCGTGACAGATCTGGCCTCTGGCAGCCCGGCCCCGGAAAACAGCTTTTCCGATTCACACTTTGTAGTGAAAGAAAACGGTTCTTCGGTAGGCAGTGAATCGTTCATTTCCGCAGAACCAGTAGCCAACGCGGCACTGGATTTGCGCACGGTAATCGTTCTGGATATTAGCCAGTCACTGACGCCAACGGATGTTGAAGACATTAAGGTAGCGGCAAAACAGGCAATTTTCACCACCAATGGCGATGGCAGCAAAACCAGCAATCTGGTGCCCGGTCAGCGCGTGGCGATTTATACGTTTGACTCTACTGTAAAGCTCGTGAGCGATTTCAGCGATGATATTACCGCGCTGGACCAGCAGATAGATTCCATCGACTCCAGCCTGGTGAACCGTGGTAACTCTACCAACCTTTACGGCGCTATCCAGACCGCCGTAGGCCGCTGGACCAACAGCTTTACCCTCACCAGCGCCCAATTTGGTTACACCATTGTCATTACCGACGGTGACCACAACGCCGATAGCCGCACCGCGGCCGATATCAGCGCCTCCACCACCGGCAAGGATATCTATGCCATCGCAGTGGGTGGCGATGTAACCCTGGCGAACCTGGAACAGGTTACAGGCTCGGCCGACCGGGTATTTACCGTGGCGGACATTGGCGCGCTGAATGCCCAACTGGATGAAATCCAGCAAGCTGCCATTGACCAGACCAAAGGTCTGTACCGGGTATTCTATGCCACGCCCAAGCGCTCCGGCACGCATGAAGTGATCTTGTCACTGAGCCCGGAATACACCTGCGATGCGCAAATCTCTGGCTGTATTACGGGGCTCTCCGGCACATTCAATTCTAATGGCTTTACCGATGTGATCCCGGAAATTTACGTAAGCCATGACAAGGGCAAAGAAGTCAGCACCAATAACTGGGCGGTAACACCGGATACCGACATCACACTCACGTCTAAACTGCGCTGGGCGAATATCACGCCTGCATTCGGTTATAGCTGGAGTAATACAAGCGGTGCCGAGGCCACCTTGACGGCCATCGAAGGTACCAATCAGCAGGTGTTAAATGTCGGTCTCGATTTTGTCCAAAGCGATTTGTTGATTGCCGACAGCGCGAGCGGGCTCAGTCGCACTATTACCTACCATTTGGATACGGATGGCGACGGCATTATTGATACTACCGATACTGATGATGATAACGACGGTGTTTTAGACGTTGATGATGAAATGCGTCAGGACCCGAGCGAGACCCTGGATACGGATGGTGACGGCATTGGCAACAATGCAGATACCGACGACGACGGCGACGGTGTGGCAGATGTGGATGATGCCTTCCCGCTCGATAACCAGGAATCACTGGATACCGATGGTGATGGAATCGGGAATAACGCAGACCCCGATGATGATAATGACGGTGTTGCCGATGAATCCGATGCTTTCCCGTTGGACGCGAGCGAAACCACCGACACCGATGGTGATGGCATCGGCGACAATGCTGATCCTGATAAAGATGTACCAAGCGCAATGGGCGAAAGTTACACCCTGGATACCTTCGCGGTTACGCCGGCCGGCGCTTTACTGAATGTGCTGTCCAATGACACCTTCGGCCTCGATGGTGCAGGTAGCCTTTCCATCGCGGTTCAACCATCGCACGGGTCTGTTTCACTGGATGACAATGGAACGCCGGAGGACGCCTCCGATGATCAGCTTCGGTTTATTCCGGCAGATGGCTACATGGGTTCTGACCAGTTTACCTATGAAATCGCCGACGGCAGCGGCTCTACAACCCAAGCCTTGGTCGACCTGACAATAGGTGGAATCCGCAGTTTGACCGTGAGTGCCAGCGAAAAGCACGGGCAGATTCGTGTGAGTTGGGATGCACAGCCAGGTGCAAATGTGAGTCATTACACGTTGCTGGTAAATCCGGATGGAGCATCTGGCTATACGCCGGTGGCGGGTGCAGAGATGTTGCTGGTTGATACGATTTACTACGATATAGAAGTAAGTGTATTGAATTACGATTTTATCAATGCGAGTTACATGCTAGAGCTTCGAGATTCCAGCGAAAATGTATTAGAAGATGGGTTGGTTCTAGTAAACGGATTGAGTAGTAGTGATCTTGTGACATACATCAAAGCCAGCAATACTGATGCAGGTGATAGATTTGGGTCAAGCGTGAGTGTATCGAATGATGGAACTGTAATTGCGGTTGGCGCTAAGTTTGAAGATAGTGCCGGAAATGGTGTATATGGTAATATCTCGGCAGGTAATTCATCATTTACAGATTCAGGAGCAGTCTACGTTTACTCCAAGTTAAATGGCGTCTGGCAGCAACAAGCCTATATTAAGGCGCCATTGGCTTCGGGCGCGTCTGACTTTTTTGGATATAGCGTGAGTTTGTCCGGTGATGGCAGTACGTTAGCCGTTGGTGCCTATGGCGAAGACAGTGAACTTACTGGATCAAACGCACCTTACAATAACACTGGGACTGATTCAGGTGCCGTATATATCTTCACTCAAAACGCAGGTGTTTGGGCTAGTCAAGCTTACCTTAAAGCTCAAAACATAGGCCATTACGACTACTTTGGGTTCTCCGTTAGCTTGTCCACGGATGGTAATGTTCTCGCTGTAGGAGCCTACAATGAAGGTGGCTCTGCAACCGGAGTTAATGGCGTAGTTGACAATCTGGCAGCGGGGTCAGGGGCTGCGTATGTGTTCAATCGCGACGGTATAAATTGGAGTCAGTCGGCGTACGTAAAAGCCAGCAATACTGATGCCTCGGACATGTTTGGTTTTAGCGTTGGCCTTTCAGGTGATGGCAATACTTTAGTCGTTGGAGCACCTGGTGAAGATGGCGCATCTACTGGAATATATTCGGTGGATCAATCATCAAACGGAAAAAGCAGCTCCGGAGCAGTCTATGTATTTAACTATGAAGGAACAGAATGGGTTCAAGATTCATACGTAAAGGCCAACAATACTGATTCTGATGATCAGTTTGGTTATAGCGTAAGTGTTTCTGCAGATGGTAGGGACTTTGCTGTAGGTGCTATTGGTGAGGATTGGTCTGGACAGAATCCGATAAACAATAACGTGTCTAATTCTGGCGCTGTATTTATGTTCAAAAAAACTACGTATTGGTATCAGTGGGACCATCTAAAGGCAAGTACACCAGCTGCAAAGGATAACTTTGGCTTTAGTGTTTCTATTTCCCCTGATGGAAAAAGTGTGGTTGTGGGTTCTGTATTCGAAGCCAGTAACTCCGTTGGAATAAATCCAATTGATGAAAACAATTTCAATGCTCAACGGGGGGCTGCATATTTATTCAGAAGCTCCGAGCCGAATGATCATTGGATCCAAACACATTATATAAAATCGCCACATACAGGAAGTAACATTACGTTAGGCCGTTCAGTTGCGGTAAGTGATAATGCGAATACGATTGTGATCGGCGCTGATGGAGAAAATAGTGCTGCCACAGGAATAAATAGCACACCTACAGGGAGTAAAACTGCGTCTGGCGCTGTGTACGTTTACAGATAAGGATGAAGTGGTCGGGATAAAGGGGGCGCGGAGAATTGCAAGCCCGACTTCTTTATCCCGGAGCTATCGATAATAGGGAGGTATACGCCTCCCTTTTTTCTCTTAATAATCGTACCGGTGCGCCTCAAACGCGGTCTGCGCTTTTTCCCACACGGCACCGATCTGGCCGTTGCCAATGGCTTTTCCATCCACATGCGTGACCGGCGCCACTTCTTTGGAGGAGCTGGTAAGCCACACTTCGTCAGCTGCCATTAAATCTGCCAGGCTGAAAAATTCTTCTTTCACCGGGATGTCGGTGTATTTTTTCAACACGTCCAACAGCATTAAGCGGGTGATGCCGGGCAGCAGTTGATTGTCCAGTGGCGCGGTGAAGACGGTGCCGTTTTTGACCATGAACACGTTGCACGCACTGGCTTCGGTTACCAGCTTGTCGGCATTGTACAAAATGGTTTCATTGTTGCCGGCGGCGTAGCCTTGCTGGAAATGCATGACGTTGCCGAGCAGTGCGGTGGATTTGATGTGGCAGCGGCGCCAGCGCATATCTTCGGTGGTGGAGACTTTGTAGGCCTTGGCTTTGGTTTTGTCGGCCACCGGCGGCTCGGCGATGTCAAAGGTGAAGCCGAACACGGTGGGTTGTACGCCTTCGGGGTAGGCGTGGTAGCGTTTGGTGTCGGCACCGCGCGATACATGCAGATACACGCCTAGGTTGCCGTTGCCGTTTTTGGCACAGAGTTGTTCGCACAAATCGCGCCATTGCTGATGGTCCCAATCCAGGCCGATTTCAATCAGGCTCAGACCTTCTTTCATGCGATCAATGTGCGGGCCAAAACCCACCAGCTTGCCGCCGTAGGAGGGAATCACTTCGTAGATACCGTCGCCAAATAAAAAGCCGCGGTCGAGGGGGGAAATGCGGGCTTGTTCCAGGGGTAAAAATTCGCCGTTTAAATATGCAATAGACATAGGCTATTCCTTAGTAATAATGGTAAGGCGAGGGTTGGGGCCGAAGTTTTGGGGTCGCTGTGAATACATCCCTGTAGCTCCTCGCCGGCCCTTCGGGGCCAGCCCTCAATCAAAGATTGAGGGCGTTTCAGCAATCACAAAGTATACTTTGTATTCAATCGCTGAAACCCCTGCCGGCAAGGCCCCCAAAACTTCAACCCCAACCCACGCTGACTATCGGAGAAAACCGGTAGCCTTGCGTAAATCTTCAATCAATTCCAAACCAACTTCCGGCGCTAAACCATCTTCGGTCAATTCATTGCGCCGGGTTACGCCGTCCACGCTGTTGCCTTCGGATAAAAATGCCAGCATGGGCATAACGTCGATATGGGCCAGTAAATCTTCGCCGCGCAAATAGCCCAGCATGGCAATTAATCCGTGTGCGGCCCAGTTGGACACATCGGCAATCACCAGTTCATCCACACAGGTCGCAGCCGGGACGATAGGGAGCTTGGCCAGGTGTTCGTACACATTGCCCATGCCGATTTCGTTGCCGCCATCGCCGATGCCGATGGAGGGGCAATCGGCCAGTTCGATAAAGGTATCAAAGCGCGCCGCGCCGGCGGAAATATCTTCGCCGCGCATGTTGTGGTAGTGGCCGTTTTTGGCGAGCCCGGGCCGTTCAATGGCGATAATCAAAGAGGGTTTCAGTTGCGCCAGGGCCGCTTTGACTTCGGCTTCATGTTCGTCCAGACAATCGGGTTTGCCCACGCGGATTTCGTGAACGCGGAAGCGCTCGGCCAGCGCTTTCGACAAGGGCGGCCCGCACACGAGTACCGGGTTGAGCCCGATGCGTTCCAGCGTTTCATACAGGGCGATGGCGCCCACCGGGCCGTCGGTTTCAAAGGTGCCCACCACCGGAAAGCCGGTGGCAATCAGCACGGTGCCGGTGGCCTGCTGAATCAGTTGGGTGGCGCGCGCCACGTAGCCAGGTACAAGTGCCGGTTGCAGGTCTTTCATGCCGCGCGGGTTGCGCCGCACTAGCAGGTCTTCCAGCGTGACCGAAAGGGCCAGGTGTTTCGGGTCGAGCGTCATTCCACTAACTCCAGTTGTTCCTTGGCCAAATGCTGGCGCCGGCGCGCAAGCAGCAGTTCAGCATGAGCCTGCTCCAGGCTCATGGGCGCAAAGCGCACGCTGGCGCCTGGCATTAACTGCCCTAATTGGTATAGATCGCCGCTGAACACATTGCCGATTTTTGGGTAACCGCCGATGGTCTGGCGGTCGTGTAACAGCACGATGGGCTGGCCGTCGGCGGGCACCTGAATCGCGCCCAGGCTGATGCCTTCCGATACGATACCGCTGATGGCGCAGGCCAACTTCGGCCCCTGCAGGCGGAAGCCCATGCGGTCGCACTGTGGGCTCAATGTGTAGTCGCTGGAATAGAACACCGCCTTGGCGGCCGGGCTGAACTGGTCGGCCTGGTAGCCTTCAATCACCCGCAGAACGGGTTGATCGGGATACTGCGGTCGCAATGCCTCGGGCAGGGTGACGAGTGGGTGGCCGTCCGGGCAATCGTGCACGGTCAGGCTGTCGCCCGCGGCCAGCGGCTTGCCGTTCAGGCCGCCGATGCCTTCGCGCACCACGGTGGCGGTGGAGCCGAATTGTGGTGCCACGTCAAAGCCACCGTTAGCCGCCAGATAGGCGCGCGCGCCCTTGCTGGCAAAGCCGAGCTTGATTTTGCTGTCGCGGTTGACCCAGTGGCTGGTCCACAGTGCTGCTTTCTGGCCGTCAATGGTCAGCGGCACCTCGGCGCCGGTCACCGCAATCATCAGGTCGGTATTGGCGCGCAATTCCAGCCCGCCCACGGCCACTTCAATGGCGGTGGCGTTGGCCGGGTTGCCGGCCAGGGTGTTGGCCCAGAAAAACGCCGGTGCATCCAGCGGGCCGCCGGTGGTGAGGCCAAGGCCGTGCTGGCCGGTGCGGCCGGTGTCCATCAGCAGCGCCAGCATGCCGGGCTGCAGTACCTGCAGGTGGCTCATAGCTTACCTCCCAGGCTTAAGTATTCGTCTTTGTCGATGGCGTAAAACTGCACCTGATCGCCACTTTGTACCGGCATGGTGGGCTCGGCCTTGGGGTTGAACATGGGCGTGGGGCAGCGGCCGATCAGGTTCCAGCCGCCGGGGCTGGCGGCTGGGTAGACGGCGGTCTGGCGGTCGGCAATGGCCACGGCGCCCTTGGGCACCTTGGTACGCGGTGTGGCGAGGCGCGGCGCGGCAATGCGCGGGTCCACTTCGCCCAGATAGGCAAAGCCGGGTGCGAAGCCGATGGCGTAAACGCGGTAAATCTGTTGGGTGTGAATCTCGATCACTTGCTCGGGGGTGAGGCCGGCTTTGTCGGCCAGTGCAATCAGGTCCGGCCCGACAGACTCGTGGTAATACACCGGCAGCCGCACCAATTGGCTGGTTTTAATGTCACCCTGGGTGGCTTTGGCATTGAGCTCACGCAGGTGGGCGCGCACGGCCAGGGCATCGGTCATGAACGGATCGTAAATGACCAGCAGCGAACCGTAGGAGGGCACCATATCGATCAGCCACACGGGCGGCGCTTGGCGCAGGGCCTGAGCGCAGGCGGCCACGCGGGCGGCGGCCTGTTCACTGATGCCTTCGCCGAAATAGGCCATCACGCTGTTGGTGCCGGCGATGACCAGACGCAAGGCGTCACTCATGGGTTACACCACCTTTGATCAATGCGCGGATGTCCTGAATCGCGGCCACGCCGGCGGCGTTATCGCCGTGCACGCACAGGGTATCCACCTGCAATTGCAGCGTGTGGCCGCTGACGGTGGTGATGGTGCCCTGCTCGGCCAGCTGGCGCACCTGCGCCATCATCTTGTCGTGACTGTGCACGGCGCCGGTTTTGGCGCGCGACAGCAGCTTGCCGTCGTCGTCGTAGCAGCGGTCGGCGAAGGCTTCAAACCAGAGTTCGAGGCCGTGTTTTTCGGCTTCTTGCTTGTGGGTTTCAAACTGGGGCGTGGCCTGCAGCATCAGCCGCACGGGGCGGTGGTAGCTGGCCAGTGCCTCCATGATCGCTTCGCGCACCAGCGCGTTGGCCATCATGTCGTTGTAGAGGGCGCCGTGGGGTTTGACGTATTCCACCTGCTGGCCCGTGCTCTGGGCCATGCCGTCCAGCGCCGACAGCTGGTACAGCACCAGTGCGCGCATTTCGTTCACCGAACAATTCATCGAGCGGCGGCCGAAACCCACCAGATCCGGGTAGGCGGGGTGGGCGCCGATCATCACCTTGTTGTCGGAGGCGAGATTCAGGGTGTGCAGCATGGTCACCGGATCGCCGGCGTGGAAGCCGCAGGCAATGTTGGCCTGATCGATGTGCGGCATGACCTGCTCGTCCATGCCCATGGTCCAGGAGCCGAAGGATTCACCCAGGTCGCAGTTAAGTAACAAACTCATTTATAAAATCGCCAGCTTGGAGTTGGGAATATCGGTCACCAGCATACAGCCGGGGCTGTGGGTAATACAGAAATCCGGTTTGGCCTGCATGATGGCTGCCTGGGGCGTGACGCCGCAGGCGGTGAACACGGGCACTTCGTCCGGTTTGATGGTGACCGCATCGCCGTAATCAGGAGTATCAATGTTGTTAATGCCAATCGCCTGCGGGTCGCCAAAATGCACCGGCGCGCCGTGCACGCTCGGAAAGCGCGAGCAGATCTGGATCATGCGGATGGCATCGCGCGGTACAAACGGGCGCATGCTCACCACCATATTGCCGTGAAAGCGGCCGGCTGGGGTGCAGGCGAGGTTGGTGTTGTACATGGGCACGTTCACGCCCTCGCTCACATTGCGGATTTCCAGGCCATCGGCCACCAGCGCTTCTTCAAAAGAGAAAGAGCAACCAATCAGGAATGTCACCAGATCATCCCGCCAGTGGGCGGAAATGTCGCTCACTTCCTCGGTCAATGCGCCATTTTGCCAGATGCGGTAGCGCGGTAGGTCGGTGCGGATATCCACGTCCTCACCGGCGGCAGCCAGCAGGGGGTTGCCGGGCTGGTCGCTTACCGCCACCAGCGGGCAGGGCTTGGGGTTGGCCTGGCAGAACTGCAGGAAATCCATGGCCCAGTCGCGTGGCAGGATGGCCAGGTTGCACTGCACAAATCCCGGCGCCTGGCCGGAGGTATTGGCGGCAAAGTCGCCGGCGCGGATGGCCTGACGTAGGGCATAAGGTGAAGCAAAGTGGCTGGGCATGCGCTGAAAATCCAAGCGTGACTGAAGTGTGAGACTACTGGGGCAATACTCTAGCGTAAATCACCTGAGTGGGGATATTGGTACACTGGTAAAACTCTGGAATCCCCAATTGAGGCGCTGATGGACGGAAAATTCAACAGGCTTTACTGGTTGATCGGTGGTTTGACCGCCCTGGTATTACTGCAATTTTGCTTTGTGATCTATTGGCTGACCAATGACCAGCTCAGGGTCAAAGCGTTACATCTGGTGGATGACGGAGGGACGCCAAGGGGGCAATTGCAGTTATCGGCCGGTGGGGCGCCGGAATTGCTGATGCTGGATGAATCAGGTGAGGCCCGCATTAAGCTGACCTATGCCAACGGTGATGCAGGGCTTTACCTGTTTGATGAGCAAGGTACTCATCGTATTGGTATCGCACAGTTTGCCCACGGTGGGGGTGGCGTCGCGCTGCATGGCAAAAACGCCAGAGGTGCCTTGGTGCTCTACCTGAAAAATGACAATGCCAGTCTGAGGGTATTTGATACAGAGGGCCAGGTGGTAGATCGATTCCCGGCAAAAGCAGAGTAGCGTTTACTTCATCCCCACAATCAATTTATCGTCCACAATGCGGTACCAGGGACTATAGAGGTCGGGCACTTCCTTGCTCTGGGCGCGCCCGAACAGATTAAACACCAGCTTGTCCTGCCAGAAGTCGTCGAGGCTTTGGGTGCACTTGAAGCCACCCCTGACGATTTTGTCTTCGTGCCTGAAGGGCTGATCGATGTAGTGGAAGGAGGCGCAGGGGACGATGGTGTTGTACCACTTGTTAAAGCCGAACATCAGGTAGCTCTGGTTGCGATCCAGCAAATAGACCTTCACCGGGTAGGCATCCCTGGCCGTGCGGGCCGGTGGATCGACCACCTCCTTGGCCTTGCGAATGGACAGGTCAGCCTGATCATCGGCTAACTCTGCACGTGGGCGGACTATCAACAGCCACTGGCCGTGCCAGTCTTTGTACAGAATCTGGTCTTCTGGAATATCCGCCAGGGCGATTTCGAGCTGGTAGTGATCATCTTCGGCAAAGATAAACAGGCCGATGACCAGCAGTGCGCCACAAAGCAATGCGGCACAGGCGAGCAGCAGGGGGTTATTGTGATTTTTCGTGGTGTTCACAGAACAAATTTCAGGCAATTCAGGTTACTAGACGAATCAAGGAGCAGGAGTCTCCTGAAAAAATGCGGAACTCACGTCTCATTCTGATGGCGCAGTGTGATCTCAACCGGGTCACAGCGCAAGTGAACCTGAATGGGCTGGCAGCACACGCTGCAGTCCTCGATGTAGTCCTGGTCGCCGCCCGAGCTATCGATAATCAGTGTTATGGGCTCCCCGCAGTAGGGGCAACAGGCGTCTACAGTATCCAGCAACATCGGACAGACCTCTTCGGCTACCCTATACAGGGCATGGCGGTGAAAGTGTTGGGGGTGATAATGCCCCGGGCGTCATACCAGCGTAGTGCCAGATGGCCAAACAGGGGCGTAGACCCCGATTAATGTGCAATTGATCAGACAGTGAGATAAAGAATGGCGGGAAATCCCCAGGCGAAATGCAGAGTTTTATTGGTCACCGAGGAGCCCGGCTTCGGCGAGCGCTGGATACGCGAGCTGAAACAGGTGGCCGAAACAGACGATGGCTCGCCCATCCGGCTGCATATCAGCCAGGGGCGCGCCGACAAGCTGGCCAGTTACCTGGCCGACGGGATGACACAGATTGTCGCCCTGGATGAGCACTCGCTGGGCGATAAAGGCCTGGACAGCTGTTACCAGCAGGTGCGGGCAACCCGTGCGGAAATCGACTGCTTCCTGCTTACCAGCAGTACCAATCCGGTCACCGAAACCGTGTATGAAGGTGTCTTGTCGCGGGCCGAATCCAACTATGGCGTGGTGTACCGCAGCCTTCGGCGGGTTTTGCTCGAGCGAACCGCCACGCCTTTTGCCGACGCCTTGAAAGAGTACGTATTTGCCGCGCGCGATTCCTGGCACACGCCGGGCCACTCCAGTGGCGACAGCCTGAGCTCCAGTCCCTGGGTGGTGGATTTCTACCGGTTTATGGGCGAGCACATGTTCAACACCGATCTGTCGGTGAGCGTGAAAATGCTGGACTCGCTGATGGAGCCGGTGAGTGTGATCCGCAATGCCCAGAATCTGGCGGCCAAAACCTTTGGCGCACGGCACACCTACTACGTCACCAATGGCACCAGCACCTCAAATAAAATTGTCTTGCAGTACCTGATGCGACACGGTGACAAGGTCATTGTGGACCGCAATTGTCACAAGTCTGTGCACCACGCCATGATCATGAGTGGTTCCATTCCCGTGTATCTGGAATCCTCGGTGAATCAGAATTACGGCGTTTATGGTCCGGTGTCCAAGGCCCGCATTTTTGCGGCCATCGATGAAAACCCGGAAGCCCGCCTGCTGATCCTTACCAGCTGTACCTACGACGGCATGCGCTACGATCTGAAGCCCATTATTGAATATGCGCACGCACACAACATCCGCGTACTGATCGACGAAGCCTGGTATGCGCACGGGCGGTTCCATCCCGAATTCCGTCCCACCGCGCTGGAATGCGGCGCCGATTTTGTGACCCATTCCACGCACAAAATGCTGTCGGCATTTTCACAGGCATCGATGATTCACGTGGGCCACGGGGTGAAAAATTTCGACGCCGCGCGTTTTCGTGAAGACATCAACATGCACACGTCCACCAGTCCCCAGTACGGCATGATTGCGAGCCTGGATGTGGCGCGTAAACAAATGAGTATTGAAGGATTTTCGGTCATGAGTCGCACGCTCGGCTTTGTGCAGGAAATCCGTGATTACGTGAAAGAGCACACGGCGTTCCGGGTATTGGATGTGGAGGACCTGTGTGATCCATCGTTGAAAGACGATGGTATCCGGTTGGATGTGACCAAGGTCACCATTGATGTGGGCGTGGCCGGCATGTCGGCACCCACCGTGCAAGCGGAATTGTTTAACGACTACGGCATCCAGATTGAAAAGAATACCCACAATACCCTGACGGTATTGGTGACCATTGGCACGACCGAAAGCAAAGTGCTGCGTCTGAAACAGGCGTTGCAGAAAATTTCGCAAAAAGCGCCCGGCGTACCACTTGAGCACAAACATCAATCCATTCCGTCTTTACCGCCCATGCGGGTACTGCCTCGCACAGCCTATTTTGCGGAGGGCGAAAAGCTGCCATTGACCCAGGACGCCCACAAAGGTGAATTGGTGGCGCGGGTGGCGTGCGATGAAATCGTGCCCTACCCGCCGGGTATTCCGTTGGTGGTGCCCGGCCAGGAGTTGACCGCAGATATTCTGTCCGCCATTGCCAACTATGTGTACGAACGCAAAGATCTGGAAATGCACGGGGTTCAGACCATCAACGGTGTACCCCATATCCGCGTGATGCGCAAAGAAGCCGAAGCCGAAGGCAAAGCGGAGTTGACCCGACTGGCCGGACACTGATGCCCCGATGACGCGCGACGAAGCATGCACCCGCCAGGTGTGGCGCACGCCCAAAGCGGGCGCTCTGTCTGATCTGGCAATGTGCACTGAGCCAATGCCGGCGCTGGCACCGGAAAAAATCCGCGTGTCAGTGCAAGCCGTCGGGCTTAACTTTGCCGATATTTTTGCCCTCACCGGTTTGTACTCCGCAACGCCCGCGGGCAGTTTTGTGCCCGGGCTGGAGTTTTCCGGTGTGGTTGTTGCTGTGGGCGAACAGGCCGCAACCGACTTCAAACCCGGCGATCGCATCTTTGGCTGCATCCGCTTTGGCGCCTATGCCGATAGCGTGGATGTATTGCCACAACACTGCCGTGGGCTGCCTGACGATTGGACCTACGAACAGGGCGCGGCTTTTGCCGTGCAGGCATTGACCGCGTTTTATGCGTTAACGGAGCTTGGCAATATCAAACCGGGGCAGCAGGTGCTGGTTCAAAGTGCTGCCGGTGGTGTGGGGTTGCAGGCCATGAAGATGGCGCGGGCGATGGGCGCTAATCCGATTGGCACCGTCGGCAATGAACACAAAAAACGGTTTCTGCACGCTCTGGGCTTTACCGACGTGCTGGTGCGTGGCCCGGACTTCGGTAAGCAACTGCAATCGCATTTAGGCGAGCGCCCCCTGCATCTGGTGTTGGATGGCATCGGTGGCGCTGTTCAGAAAAACGCCTTTGATTTACTGGCGCCCATGGGGCGTCTGGTGGCATTTGGTGCGGCCGAGTTCACCCCTGGCAATAAACCCAATTGGTTAAAGATCGCCTGGCGCTATTTAACCCGTCCGCGCTATGACTTGCTGAATATGATCAGCGAGAACAAGTCTGTACTTGGATTCAATCTGATCTGGCTTTGGCAGGAGCAAGCGTTGTTTGACGCGCTTCTGGAGGGTTGTGTTGCATTGAATCTGTCGCCCCCACACGTAGGTCATGTGTTCGCCTTTGCGGATGCAAAAGCCGCTTTGGATTGCCTGCGTTCAGGCCAATCGGTCGGCAAGGTAGTGCTGGTTCAATCGCCCTGAATTGGCAGTACATTTGTGTAATCGACTTTCCAGTCATTTCCTGTGCGAAACAATTCAAACAACCGGTGATGAATACTAATCAATGCCGGCGCCAGCGGGCGGATTTTTGCAATGATTCCATGTTGTTTTAGGTGCCATGCTTTGATCTAATTTTGGCCGATAAAATCAGACCATGGAAGAGATAACAATATGAACAAGATCCTGGGGATAATGTTGGGAGGACTGTTACTGGCAGCCTGTGGCGGCGGCGGTGGCGCGCCGGCACCGACACCGAGCCCAACACCTACGCCAACTCCAACCCCGAGTCCAACGCCTACGCCAACACCAACACCGGAATTGACGGCGTCGTTGGTAACCAAAGGCTCAGACTGTGAGTCCACCGTGCCCGATACCACAGCGACCTGGGTCGTGCATGACGAGGATGGCGCGGTATTGGAAACCTATCAGCCCGATGCCGAGGGGACCGCCACTATGGCTTGGCCCGAAGCTGCAAAGCACCTGACGTCTGTCAGTAAAATCGGCAACGTCTGGCGTTTAAACACCTGGCTGGATGTTCCCGCTGGCGATGTGGGCGTGTGGAGCAATGTAGAGAGCGGGTTTGACGCCGGTTGCAGTTGTCAGGATGTGAGCTTTGACAGTGACGCATTGATCGACAGCTACGCACAATACAACTTGCGCTTACAGACAGTGGATTTTGCTTCTGAACCCGACCTCGGACTCGTTGGCGGTACGGATACAGTGTCTGTCTGTTTTGATGCAGGTGCGGATACCAGCGTTGTCAATCTCATGCTCTATCCCGAAAACATCAGCGCGGACGCAGTAGCCGCCACTCTGACTGTGACGAATGGCGTGGTCAGCTATGCGCTGTCGCCCGAACTGTTCGAAAACAACAATCAAATCGGGGAGGCATTGACCATTTCCAGCAATGCCTCCGACATCACCCACTACTGGGTTTATGCCAACTCCGCCTACGGTCGCATATGGAACCAGCGCCGCCTGGACAAAAATTTTGTTTTCCCGGGGCTGAATGACAGCAATATGGTGCAGGGCTATCGGAGCTCCACAACGACAAAACCCAATGGAGATCAGTTGACTTATCGGGCTATCCGCCGGGTGAAAGTGGATCAGGCCGATCAGGTTCAGGTATTGATCGCCGAGAACGAAGTAACGCTGGTGAGCGAGATAGAAGCGCTCGCCACCAAGGTGTTAAACGATGAGTCGGCCGCCTACGATTTTTCAGGTTTTGGCACTAACCGGGCGTCGGTGTATGTTTCTGCGCTCGGCGACAATTTCAAATGGCAGATCGATGGCGCCTTGCAAGGCACTATACCGAATCTGAGTTTGCCCGCCGATATCGAAACGGCGTTAGAACTGGATGCGGTGTCTGTTGATTCCCTGCAAATCGGCGTTAACGGTTATGGTCAGGAAGGTGGCATTGCAGCGTTCCGTGAGCAGCGTCGGTTGGAAACCCGGTCCGCCGATAAGCAGCGACCCGCGTATTTTGATAATTACGATGAGGAACACGTGTTTATCCGTCTCGGGCAGTAACTGGATCTGAATGGCGAATTCGACCAAGCATAAAAAAACCCGGCATATGCCGGGTTTTTTTATGGAGTGAACGGCGTTACTGAGAGCCGGCCACCATGTGATCCACTGCCGCTTTGATTTCATCATCAGAGCAATCCATGCACAGGCCCTTGGCTGGCATGCCGTTCAGGCCGCCAATGGCGTGGGTGTAAAGTGTTTCTGCACCCTGGGCAATGCGGGGAGCCCAGGCGGCTGCATCACCCAGCTTGGGTGCGCCTGCGGCACCGGTGGCATGGCAGCTGAAGCATTTGGTGGTATAGACCTGTTCACCACTGCGGGGACCGTCACTGGACGCCACTGCGACGGGCGCGGCCGCGCACTCTTCGCCCACCAGGCAGGATTTGCCCGCCGGCTTGATCCGGTCTGCAATGTCTTGCTGGCGATCGGCCATTGCTACTACGGACAAACACAGCCCCAAACCAGCTGCTGCAAACAGACCCCATACCTTGTTCATCTGCGCCACGAAATTCCCCTTGTTTTCACCTGAGCCACCATTGGCCCGAAAGCCCGCATTATAGCCACAAAGCAGCCACGGCGAAAACCAGTGAACCATAGACGAACGCCCCCCAACTGCGTATCATGCGCGCTCTCGCTGAACGCGACTCCGTTTAAGCACCCGTAGCTCAGCTGGATAGAGCGCTGCCCTCCGGAGGCAGAGGTCTGGGGTTCGAATCCCTTCGGGTGCGCCATATAAAAAAGCCCACGCAACCGCGTGGGCTTTTTTATATGGCAAATCCGAAGGTCTTGGTTCGAACCCCCGGGTTCGAGCCGAAGCGCAGCGAAGGCCAGCGACCAACGGGAGCTCATCCCGAGGGCAGTGCCCAACCCTGAAAAAGCCCCTCTACCCATTCCCGCGTGGGCTTTTTTATATGGCAAATCCGAAGGTCTTGGTTCGAACCCCCGGTTCGACAAATCGTCAGGAACGATTTGGGCCGCGCCAGCGCCGCGCAGCGGTCAGGGGCAGGACGCCCCTGAGTCAATCGAAGCGCAGCGAAGGCCAGCGACCAACGGGAGCTCATCCCGAGGAAATTGTTGTAGGGTGGATTAGCGAAGCGTAATCCACCGCGATACCCATGGGGTAAAGCAGCACATGCGCGTAGTGAGTGTATGCCAGAGAGGCCGGGCACCTGCCGGGTTGTTTTGGTGGATTACGCTTCGCTAATCCACCCTACGGCATGTGCCTTTTGCGCTCTGGTCTGAGGTGTGAACCGGGATTCCGCGGCGTTTGCGCGGCTGCGGCATTCAGGGCGAGCCAGCGATTTACCGGGTTTTTTTGGTGGATTACGCTTTGCTAATCCACCCTACGGTATATGCTTTTCACGCAGTGGGCGTAGGTGGGAAGGGGTATTCCAGCACTTCCGCTAACCGGCCGGCATTGGCCTCCAGCCACGCTGGATTGATTGGCCCCCAGTCTGCGATTTCATAGCCACCATTTTTATTGGCACCTTCAAATACGCAGGCAATATCCAGCTCATGGATAGCGTTCAGGGTGTCCTGCGCGGTGCGTCGGGGCATGCCGGTAGCGGCTTGAATGGCCGGTACGTTATTGATGCCCCGGTTGATCAACCAGGCGAGATAGAGCCGGCGGTAAAAGCTGGTGCGGGTTTTACTTACGCCCACTGCGCAGCCAGCGGCGCCTGCATCAGTCCGGCGATCGCAGCGGGAATCTGTGACAAACACCGCACCGTCGCACTGGGGCGACAGGGCTGGAGTTCCCAGGGTTTGTTGGTGGGGTTGTACCAGATGGTATTGATGCCCAGATTGGCGGCCGCCTGAATGTCTTCTTGCGGGTTATCGCCGATATGTACCATCTCCGCAGGGTTGGCATCGGCCATGGCCAGGGCCAATTCGAACGGCTCCGGGCTGGGTTTGGCGGCACCCACGGTTTCGGCGCTGAGATGAAAATCAAATTGCTTCAGGCCCAGGCGCTGGGTGCAGGCATTGCCGTTGGATATGGCGGCGAGGCGGTAGTGATTGTGCAGGTCATCCAGCGTGGTGAGCGCATGGTCGTAATAGTGCACCCGGTGACGGGCTTCCATGAACACGTCCATGGCCAGGTCTGCCAGCTCAATGGCCTCGCTCAGGCAATAGCCGGCTTCGATCAGTTTGGCGCGCAGGCTGTCGCGGCGCACGCGGGTGATCAGATGACGGAATTCGGGGTGGCGTTGCCAATACTCCATGCGCGCCATGCGCAACTGATCCGCGCTGTACTTGCGCGTGAGCTTGGGGCAGAACTGCTCCAGCCACTGGTGCGTATGGATTTCCGCGGCCGTCAACAGCTGGGTGGCATCCCAGAGCGTGTTGTCCAGATCGAAACTGATGAGCTTGATTGTGCTGGTCAAAATACACCTACCCCTATATCGCCGTCGATGTTATTGGGCTTGGACTGACGTGCGATTGATCATTGAGACTATCATGCGCCCAGCGTTCTGAACAGAGGCCGGGCGGGCGCGCGTTACTCGGCGTCGGTGGGCCCTTTTTTCTGGGCGCGTGGGTGGGCCTGATCATAGACCTTGGCGAGGTGCTGGAAATCCAGGTGAGTGTATATCTGGGTGGTGGAGATGTTGGCGTGACCCAGTAACTCCTGCACCGCGCGCAGGTCGCTGGAGGATTCCAGCATGTGGCTGGCAAAGGAGTGGCGCAGCATGTGCGGGTGTACCGCTTTGTCCAGTTGTTGGCGCAGACTGTGTTCACCAAACAGTTGCTGAATGCGGCGATGGCTGATGCGACTACCCCGTTGGCTGACAAACAGCGCGGTTTCGCCGGCGGCGGCGAGGTCCGCGCGCTCCTTGAGCCATTGCCGGAGCGCCCTCACGGCCATCCGTCCCACTGGCAGTACCCGGCTTTTGTTGCCCTTACCGGTGACGCGGACCGTGGCATCGGACAGGTCCAGATCGGTGACGTCGAGCCCTGCCAGCTCGGCCAGGCGCAGGCCGGACGAATAGGTCAGCTCCAGCATGGCCAGATCCCGGCTGGAGAGACTGTCGTCCTGGCTGAAGTTCAACAGCTGGCCCACTTCGTCCACATCCAGAGTGGCGGGCAGCTTTTTCTCGACTTTAGGGGCGGTGATGCCGGCGGCGGGGTCGGCCGCCAACCAGCGCTGGCGTACGCCGTAGGCAAAAAAACTGCGCAGGGCGGAGAGCCAGCGCCGCAAGCTTTTACCGGCCAGACCCGCGCGATGTTGTTGGGCCAGGCATTGGCGCACGGCGTGCACGTCCAGATCGGCCAGGCCGAGATTGCGCTGGGCGCAAAATTGCTGGAGCTTGGCCAGATCGCGGGCGTAGGCGGCGCAGGTGTGGGAGGAGAGGCGGCGTTCGCGCGCCAGCCAGACCAGAAAGGATTCCAGTTCCTGACTGAAGGGCGCGCTGTCCATCAAGCGTCCAGTTGGTAGGGCAAGACCCGGTTCAACACTTCGGCGATGTAACTCAGAAACAGGGTGCCCATGCTGGAGCGGTAATAGTTGGCGTCGCGATTGCCCACTACCAACAAGCCATAACAGGTGCCGTGCATCAGCGGTACCAAGGCAGCAGACGCCACCAGCGGTGCCTGCTCGCCGAACAGGTAGGCTTTTTCTTCATTGGCCAGCTGGCCACAAAACGCTTTCTGGGTTTTCAGAATACGCCCCAGCGGTGCCTTGGCGTCGGTGAGCGTGACGCAACGGGCCTGGCCCAGTTTGCCGGTTTGTGGCCGGAACAACACCAGGCGGGTGAATTGGATCTGGAAGTCTTTGTCAAAGCTGTAGTGCAACGCATTGATGGTGTCTTCCGCGCGCCGGCCCTCGAGCAGCGCCAATACCAGGCGTTTGGTTTTGTCGAACAGCTTGTCGTTTTCGCGCGCATTGTCGAGCAGGTTGGACAAGCGGTGGCGCATGTCCATGTTGCGCTCGCGCAGCACCGACACCTGTTTTTCCACCAGCGAAATGGCCTCGCCACTTTCATGCGGAAGCGTCAGGTCGGCGAGCAGGTCGCCGTGGCGGCTGAAAAAGTCGGGGTTGTCGGCCAGGTACTTGGCCACTTCGGCATCGCTGATCGTGTGCTCAGACACAGGTTTAGTCCTTGCGATTAGATTTTTATCTGGCCGTGGAAAACGTGCGCCGTAGGCCCGGTCATCACCACCGGGTGTTCGCCGCCTTGCCACTGGATGGTCAGGCTGCCACCCGGCAGGTTGACCACAACGTCCGAGTCTAACAGGTCGCGCAGCCGGCCCGCTACCACTGCCGCGCACGCGCCGGTGCCGCAGGCCAGGGTTTCTCCGGCGCCGCGCTCGTAGACCCGAAGATTGATTTCGCGTCGCGACAGGATCTGCATAAAGCCCACATTGGCTTTGTTGGGGAAGGACGGATGCGCTTCCAGTACGGGGCCGAGCGTCGCCACCGGGGCAGTCTCGGTGTCGTCCACCACCAGCACGCAATGCGGATTACCCATGGACACCGCGCTCACCTGCCATTGCTGGCCATCCGCTTCGATGGCGTAGGTCGCCGCTTGCTCATTGGCCTGAAATGGCACCTGCGCGGGCACCAGCACGGGCGCACCCATATCCACCTGCACTTTATCGCCGTCGGCAATGTTCAGGGTCATCACGCCAGCGGCGGTTTGTACCACGATTGATTGCTTGCCGGTGAGTTTGCGTTCGCGCACGAAATTGGCGAAGCAACGCGCGCCGTTGCCGCAGTTTTCCACTTCGCTGCCATCGGCGTTGTAAATCCGGTAGCGGAAATCCACGTCAGGTGAGG
This sequence comes from Simiduia agarivorans SA1 = DSM 21679, assembly GCF_000305785.2. Taxonomy (NCBI): domain Bacteria; kingdom Pseudomonadati; phylum Pseudomonadota; class Gammaproteobacteria; order Cellvibrionales; family Cellvibrionaceae; genus Simiduia; species Simiduia agarivorans. Next base: position 2,631,150 of record NC_018868.3, on the reverse strand, counting down.
TGGGTTCTTCTACGATCAGTACCTGATCGCAACCTACTCCGAAGCGGCGGTCGGCCAACTGGCGGACTTTTTCCGGGGTCAGCCGGACCCGCTGGCTGATGGCATCGATCATGACAAAGTCATTGCCGAGGCCGTGCATTTTGGTAAAGCGGAGGCGCATGGTATTACTTTTCCCGGTCGTCTATCCCAGGACCCACGGGCCTGGATAAACGGGTTCAATTGGGTAACAGGCTCTCGCCACGAGTCAGGTCGGCCAGGGTTTCACGTGCGCGCACCAGGTGGGCGCGGTCGCCGTCTACCATCACCTCAGCGGCGCGGGGCCGGCTGTTGTAATTGGAACTCATGGTAAAGCCGTAAGCTCCCGTGGACATTACTGCGATCAGGTCGCCGGCTGCAAGTGCCAGAGGGCGATCCTTGGCGAGAAAATCGCCGGTTTCACAGACCGGGCCCACCAGGTCCCAGGTTTTGGTTTCGCCCGCGTGCTGATCCACCACTTCCGCACCTTGCCAGGCCTGGTATAAGGCCGGCCGGATGTTGTCGTTCATGGCGGCGTCGATAATGGCAAAGTTCTTGTGCTCGGTGGGCTTCAGGAACAGCACTTCGGTCAGCAATACACCGGCATTGGCACAAATGGAGCGGCCGGGCTCCATGACCAGGGCCAGACCCGAGTCCGACAGGCGCGCTTTGACGGCATTGATCAGCTCGGCGATGGGCGGCGGTGTTTCCTGTTGATAGGTCACGCCCAGGCCGCCGCCAATATCGATGTGTTCGAGCGAGATGCCGCGGTGTTTGAGTTGATTAATCAGCGCCAGCAGGCGATCGAGCGCATCCAGAAAGGGGTCCAGTTCGGTGAGCTGGGAACCGATGTGGCAATCCACGCCCACCACCCGCAAGCCTGCTAACGCCGCGGCACGGGCGTAAACTTCGGGCGCGCGCGCAATATCGATCCCGAATTTGTTCTCTTTCAGGCCGGTGGAAATGTAGGGGTGGGTTTTGGCATCCACATCCGGGTTCACCCGCAGCGAAACCGGCGCCGTGGTGCCGCATTGCAGGGCCACCTCCGACAGCAGTTCCAGCTCGGCTTCCGATTCCACATTGAAACAATGCACGCCCACTTCCAGCGCTTTGCGCATGGCAGCCGGGGTTTTGCCAACGCCGGAAAAGACAATTTTTTCGGGCTTGCCGCCGGCCAGTAAGACCCGCTCCAGTTCACCTTCAGAGACAATATCGAAACCCGCGCCCAGGTCGGCCAACAGCCCCAGAACGCCCAGGTTAGAATTGGCCTTTACCGCAAAGCACACGAGTCCGGGATGGTCGCCGAGGGCGTGCTGATACGCCTGGAAGGCATCGGTCAGGGCGGCGCGGCTGTACACATAGGTGGGGGTCCCGAATTCGTGCGCGATATCCGCCAGAGGCAGGGATTCAACGTGCAAGCGACCCTGCACGCGGGGAAAGTAAGCCATGGTTAAAACCTGAGGGTTATTGTTCAGCGGTGGATTCAGACTGTTCGGGTTGAGGAACCACCAGCGGGCCCTTCTGACCGCAACCGGCCAGGGTGAGGAACAGACACAATGCGCACAGGATGCAAATGTGTTTCATGATCTTGCTCTGAAAAAGGGGGCGAAAGTATACCGTTAGGATGGCTGTCCTCTCAACTGCAGTAAAACGCATGCCTCGCGTTATAAGGCTTGCATTGCGCTGTTGATGGCGGCTTCCAGCTGCACCTTGACGGTCAGATAATGGCTGGATTGTAACTGGCCCAGCACGGGCAGTGAACGTTTACAGGCGTCGATTTCCAGATCGGTGATGTGCACGGGATAGCGCTCACCGGAGCTGCGGCAAGCCAATACCGCCGCAGCAATGGCCCGGCACATGGGCTCACCTTCGATGGCCTGATGGTCCAGCCAGGCCTGCAGTCGCCATTGCCCGGGCGCGGTGGGCGCATCATTCATATCCAGCACAGCGATATGCAGCCGCCCAAGAGGCAACCGGCTGATATCGCTGGTGGCATGTTGTTGTTGCCAGCGGCCGGTGTCATGCCATTGATAAAACTGGATGGGAATGATGCCGAACAGCCAGCGATGCTGATCCAGCGGCAACCGCTGGACAATTGCGCGCAGGAAATGGTGCAGCGGCTTGAGCAGGTTATCGCGCTGGTAGTAGCTGGTGCGGAAGTGGACCATGCTGCCGCATTCATCGTGCACCAGGACTTCGGCGTGTTGGCCGGTGATCCGATAAAATACCTGCAAGCCTTCCGTTTGAAACTGTGCCGGTCCGCGCAGGAGTATCAGGTTATCCGGTAGATGGTCCGGGTTGTCCAATTGCCAGGGGGTTTTGCGTTGCCTGGGTTTGGCAAGGTGGCAAAAAAGTGCATCGACCGAGTCAAAGCCGCCGCTGTCGGCACCATCCCAGAGAATGATCTGGTCGCCATTGACCAGCAACAGCCTGGCATCAACCAACGAGTGCAATCGCTGCAGCAACTGGCTCAGGCGTTGCTCAATCAATGTCGCTGCGACGCGCGACAGGCTGCGGACTTCCATCTGGCCGGGTCTGGGTTGTTGATCGCCAAAGCGCGCGATTAATTCCGCCAGTGAATCGCCAAGGTTGTGCCAATGAATTTCGCCCCAGCTGTTGCGGGTAATTAATTGCAGGTGCCGGATCAGGCTGCCGGCACTGGTATTGAGTGGATCGGTTTCCGGTCGGTCTGAATAAAAACTGAAATCCGGTAAGTGGCCCGGATCATTGACCAACACCACCCAAAGCTCTGCACTGGCCTTGCGGGTAAACGCATCGTGTCTGGCTTCGTGCCAGGGTAACAGGGGTAGCGATGTCATGCAGCGCAGCCATGGGCGCAGATCCTGATGGGCGGATTCAGTCAGCCAGCGCAGCCGCGACTGCGGGGTGAGCACGCCATTGCAATAGGCCCACAGCAATACGAACGCCAATTGCCCGTGACCGATCAATGGCGTGCGGGTTTTTTCCCATCGACGATTGGTGATGTAGAGACACCATTGATTCTGTTCCTGCTCTATCAACAGGTAGCGCGCTTGCAGATCGCTGCTGATACCCATATTGATCCGTTCTATTTTTCCACTGCTGCGTTCAAAGCTGGCGAACAGCTTGCGCCCGAGTACGCCAATGTCTTCGTGCGCCAGTTCGAGGTTTGGACTGGTGGTGCGCGCCATGTGCAACAGGTGCCGGTAGCTGTTGGTGAGCTCGTGGGTTAATTTGCGGCGTTCATTGATTACCTGCTGCGCATTCCATTGATGCATGTTGTCGAGGTGCTCAAAATCAATCGGGTTCCACAACCATTCGTCCAACGCGTTGCGCAATGGTGCGTGATGCGGTTTGGTAAGGTCGCGGTAGCGTTTGGCCAGTTTGACATAAAAACACTGGCGCATTAATTCCAGGCGATCAAACTCCTTACGGCTGACAAAATAGTCGGTGAGCTCCTGCAATAACAATAAATAAGGGTCGAGCGATTCGGGGTGAAAATTGCCGGCATAAACCAACAGCTTCATTTTATCTGCCAGCGTCAATACCTGTGGGTAGCGACCAAGATAGACTTCAAGCAGCCACAATTTCAGCAGCGATTTGTGCGGTGAACTGATGGCCTTGTAAAGCTGCCAGACAGCAGCGGAAACAAATTCCTCGGGTGGCACATCGCAAACGGGGCCAAAATCGAGCCACTGTTCTTCGCGCAGGAACCGGGTTTTCTGAAACAATGCGCGCTGTTCAGAATAACGCGCGCGATTGGCGGCGTTCATGTACCACCAAAGCGGTTCCTGACCGGCGAGCAATATGGCCGAGCGATAGAATTCATCGAGCAGCAGGAAATGTTGCGCGCTGCCGCTGCTCTCCGTGGTCAGCGTTTGCAAGGTGCCACGGGCAAAGGCGTCGGCATCCATCACAAAAAAATGCCATTCCAGTCCTAGACCGCTGGCCCATTGGCTCAGGCGCTGGGTTTTATCGGTTAACTGCTGACGATCGTCAGGACCGACGGAAGATTCACAACACACCCAGAAATCCATGTCGCTGTGAGCGCCTTGCGCCACAGTGCCAACGCTGCCCATCACATACAGCGCGGCGAGTTGGTTGGATCGGTTGCGCGTTCCACCATAGCGGAATCCCGGTGTGATTTTGCGGGCCAATTGCAGCTGGTGTGGATCGGGATCGAACTGGCTGATACCACTGGGCACCGCAGTGCCGCAAAAACCGGGCAAGCGTGGGTGGTTGATGTGCAGCAAAAGGGGTAACAGGCGAAGTGCGTCGCACTGGCGTTCGCTCAGTGACATCTGTGCAAGCGCTAACCGGCTTTGATTCAGGGCGTGAAAGCGCGCGCGTATCTGGGCGGTGGTTTCGCGGTCCCGCGCGCTGTCCAGAGGGTGGTGATTGGGCTCACCGTCGGCCATCAATTCGGCTGGGTCTGTTTTGATTTAGCGATAAAACTGGCCAGTGTCTGATACAGCAATTCGGGTTTCACCGGCTTGGTGATGTAGGCATCCATACCGGCGGCCAGGCACCGTTCTTTATCGCCGCGCATGGCGTGTGCGGTCATGGCGATGATGGGGATATCCTTACAGTGATTGCCTGCGCGCATCCGGCGGGTGGCGTCGTAGCCGTCCACTTCCGGCATTTCCATGTCCATCAGTACCGCGCCATAGTAATTGCAGGCGTGGGAGTTGAGCAGGTCGATGGCTTCCTGGCCGTTGTTGGCGATATCCACCGCCACGTCCATTTTATTCAGAATACCCACAGCCACTTTCTGATTCACCACATTGTCTTCAGCCAGCAACACGCGCACGCCCTTGAGCGTTTTCGCCAGCTGTTCTGCCGGTAACTGGTCGGCATCGCTGCGGAATACGCTGTCGCCAAAGACTTCGGCAATAGCGTCGAATAAGTGGCTCTGGCTGATGGGTTTGGAAATAAAACTCTCAACCGGAATGTCAGTCTGTGATTGCTTGTCGCCCAGTACTTCGTCGCGGTGGAACGCAGACACCAGAATAATGGCAGGTATCTGGGACAGCGATAATTTTTCTTTGATGGTCCGGCTTGCACTCAGGCCATCAATTTCCGGCATCTGGTAGTCCATTAAGACCAGATCAAACGGTTGATCGCGATCAGCCAGTTCAATGGCGCTGAACGCCTCGGCGGCACTGGCCACTGACGTGACGTGCAGATCCAGGTGCGTGGCCAGGTTGGTCAGAATCTGGCGGGCTGCCTTGTTGTCATCCACAACCAACGTTTTCAGGTGGCGGAATTTCTGTGATTTATCCCGCACCGGTAGCGCGCCTATTACACTGTGGCCGAAACGGGCGGTGAAACTGAATTGGCTGCCCTGACCCGGTGAGCTGTTTACCGAAATTTCGCCGTGCATCAGTTCTATCAGGTGTTTACTGACGGTCAGTCCGAGTCCGGTGCCGCCGAAGCGCCGGCGGGTAGATCCATCTGCCTGCATGAACGGGGTGAATAATTCCGCCAGTTGCTCGCGGGTCATGCCGATGCCGCGATCGCAGACATCGAACTTTAATGCAACATAGTGTGTATTGGTTTCATGCACACTGACGTTGATCTGGATTTCGCCCTTGTGGGTAAATTTGATCGCATTGTCGAGCAGATTGAACAGTGCCTGGCGCAGCCGCAGGGAGTCGCCGCGTAAATAGTGGGGCACCTCTGGGGCCATGTGAACCAGGACTTCGAGATTCTTCCGCTCGGCCGCGGGTGCCGCTTTGCGCACCAGCTTGGCGAGTGCATCCGAAAGATCGAAGTGATTGTGTTCCAGCACAATGGTGCCGGCTTCAATTTTGGCGAAATCCAGAATTTCGTTGATGATACCAAGCAGTGAGTTGGCCGCTTGATCAATATTCGACAGATAATCTTTCTGCGTGCGGCTCAGGCGTGTGTCGCTCAGCAAATGGCCCATGCCGATGATGGCATTCATGGGCGTGCGTATCTCGTGACTCATGCGGGTGAGAAACTCACTTTTCGCCTGGCTGGCAGAGTCGGCCAGCGATTTTGCGACCGTGAGTTCTTCTTGTACCGCTTTGAAGCGCGAAATGTCGGCATTGACGCCAACGATTTTCGTCGGCTTTTGTCCGTGTTCGGCGCCGACAAATTTTGCCCGGACAAAACACCATACCTCGCGGCCACTTTTGTGGCGCATGCGCACCTCACGCGAGTTGAATTCGGGTTCGATGTCATGGTCACCACCGGCGAAGCGCTCGAACAGCTCGAACTGGTGGCGTTCGTCGGGGTGCAACAGTGCCTTGAATTCCTCCGGTGACACAGTGCGGGCTTCCGGTGCGTAGCCCAGCATCCGGAAGACGCCTTCGCTCAGGAAAATGCGTTGGCTGCGCAAATCCCATTCCCAGATACCGTCGCGGGTGGCTGCCAGCGCATCCTGATAACGCTGCTGGCTGGCACCCAGCGCACGCAGGGATTCCTGACGGGTGAGCGCCAGGGTTAATAAAGCGCTGAAAGTTTCAGCCACATGGACATCGTTTTCGGTCCAGCGACGCGGCCGCTCGCGCTGGATCAGTACCAGAAAGCTGTGCAGTTCACCATGATGCAACACCGGCACCGTGATATAGGCGCCAATATTCATGTGGCTGATCAGCTGGGCGGCTTCGGGGCTCACGTAACCGCCGGCGACCACATCCGGATCCTGGCGAACCCGACCCTCGCGCATATGGGCATAGGCATCGGGCATGTGCTCCATTTTGATGGCGAGCAACTGTTCCAGTGGGTAACGGTCCGGGTAGCGTTGCCAGTGCAGGACGTTAACAAACTGGCCATCTTGGTTCTGGGCCAGAACGCAATCATCCACCTGCAGAAATTCACCCAACTGGGCCATCGCATCGGTGAGCGCCCCGACGTCATCCCGATCAAACAGCTCAATCGTTATCTTGCGCAGCCAGGCCTCGCTCTCGGCGATGAGATTATTCGCAGGTTCGGCGTGCAGGCGGGCCTCAAGCTGCGCGATGCGCGCCTGTGCGTCTGCCAGTTGCTGCTCCAGCGATTTCTTATCCATGAATCTCTAGGTATCCCTGAGGGCCAGCTTTCAGATTAGCAGGCTGTCGAGAAACTATCTGCCTTGATTTCGCGGTATTAACCACGGCCTTACAGGCCAACATGGCACGATATTGGTTACTTGTCCAACTATTCCGGCGCAGCGGTGGGCCGCTGACTTAACTGCAATTGCTCCGCCAGGGTCTGGTACAGCATGGCGGGCTTGATGGGCTTGTGGATGAAGGCGTTCATGCCGGCCTCCAGACAGCGCTGGCGATCGCTTTCCATGGCATGGGCGGTCATTGCGATCACCGGCAGCCTGTCGAAGGCTTTGCGCTGCCGGATGAAGCGGGTGGCCTGATAGCCGTCCACCAATGGCATCTCCACGTCCATTAACACCGCCTGATAAAAATCCGGTCCCTTCGCGAGCAGGGCGTCGATGGCTTCCTGACCATTGTTGGCCAGCTCGCAGACCACCAATTGCTTTTTCAGCAGGCCCTGGGCCACCTTCTGGTTCACGGGGTTGTCTTCCACCAGCAAGACCCTGGCGCCGTCCAGCGCGGGCCAGTGATCGGGCCGGTCATCGGATTTGGCCGCGCTGGGTTCCGGTTGGGTGCCCAACACCCGGGTAATGGCGTCGTACAGGCGCGATTGGGTCACCGGTTTGGCCACAAAGCCATCCACGATAGCCCGGTTTTCCTCCGTCATGATGGTGTCCCGGTCGCAGGCAGACACCATGATGATCATGGGCGGGCTATCCGCCTGGCTGGCCCTGATGGCCTTGCTGGCGGTGATGCCATCCATATCCGGCATGGCGTAGTCCATCAGAATCAGGTCGTAGTTGGCGCCGGATGCTCCGGTGGCGGTCAGGGCCTGTCGGGCGCTGTCGGCGGTGCTCGCCTCCAGCTGGAGCGAGCGCGCAGTGGCACTGATCACTTCCCGTGCCGTGGGATTGTCATCGACAATCAAGGTCCGCAGACTGGATAACGCCGGTATTTGCCGGCTGTGCAACAGGTCGGTTTTGGCGGCGCGGGTCAGTTTTACATTGAATATGAAATCCGAACCTTTACCCGGCCGGCTTTCTACCCGGATGTCGCCGTGCATGAGATTGACCAAGCGTTTACAAATGGACAGGCCAAGGCCGGTGCCACCAAACTGGCGGGTGGTTGAACCGTCGGCCTGGGTAAAAGGATTGAACAACTGCGCCCGTTGGGCTTCCGTCAATCCGATGCCGGTATCTTTTACGGCAAATTCGACATCGACCTGTTCATCTTCACTCCCGATGAGCCGGGCGCGCACCAACACCTGGCCTTCGGCGGTAAACTTTATGGCATTGGAGACCAGATTGGTGAGCACCTGACCCAGGCGCAGACTGTCGCCTACCAGCATGGGCGGAATATCGGGATCGGGTTGGAATAACAACTCCAGGTTTTTTTCCGCGGCTTTCAGGCTGAGCAATTTATCCAACTGATCAAACAGCGACTCGAACTGAAACGGCAATTGTTCCAGGTCCAGCTTGCCGGCCTCGATTTTGGAGAAGTCCAGAATTTCATTGATGATGTGCAGCAGCGAGTTGGCGGCAGTATCAATGTGTTCGAGGTAGGCTTTTTGCTGGTCATCGAGCTGGGTGTCCTGTGCCAGATGGCACATGCCGATGATGGCATTCATGGGCGTGCGGATCTCGTGACTCATACGCGCCAGAAATTCGGTCTTCGCCACGTTGGCGCTTTCGGCCTGCGCGCGTGCCTGCTTGAGAGCTTTTTCCTGACTGACCACCTGGGTGAAATCCGAAACCACCGCCAGAATCCGTCGCACGCTGCCATCGGGCCTGCGTTCGGTGCAGCGTGCGCGGCCATAGACCCACAGGGTTCGCCCGTTTTTGTGGCGCCAGCGCAACCGGCCCTCTTCAAACGGCAGGCCGCCCTGCTTTAATTTTTGCATCTCCGCCACAACCATCGGTTCATCGTCGGGGTGTACCAGTCCCCGCAATGTGCTTGCACTCATGGGTAGCTCGCCCGGTTCATAGCCTGCCATGCGATACAAGCTGGGGCTGATGTAGACCTCGTCGGTGTCCAGATCCCATTCCCAAATGCCATCGCGGGTGGTTTCCATGGCATCGCGGAACCGCTGCTCGCTGCGGATTAACCGGTCATTGAGTTTGTTGCGCACATAACAGATGCCAATGGCGTCTGCCACGGTAGAGCCAAATCGCTTGTCCACGCCGCTCCAGGCTTTGTCGGATTGCATCCGTTCGACAACGAGATAAGCATCAAACAAATAAATGGGCAGCATGGGTAATACCATCACGGCCCGGGCTTTGTCTTGTGCCGGAATCAACCGGGCATGTGCGCCGTTATTGGCGTCAAAAAACAGCGGTGTGTCTTTGGTAAAGTACTGGCTGGTTTTCACCTTGTCCCAAAACCGACTCACAGGTTCCAACCCGGGCGCCTGCCATTCATAACGCAGCCGGGGTGAATCTTTGTCGTCGCGCCGGTAAAAAATAAAACAGCGGTCCGCCTCAACCAGCTTCGCTAATTCTTTCAGTGTTCGCTCGTAGGTTTGCGCCTGACTGCCTTCTTCGCGATGCAGGTTGATCACCAGTCGGGCCAGTTGCGATTCCAGTTTGCGGGTGAGCTTGCGTTGCTTTTTGGCTTCCTGCTCGGCATCGATATTGGTAAAGCTGCTGACCAGTCGTTGCACGCGGCCGTTGTCGTCGGACCGGATCAGACTGGTTTTATGGTGAAACCAGTGCAATTGCCCCAAACGATCATAGGCTCTGAAAATAAATTCGTTGGGCGCAGAGGTTTTGATGGCCTCCATGATTTTGCCCATCACCAATTCTTTGTCGTCTTCATGAACGTGTTCAAACACATCGATGGCGGTGCCCGCGGGATAACCAAACAAAGGGCCGCAGTTGGGTGAGTAGATTACCGGGCCCTGGTCTTGCCAGATGGAATAGCCCACCTGTGCCGATTCCATCACCGACAACAACAAATCCTGTTGCACGGTTTCCCGGCGCAACATGGCTTGTTGCGCCTGGTGGCTGAAGGCGATTTTGGTAAAGTCTTCCAGCAGTTTGATGTGTGCCGGATCCCAGTTTCTGGCGTGCTGATTCACGCCATAGGTACCCACGCCCACCAGGCCATTGGCATTGAAGTAGGGCACTGAAATCAGCGCACGGATCTCGTGCAGTGCCAGCGTGTCCCGGTCGGTGTTCGCTTCGGCGGGCAGGCGTTCGCGGTCGTGGATGATGCTGGTCATGCCCTGGCGGATAACGCTGAAAATCCATGGGTAATTGAGCGAGGGTTGGTCGGCGTGGGTATCGGACTGTTGCCTGGGTGGGTAACCGGTATTGTATTCAAAGGCGGGTTGCGCGCTGTCGAAATCGAACAGCGTCATGAAATCCAGCTGCAGGTGCAGGCTGAGCGCCGCCAGCGCTTTGTCCATTTCCTGGTTCAGCTCGGGCTTGGCCAGCCGGTTGGCCCAGTGCTCGAAAAAGCGCTCGTGGTCTTCTTTGTCCTGCACCGACAAGGTATAGGCGTCGAGCGACGCCTGCAATTGGCGGTTTTCCGCCTTCAGCAGCTCAATGGTGGTGAGCAGTTTTTCGATTTTGGGTTCTTGAGCCATGACTACGCGCTTACTGGTTCATTCCCAGTATAGGCTCTGGAGGCGGGTTGAATAGTGGTGGTTGCGGGCAGTCCGTTGCCCGGCCCGACGCCTCAGCCCCGAGTGGCGAGCTTGTCCCTGGCGCGCCCGCAGGCGGCGCGCACCTGATCGGGCGCGGTACCGCCCACGTGATTGCGGGCCGCGACCGAACCTTCCAGGGTCAGTACATCGAACACATCCTGCTCAATGGTGTCGCTGAACTGGCGCAATTCGTCCAGGCGCATTTCCGACAAATCCTTCTTCTGGGCGATGCCGTAAGCCACGCTCTTGCCCACAATCTCGTGGGCATCGCGGAAGGCGACGCCCTTGCGCACCAGATAATCGGCCAGATCGGTGGCGGTGGAAAAGCCCCGGCGGGCGGCTTCGCGCATGGACGCTACATTGGGTTCAATGGCCGGGATCATGTCGGCGAAGGCGCGCAGGCAGTCTTTGACCGTATCCACGGCGTCGAACAAGGGCTCCTTGTCCTCCTGATTGTCCTTGTTGTAGGCCAGCGGCTGGGATTTCATCAGCGTCAGCAGTGCGATCAGGTGGCCGTTGACCCGGCCGGACTTGCCCCGCACCAGCTCGGGCACATCGGGGTTCTTCTTTTGCGGCATGATCGAGCTGCCGGTGCAGAAGCGGTCGGGCAGGTGAATGAAGTTGAACTGGGCGCTGGTCCAAAGCACCAGCTCTTCGCTCGCGCGCGACAGGTGAGTCATCAGCAGCGAGGCAAAGGCGCAGAATTCGATGGCAAAATCGCGGTCCGATACGGAATCGAGCGAGTTCTCGGTGGGGGCATCAAAGCCCAGCAGCCGGGCGGTGAGTTCGCGCTGAATCGGGTAAGTGGTGCCGGCCAGCGCAGCGGCGCCCAGCGGCGATTGATTGACCCGCTTGCGGCAATCCATCAGGCGGCCATGGTCGCGCTCCAGCATTTCATTCCAGGCCAGCAAATGGTGGCCAAAGGTCACCGGCTGGGCCGTTTGCAAGTGGGTGAAACCGGGCATGATGGTATCGGCGTTGCGCTCGGCCAGGCCAATCAACCCCTGCTGCAAGCGGGTGAGTTCGGCCCCAATGGCGTCGATTTCGTCACGCAAATACAGACGGATGTCGGTCGCCACTTGATCGTTGCGCGAGCGGCCGGTATGAAGTTTCTTACCGGTAATGCCAATGCGTTGGGTGAGGGCCGATTCGATGTTCATGTGCACGTCTTCCAGTGCTACCGACCACTCGAATTTACCGGCTTCAATGTCGGCGCGGATCCCGGTCAGGCCATCGATAATCTGGGTTTTTTCCGCCTCGGTGAGCACGCCGGCTTCCGCTAACATGGTGGCATGGGCAATGGAGCCTTGAATATCTTGGCGGTAGAGGCGGCGGTCAAAATCGACGCTGGCGGTAAAGCGGGCTACGAAGGCGTCTGTCGCCTCACTGAAGCGGCCGCCCCAGGATTGGTTGGTGTCTTTGCTCATGGTCTGGTCCTAGGGGCTATGAAAATAGGGGCTGTGAAAAAACGGCGTGCATTATAGCCATACCGGCCCCCGGGCTCTATCGTCCAGGCGGTATCTGGCAGCATATTCAAAGGATTTCTGGCGGCTGAGCGCCACAAAGCGGCGCGCAAACGCCCAACGGGAGCGAATAATTACAAACATGGATAAATCTACGCAGTTCCTGCCTAACCTGTGCACCGGCCCGTCTTTGCTGCGGCTGGTGGCGATTGTGGTGATGCTGTCTCTGGTACTGGCGCTCAATGATGACGGTGGCCTGCAGAATTTAAACTGGATGGACGTGGCCCTGTCGTCGCTGTTGGTGCTCTGGGTGGCACTGGCCAGCGCCGCCTGTATCTGTCGCCTGCGGCCCTGGTTGTCCACCATCCCCCTGTGGGGGGCCGTGGCTTTCAGCTATGGCCTGATCCTGTTGATGACCCTCACTTTTGCCCTGCTGGGGCAGTGGTTCTATCTGGGCTACTGGTGGACCGACACCCCGCTGGATTGGTACAGCCTGGCCGCCGATGTCTTTGTGGCGGCGATTTTTGCCGGCATTGGCCTGCAGTATTTCTATTTACAACAGCAACTGGGCCGGCGCGAACGGGCCGAGCTGGAGGCGCGCATCCAGGCGCTGCAGTCGCGCATCCGGCCGCATTTCCTGTTCAACTCCATGAACTCCATTGCCAGCCTGATCGCCATCGATGCCGCCCGGGCCGAGCGCATGGTGGAAGACCTGTCTGCCCTGTTCCGCGCGAGCCTGAGTGAGGCGGCGCTGGTGCCGGTTGAGCAGGAACTGGCGCTGGGCCGACGCTATCTGGACATGGAAGCCGCGCGCCTGGGCGACAAGCTGCAGGTAAACTGGCAGGTGGAAGCCTTGCCCGAGGGGGCCACCATGCCCAGCCTGATGTTGCAGCCGCTGCTGGAAAACGCCATCTACCACGGTATTGGGTCACGCAAGGGCGGCGGTCTGCTTGAGATTGCCGTGCGCACGGCCAATAATCGGCTCACCATTGAGGTGCGCAATCCACTTGGTGAAGGTGCGCACAAACCGGGCAATGGCCTGGCGCTGAACAACATCCGCGCCCGCCTGGATGCCCATTTTGGCCGCAAAGCCGAGTGCGTGGCGGCGCCCGAACAGGATCATTTTATCGTGCGGATCAGCTATCCGCTGGGGGAAGACAACTAATGGACGTGTTGATCGTAGACGATGAGCCCTTGGCCCGCGCGCGCTTGCGCCGGCTGCTGGAAGACCTGAAGGAATACACCGTGGTGGCTGAAGCCGAAGACTGCGAATCAGCCCTGGCGGCCATCGACGAGCACGACCCGGCCGTGGTGCTGCTGGATGTGCGCATGCCGGGCGATGACGGCCTGGCCACCGCGCGTAAAATCGCGGAGATGGATTGCCCGCCCGCCATCGTCTTCTGCACGGCCTACGACCAGTACGCACTGGATGCCTTTGATACCGAAGCCGTGGGTTACCTGCTGAAACCGGTGCAGGCCGACGACCTGCGCAAGGTGCTGGACAAGGCCGGCAAGGTCAATAAATTGCAGCTGGCCAGCCTGCGGGAAGCGCCCGTGGCCGAAACCGGGCGCACCAATATCAGCGCCAAAACCCGGCGCGGGGTGGAGCTGATTCCGCTGGCCGACGTGCGCTTCTTCATCGCCGATCAGAAGTATGTGACCGTGCATCATCTCGGTGGCGAAACCCTGATCGACGACACCCTGAAAGACCTTGAAACCGAACTGGCTGGGCGCTTTGTGCGCGTACACCGCAACTCGCTGGTGTCCGTGGCGCACATTGAAGCCATGGAGCGCGCGCCCGACGGCCAGTTCCGCCTGCGGTTAGAGGGCGTGGACACCAAGCCGGTGGTCAGCCGCCGGCACGTGCCGGAACTGAAGGAATTGCTGGCCCGGCTGTGATCCAACCTCTGGTATCATTGGCGCGTTTTTTTGCAGCCCATAAAAGGACGCCCAATGACTGCCCGCCTGCGCATCGCCACCCGCACCTCCGCCCTTGCCCTGTGGCAGGCCAATTACGTGAAAGACCGGCTGGCCGCGCTGCACCCGGATCTCACCGTTGAGCTGGTGCCGCTGGTGAGCAAGGGCGACAAAATCCTCGACGTTCCGCTGGCCAAAGTGGGTGGCAAAGGCCTGTTCGTGAAAGAGCTGGAAACCGCCATGCTCGACGGCGAAGCCGACATTGCGGTGCACTCCATGAAAGATGTACCGATGGAATTTCCGGCCGGCCTCGGGCTGGCGGTGATCTGCCAGCGCGAAGACCCGCGCGACGCCTTTGTGTCCAACACCTATCCATCGCTCGCCGATCTGCCACAGGGCGCGGTGGTGGGCACCTCCAGTTTGCGCCGACAGGCCCAGCTGCTGGAACGGCGGCCGGACCTGCAGATCAAATTCCTGCGCGGCAATGTGAATACCCGCCTGGCCAAACTGGATGCCGGTGACTACGACGCTATCATCCTGGCCGCGGCCGGGCTGATCCGCCTGGGCTTTCACGACCGCATCGCCGAATACCTGATGACCGATGTATCCCTGCCCGCCGGTGGCCAGGGTGCCGTGGGCATTGAATGCCGCACCGATGACGACGCCATCAAAGCGCTGATTGCGCCACTGCACCACGAACTGTCTGCCCAGCAGGTGACCGCCGAGCGCGCCATGAACCGGCGCCTGGAGGGCGGGTGTCAGGTACCCATCGGGTGCTTTGCGATCCATCAGGAGGGCCAGTTGTTTTTGCGTGGCCTGGTGGCCAGTACCGATGGCAAGCGCATTCTGCGCGACGAAATCCGTGGCCCGGTGGCGCAGGCCGAAACGCTGGGGGTGACCCTGGCTGAGCGGCTGCTGGCCGCCGGCGCCGATGCCATTCTGGCCGAGGTGTACGGTCAGGCATGAGCCGCCGGCTGTGGTTGACCCGACCTGCCGCCCAGGCGGCCGAATCCCGCGCCGCCTTTGCCGCGCTCGGGTTTGAGGTGTTGGATGTACCCGTGCTGGCCATCGAACCGGTTACCGGCGAAGCTGAACGCCAGGCGATTCGCACCCGCATCCTCGATTTCGATCGCTACCACTGGGCCGTGTTTGTGAGCCAGAACGCCGTGCGCGAAGGTGTGGCATGGCTCAGTGACTACTGGCCGCAACTGCCGCTGCATACCCGCTATCTGGCCATTGGTGCGGCCACGGGCCGGGCGCTGGAGCAGGCCGGCCTGCCGGTGGTGGGCCGGCCTGCCATCGACTCCGCCATGAACAGTGAAGCCTTGCTGGCATTGCCCGAACTGGCCGATCTGACCGATCAGGCGGTGCTATTGTTCCGGGGTGAGGGCGGCCGCACGCACCTGGCCGACACGCTCAGCGCGCGCGGTGCCCGGGTGGATCAGCTGGCCTTGTACCGACGGGTGCTGCCGGACCAGGCTGCCAGTTCGGTGGCAGGCGCATTGGCGGCGGGCGATGCCGTGCTGACGGTGCACAGCGGTGAGTCGTTGGACAACCTGTGCCAGACACTGGCGAACCAGCAGGCGCTCGAGGCCTGCCTGACCTGGCCATTGGTGGTGCCCGGTGAGCGGGTGGCGGCGCTGGCCGAGACCCGGGGATTCAGGCATATTACGGTAGCGGTGAACGCATCCGATAACGCCATGGCCGAGGCGCTGCAGTCTCTCGGGCGATAATGACACGGATGCTCGGCATCTCATCACGACTAATCTTCAGAGGACACTCACGTTGGTGCAAACCACAGACGATCCGGATAACAAGGAATTGACCCATAACCCGACGCCCGCGCCCGAAGCGCCTGTCGTGAAGAATCCGGCATCGGATGCAGTGCAGCGCTTTAACCCCGCGCCCATCTGGATTGCGCTGGTGCTGGTGACAGCCGCAGCGGCCGGAGGTGGATATTGGCTGCATCAACAAACCGGTCAGCACCACCAGACACTCGCTGCGGTGGTTGAAAAGCAGGCGACCGACATTGCCAGCTTGCAGAACGCCCGTCAGGATGTGACGCGCCAATTGGAATCAGCGCTGTTGGATTTCAAACAGGTGAGCGCAGAACGCGACCAGGCCTGGCGCGATTTCAACGAGCGCGTGAATACCCAACTGGCGGAACAATCGCGCCGCCTGGCGCAATTGTCCAGCAGCAGCCGGGCCCGGTTCCTGATTGATGAAGCGCGTTTTCTCATGCGCCAGGCCAATCAACGGCTGCATCTGGAAAAATCGACCGAGAGCGCCGAGCGCCTGATGGTGCTGGCCGATGGCTTGCTGGCTCAGGCCGCCACGGAATTGGGTAACCCCGCCGGCCTGTTGGCCGTGCGCAAACAAATCGCCGCCGACATGCAAGCGCTCAACGCGGTCACCGATGTGGATTACAGCGGCATCTATTATCAAATGGATGCGCTGATGGGCCGGATGGATGGCCTTGCGTTAGCGGCGGCACCGCGCCAGTTTGAAGGCGAGCCCAACGTAAAAAAATGGCAGCGCGAAGCCGACAATCTGTGGGAAGAAATTACCTTTGCCTGGCGGCGTTTTGCCGAAGAGCTCACGGCGTTTGTGCGCGTGCGCCGGTACGACAAACCGGTAGAACCGTTAATGCCTCCGGAGCATGAAGCAAACCTGCGCGCCAATATCAAAAACCAATTGCAAACCGCGCAATGGGCACTGCTGCGTAACGACAGCAGGCTCTATCAGGCCAGTATCGGCCGTGCGGTCGAGTGGATGCGCAGCTATTTTCCGGTGAGTCCAGAGCGCGATCAGTTGGCTGATGCGCTCACCCAATTGCAAGCGCTGAACGTAAGCCAGACCCTGCCCGATATTTCCGGCAGCAACCAGGCGCTGGAAACCTTCCGCGCCCAATTGCGCTTTGAGCAGGAGGCCGCGCAGTGAAGCGCCTACTCCTGCTGATGGCCGCCGCACTGTTAGCCGGCGGATTGCTGATTGGTGAACTGGCGCGCGACAGCGGCTATATCCTGGTGTCTATTTACGGTTACAGCCTGGAAACCAGTGTCTGGTTTGCGGTGATTTTTTTGGTACTCACCACACTGATCACCTGGTACAGCCTGAAAATTCTGTTTGGTATTTTAGGCGGCGTGATGGGCGCCACCCGCTATGTTGTGCAAGGCAGTGACGAACAGCATCGCAAGCAACTGGCAGCGGGTTTGGTGGATTTCATGGAAGGCAACTGGAAGCAGGCGCGCAAACAACTGCTGAAAACCGCCAACCGCAGTATGGTACCGGTGATCAACTATTTAGCGGCGGCGCGATCCGCCTATGAGCTGGGTGATCGCGACGAAGCGCAGCAATTGCTCGCCAAAGCCGAATCCGTGGGCGGCCAGCACAAGCTGGCAACCGCGCTGGCGCAGGCGCGCATGGAGTTGATGGATCAGCGTTATGAGCAGTGCATTGCCGCGCTGGAGCGCGTGCATGAAGAAACACCGCATCATCCGGTGGTGCTGGATATGTTGCGCCAATGCTACATGGCATTGGAAGACTGGGCCGATCTGGAAGCGCTGCTGCCCACGCTGAAAAAGTATAAACCTATGAGCGATGCCCAACTACAAGACATAGAGCTGCGTTGTTGGTCGCATAAATTGCGCACGGCGGCAGATGCCAGCGCCGGCAATCCCGTTGAGCTGTTGACCGAGGTGTGGGCCAAGCTCGACAAACGCGCACAAAAATTGCCCGCGTTGATTCTGGTGTACGTGGAATTATTGGTCAGGCATAACGCTCAGGCCAAAGCGGAATCCATTTTGCGCAAGGCGCTCAATAAAGAATGGGACGATAGCCTGTTGGACAGTTATGGCCGACTGGCAGGTGACGATGTGGCCCGTCAATTGATCACCGCAGAAAGCTGGCTAAAAGAACGGCCGCGCAATGCCACACTCCTGCTGGCCTTAGGCCGCATCGCACTGCGCAACCAATTGTGGGGCAAGGCGCGCGAATATTTTGAGGCCAGCGCAAATATAATGCCGCAGCCCGAAACCTACGCCGAACTGGCCCGCTTGACCGCGGCCCTGGGCGAGCACCAGTTAAGCACCGACTATTATCAACGGGGCTTGACCATGATTACCCATAACTTGCCGGAGCTGCCTGCACCCAAGGCGGATAAAAAATTCGGTCAACAATAAAAGGCGTCAAACAAAAAACGCTGTAGTAGACGAGAGAAAACGCATTCACCAAAACCAACAAGGAAGCACTATGCGTTTTCAACTTTACATGTCGGGTCTCGCGCTTGCACTGTGTGCCTGTGAACCCAAACTGGTGTCGCCGCCACCGGAACAGGTAAGTCATCAGCTGGCCGACGGACAGCTTGTGCTGACCGTCAGTCCGGCTCACGGTGGCCGGCTGTCTTCTATGGTCTATCGCGATCAGGAACGACTGTCACTGAAATCCGAACGCGACCCGGCTAATTGGGGCTCCACGCTCTGGATCAGTCCCCAAACCAGTTGGGGCTGGCCGCCGCCCGATTCCTTCGACAATCTACCTTATACATTAACAGGCTCTGGTAACTCACGTTCTCTACAAGGGCCGGTAGACGAGCAGAAAACCGGATTGCGCATCGACAAAACCTTTCGGTTACTCGGCGGCGATCGCATTGCCTGGCAGTATCAGCTGACGCGGCCGGCGGGAGCCGCCGCGCCAGCCGCCGCCTGGGAAGTGACGCGGGTTCCGATTCGTGGCTTGGTGTTGTTTGCGCATGAAGCCGATCCCTTGTGGTTTACGTTCGGCAGTTTTCCCTACACCACATTTGGCGATGTGACCTGGGTGGATTTGCGCCACAGCGAACTGAGTGAAGGCAAACTCAATGCCAATGGCCGCGGCTGGATTGCCTGGGTAGATGGGCGCGATCTGTTTATCAAGCGCTATAAGGACCTGCGCACAGACCAGCAGGCACCGACCGAAGCCGAAACCCAGCTCTACATAAGCCCACGGGGGTACATGGAGTTAGAAGCGCAGGGCGCCTATCAGACTATTGCGCCGGGTCAGTCGATCAGCTTTGACACCGAATGGCAGTGGTTACGATTACCCGAGGACGTGGTGGTGGATGTGGACTCGCCCTCACTGCTGACCTATTTGCAAAGCGTGGGTCTACCGCTGTAACGTTAATGACCAAACCCTCACAAGGATGTGACATGAAAGTAATCCGCACTATCGGCGCCCATCAACCAGGCGCGCAAAAATACCGGGCCGCGTACGGCGAAAACCTCATCGCCGTACGCTACCGCCAAGACAAGCACCGCCGGCTGATTACCGTTGAGCTCGTCGTTGATGCGCGCGATGCGCCCGAGCCACCGCGTGGCATGACAACCCAGGATGAAATAAACGCTCACTTCCCTGTGGCCTTGCGCGTACGCTACGACGACAACACCACCCGCCAACTCATCAAACGCCACAACGCCAAATGGAGTGCACAACAAAAGCTGTGGTATCTGCCCAGAGGTCTGGTACATGCGCTGAACCTGGCACACCTGATCGTAGAAGGCGCCTACGGCGCCTGCACTGACGTGGATTTTTATGCAGAAGACAGAAGACCGCCCACCCAAAATCCCCATTACCCCTACCGAAAGAAGGGCTATTAGGCCTGCACATATAGACAACGATGCTACATATAGACATGCTACATATAGACAATGCAGATATAGACAAAATTAATAGAAATTGTCTAAATGTGGCATCCGATTGTCCAGATGTAGCACATTGTCTATATATGGACGGGTCTGTTATTCACACTGTTATGTTGGCAAGTGATCTATGGAGCAGATTGAGAGATGGGCGCTGATAGAAGCTGAATTGATGGCGGCCTTTGTGTTACTACCTGAGACTACAGTCGAATCAGATTGCGGATATAGAAAAGACGATTTCTTGAGTTACATTAAAGCAAATGAGTTACTTTTAGCGATGGAAGAGCTAGATGGTGTAATCGAAGATAACCCATCACCATCAAGTACATTCTGGCTTCACCTAATTAACGCTTCCAAGCTCATGGATTGCCGCCACTTAGAAAGATACGAGCTTATACTAAATGCAACATAACAAGCGCATCTTGGGCGCCGCTGTAAAACGCGGCGGGACGGCTACGCTGTCGCTCCGCCGCCCCAAATGCGGGCGTTATGAGTCTATGAAAAAATTAGTCCTTAGTACTCTTCTTGTTATGATGTCAGTGCCAAGTTTTGCAGATCACTTTATGGTGTTTCCAGTGAGTTCATCGCTCAAAGTCTTTGAGGTTGGTGGTTTAAATAATGTTGAGCTATTGGTCCCAGGTAACGCTAATCCAAAAGTTACAATTAAGGATAGGGGGATATCTGCAGAGATTGAGCTTGACAAATTGTCATACTTTTCCAGTATCGACGTACATTCCGGAGTAATGGCTACAAGCAAAGACAAGCTGCTATATGCGATTTTTCCGTGCGCGGTAGGAGACGATCAGGTTGTTGTAGCATTATATTTTTCACAAACAGGAAAGGTGCTTGAAGTTGGTGCTATTGATGGTATGTGTGAAAACTCATAACAAACGCAAGCATCCGACTCGCTGCGCTCCCGGCTGTTGCGGGCGTTATGTTTACTGATATGAAAAAATATCTTGCGCTTATCCTAATGGGATATTGTTCTCAGGCTTATTCACATGCAAGCGACTTTAGAGGTTTGCTCGAGTCGATGATCTTATTGTTTATATATTTCCTGCTAGCTGTAGAAAGTATTGTTGTTGTCTTTCTAGCGGCTAAAAGAAAGTTTTCAGGAAGCAGGGAATATTTGGTCTTTGTAAATAGGCTGACAGGGACTCTTATTTTTATGGCGCTGGTCCTACTTTTGAAAATTTGGTGGATAGACCAAGAATCTATTAATAGATATAACTATGAACTTTCTGCGATGTATTTTATTTCTAGCGGATTTGTTGCTGTAGTTTTACCAAACTTGCAAAAACTAATGTGTAGGAAATGAACATAACAAACGCAAGCATCCGACTCGCTACGCTCCCGGCTGTTGCGGGCGTTATGAGTAGACCATGAGAAAATACATAATTCACGTTGCAATATTTCTCTGTTCTTTTGTATCGGGAACGTTATGCGCAGTCTCGTTTGCAAACTACTACTCAGAAAGGGCATGGGCATTCAAGGCGGATATATTAAAAGAAGAAAGTACTTGGAGTAGTAAATTTAACGTAAGTATGGGGTCAAATATTTACGATTTGGTCGAAAAAAATGACCGTGAAGGCCTGTTAAATTTCTCTTGCCAATTGATGGACATGTTCATTGAGCATATTGATCCTGAAGTTTACCGCGGAAGCCCAGGCCGGGTTGCGGAAATAAAAGAAGAGATAGAGGTATATAAAAACAAGATCGCTACGCTCAGGGAGCAAAATTATTGTGGCTATACAGGTGAAAACTCATAACAAACGCAACCAAACCGGCCTGTCGGCCTCGACTTAGACTTGCACCACTTTGACGGACAGTAAATTACTGTCAGTCAAAAGAGGTGTGTTATGGGAATAACAAAGAAGAAACACTACGACAGCTACACATTGGCCTTTAAGGTCAAAGCGGTCAGAGAAAGTAAAAAACGAGGCGTTAAGGCCATAGATGTGGCGAACGCGCTTGGTATTCATCCGGTTATGTTGTATAGATGGCGACAGGAGTATAAGGAAGGTCGCCTATCGGAGAACAAGCATATGAAGGTGCCGGAGCCCCCACCTAAAAAATCTCGCGAAGACAGCGACAAGCTTAAAGTGGCCGAGAGGCGCATTAAGGAGCTTGAGAAACGCTTGGCGGCTAAGGAAGAAGAGGTCGTCATTTTAAAAAAGGCAAAGCGGTTCTTCTTGGAACAGCGCAAGAAAGATATGCGTTCATAGAGGAGAACCGCGACGTTCATAAAGTCGTGACGATGTGTGAACACCTTGATGTTTCGACCAGTGGTTACTATGACTGGCGCGAGAGGAAGCCGAGTGAGCGAGCCCAGTACGACGCTATCCTGGTGAGCCAGATATGTCGCATGCATGTTGGCCACCAAAAAAACTATGGCGCGATACGGGTGCACCCTTACTTAAGGGCGCGCGATTACGCCTGTAGTCGGCGCCGGATCAATCGCTTGATGAAGGCACATGGCATACGCTCTATTTATCATGCTCAGCGTCCGCGTCGTTACAAAGGAGCAAATGCTCCAGTATCGGATAACATATTGGCTGCTCGACCAAAAGCTGCGCAAGTAGGCGAAAGCTGGGCTGGAGACATGACCTATCTGAAGACGGCGGAAGGGGAGCTGTATATGGCTGCGGTCTTGGATCTCTACAATCGCAAGGTCGTTGGCTGGGGCTTTTCCTCAGCCCATAATAGTGATCTGGTTGAGGGCGCACTACAGATGGCGCTGGCGATGGAGGAGCGGCTTCCAGGTTGCATCTTCCACAGCGACCAAGGCTCAGAATATCGATCGGATGAGTATCGCGCTCCGCTCGCGTTTGTTGCGGGCGTTACGTTTCGGGGAAATAATGTCGAAAAAGCAATTACTGGCGCTCCCCATCTTTGCTCTAAGCTTGAATGTGCTTTCATCTCCCCCCTGTGGAATTTCCATAACATATGATGAAAGCGCATTCTCTGTAGAAATGCCTAGGCAGCAGTACAAAAGTGGGCTATATGAAACTGATATAGGATTCACAATCCACCTAGGCGTACCTACAAAATACAATAATATGGAACTTGGATTATTGCTCGTGCGCCGAGAGGAAGATGGTAAAGAAGTTCTTTCGTTTAATTTGGAAAGCTACTCAAAAAGTAATGGAGTTGCAAAGTACTTTTTAAATGGAAGCAGATCCGAGCTGTTAGATCTAAAGATTTACGCCATATATTGGAAGTATGCACCCTGTAATGGAGAGCCTGTGCCAGATTTTGGTGTCAGATATGAGATACATGCAACGTAACAAGCGCAAGCATCCGACTCGCTACGCTCTCGGCTGTTGCGGGCGTTATGCAATCTGAATGAATAAACTAAGAAGCTATGGTTTAGTAAGTATCGCTGCATCGCTAGCATTCTTCGCTCTCGGGTTGCTTACCCATACTTTTGAAGCCGTCCCAGGCAAGATTGTTGTTTCGAAAGAAGTGTTCGGGTCTGCTGGTGGTGGCTCTTCTACCTATAAGAGTCCGATTTTATCTGGCAAAGAATCTCCTACCGCATCATGGGCTTCAGTAGAGTACAGATACATATTAAATGGCAACGAGCATAACTCACGTATGATAGGGTTTTACTTGCCAGTAAACCTAAATATGCAACCACTTGAAAACGGACAAACCGTTACTGTTTACTTGGCACCATTCAATTTGGTCTCAGTATTGAAGCGTGGCGCAGATTGGAGAATTGTTTTAGCACTATTTGGTCTTGGTATATGCCTGCTAATATTTTATGAATGGGCAATAAAAGCGAGAAGAGAAAATGCATAACAAACGCAACCAAACCGGCCTATCGGCCTCGACTCGCTACGCTCGCGTTTGTTGCGGGCGTTATGGATAAGGGATAGTTGAAGCATGGACGACAAAGTATTTCTGTTTTACTTGCTTGGCGGCGTCATTTTGCTAGTTGGTGTGTACAATCTTTTTAAGTGTCTAAGTAGAAGAAAGTGGCCTGAAACAGTTGGCCTTATTCAAAGAAATGAGACGCGAAAAATCACTTCAAATATTATTTCGCCGCTTAGAACAGGATTAATGGGATCATTTTCGAGCAAGTCGTATGGTGGTACCGATAAGGAAATAGTGTTGGCGCTTAGTTACGTATACGCAATTGATGGATATAAGTATGTTGGAAATAAGCTATATTCTGCACCTGTTGTTACAGATAGGCAGCAGCTAGAAGGTCTCCATAAGGGAGATAAGGTCAAGGTATTCTACAAGCCAAGCAATCCTGCAGTTTCATTTTTGGCTCACTCATTTGCTTGGCCTAGTGTAGTTGTAATATTAATGGGGTCTATTGTTCTGGCTTATGCACACTACATACAGATCAATCCATAACAAAGTGCTGAAGAGCCGACGCGCGAAAAGCGCGCGCGTCTTAGCACGGCGTTATGTGTGAGGAAAGATATGAGAATTGCTCTATTTGCGATGCTATTTCTAGTAGCTTTTAACGTGCATTCACATACAGATACAAACTTGAAGTTGAATGACGGTTATTTGATTGGATTGCCGGAGAACTACTCTCCCGCCAAATTTGACTTCAATACTTTAACGCTATCGATTTCAGGCAAAACAGTTACCTTTCCAGAATGTGTAAGGGATATGTTTGCCTTTGAGGTTGACGACCTTCAAGTAACTGCATCTTGGTATCACGATATTGAAGAGGAAGATTCATTACCGCCATACATTACAATTGGCAGTAAAGGCATGCATCGTAACTATCTGCTAATTAATATGGATACGCTTAAGCCTGTTGCTCTTGAATGGGGGTATGGAGGCAATGAAAGCGACATGGAGTGCATAAGGAAATTCAATGTTAAAAACACATAACAAACGCAGCCACACCGGCCTATCGGCCTCGACTCGCTACGCTCGCGTGTGCTGCGGGCGTTATGTGTCCAAGTTACCCACGAATAGTAGACACCCTGTATAGTTATATTAAGCCTATATGGAGGTGTCCTTATGGCACGCAAAAAGCATCAGCATTACACCGAAGAATTCCGTAAAGAAGCGATAAAGCGCTCTGAACAGCCGGGTGCTACCCAAGCTTCCGTTGCGAAGGAGCTTGGGATTAGTGCCCAGCAGATCGCCAACTGGAAGCGTCAACTCACCCGCCTATCTGATAAGCAATTCAATACCTTGGATGGTGTGGATTACTCGAAGAAAGAAAGTGAGGAGATGCGTGAACTACGGCGAGAGAATAAGCGCCTGAAAGAGGAGATGGAATTCTTAAAAAAGGTGTCTGCGTACTTCGCGAAAAACCAAGAGTGAAGTACGCATTGATTTTGGAGTATGTTGGCCAATACAGCATATCCCTGATGTGCGATGTACTAGGCGTACATAGATCTGGCTTCTATCGCTGGTGGGATGCTCTAAACAAACGTGAGGCTCGTAAGGAAGAGTTAGGCGAACTGGTGAAAGACAACCTTTGAGGAGTTTGAGGCTGCCTATGGAGCCCCAAGAATCGCTCAGGAGCTGAACGACCTAGGGCATAGGTGCTCAGTCAATTTTGTAGCCAAAATCATGCAGGAACAGGGTGCCAAAATCATGCAGGAACAGGGGATTTTGGCCAGAAACGGCAAAGCCTTTAACTATGGCGGCCACGCATTAACGATGCACAAGTTGCGGACAACCTCCTTTTGGCGCGACTTTTCGACTGACCGGCCGAATCAAAAATGGGTCACAGATATCACGTATGTTTGGGTGAAGAATCAGTGGCTATATCTGGCAACTGTAATGGATCTGTATTCCCGTCGGATTATTGGCTGGAGCCTCGATACCGGCATGACTGAGCAGCTCATAACGCGGGCAATGCAGATGGCGATTGATGCCAGAGGTGTGGCACCAGGTCTCATCGTCCATTCGGACCGAGGCACACAGTACCGCTCAAATAGCTACGTTGGCTTCTTGGAAAAGCACAAGATCACGCGCAGCATGAGTAGAAAGGGTAATTGTTGGGACAATGCAGTAATGGAGTCGTTCTATGCACGACTAAAGGTTGAGCTTATCTATGCCAAGAACTATCAGTCGATTGGTGAAGCTCGTTCGGGTATATTTGGGTACATTGAAGTCTTTTATAATCGCAAGAGAAGGCATTCAGCGAACGATGGGCTAAGTCCCGTTGATTTCGAAGAGAACGCAGCAATAGCTGCATAAGTAGAGTGTCTACTTTTTGTGGGGAACACCAGTTTATCGTTGCTAATGTCCGCACGACTATTTGCAGACGATTTCCCCGAGCAAACAGATTTCAAGCACTGAGTTAAAGAAAATTACGACAACCTTATGTTGCTTGAGAAGAAGATGGTTGCCGAGAAAAGGTTCGATTACATATGGAACATAACTCTCCCGCGATTTAGATCAAAGCGATTAAATATAAGAAATGTAGATTTACCAGAAAAGCCCGAGTACCTAAAACTGTTGCCGAAAAATGGGAATGTACTGATTTCAAGCGACAAAAATGAATTCACTATTACTAACGGCTTCTCTTCCAATTGTGGGAAAAATATGTGCATAGTATCAGCCGTCATGTTTAGAGTTGAATTTGATCAGCGGTTATGTGATATGAGCGGCCAAGCAAAGCCAGGGGTATATTTTATTCACATGTTCGATAAAGGGTATTTAGAATATGACGTATTCGGCATAGATACTTAATGTCAATGTCAACTTTCCGTCGACCTGGTTGATTAGCGATTTCATAACACAACGAGTGCTTTAAATGAAACATATCACTCTTGCTCTATTGTTATTTCTGGCCTGTATGGATACTTATCCCTGTGGCAAGGATGCGCCGGTAGGTCAGATTCAGATAGACTTTCGGAAAAACCAAAATGGGGTGTCCGGATATGAGCTGCTCGTGGCAAAGTCTTTAGATGGCCAACAGCTCGTGAAATTAGAGGTCAGATCGGTCGTGCAGGAGAGTGTGGTCTTCAATATAGCAACTGAATTTCATGATGCGTCACTGTATGAAGAGGACGAAATCTATGAGACACATGTGCGTTCATGGTTTGTACTTGCCGATTCGCTGATCGAATCGATAGTGATAGTAGCGAGTTATAGTCAGATTTCGGAAAGTGGTGCTGTATTAATGTGCGCACCTGCGTATCGTGTAGGGTTAAACGAATTGATAGAGCGCTATAATGAAGGTCTGCAACAGTCAGAAGAGGCCAGAGCCGATTCAGGAAAGCTATAAAGAGGGAACTTAAGATGCATCGTATTTTTTTGGTTTTATTTTTGGCGCTAATTTCACAGGCTGCTGTTGCCGCAAATCTACCCGATTTTCCTTTTATTGTCTCTGTTGGTAAGGCTGAGCGGGAGGTTAAGCCGGATATTGCTACCGTTAATCTTGGCATAGTGTCTTTTGAAAGCAGTTCGGAACTCGCTATAGAAAAAGTCGGATTGGCGACAGATGGTGTTCTAAAAGTGCTTCAGTCTTACGGTATTAGTGCCAGCGCTGTTGAGGCGACAGATATGGAGAAAAGCACGAAGAGAAGACGGGACTCAGAGTACAACAACCTTGCAATACTGGGTTACGAAGTATCCAGAGCACTAATTATAGAGTTAAACGATCTATCTAAGTATTCGGAGCTGGTTAGCGATATTGTCGCGATCGATAATGTTACAGGTGTTCGGACAGCATTTGATGTAACAGATCGAATTGAGATTGAGCGCGAGCTTGTTGGAATTGCGAGCAAAGACGCGCGAAACAAAGCAGAGCAAATGGCAGAGGGCCTGGGCACAAAAATACGCTCAGTATATGCAATATCTCAGAACTCCGATTTTGGATCTTTTTTCGCCACTTTTGGGGCGCGGTCGGATCAAATTCTAGCTGATTTGGCATCTCCGACTGGTCGAGCTCGAGTCGTCATGTTTGTACCCAAAACGATTACGATAAGCCAAGGCATAAATGTTGTTTTCAGAATGAAATGACTTGGTATTCAATGGCCTGCTAAGGTGTATGCTGGACTATTTCATTATAAAGGAGCAGGGTTATGTCTTATGTTGATGGTTACGTATTAGCGGTACCCCTTAAGAACAAAACGCAGTATATCGAGTTGGCTGAAGCCTCGGCTGCAGTGTTTAAAGATCATGGTGCGATTGCGGTGGTTGAGAACTGGGCCGATGATGTGCCCGAGGGGGAGGTCACCAGTTTGCCTATGGCTGTGAAATGTGAAAAGGATGAAGTGGTGGTGTTTTCCTGGATTATCTGGCCCTCCAGGGAAGCGCGCGATGCAGGCAACAAGGCTGTAATGGAAGATCCACGCTTTGCCGACTGGGATATGAGCAAAATGCCGTTTGACGGCAAACGCATGATATTTGGTGGTTTTAACACAATTGTGAATCGGTAGGCGGCCAGTGACACAGGCGCTTGTACTGTCCGATAAGGCTTTTCAGTGGCAGCGTTTCTAGTTGGGAATCTAGCCAGTACGTGGTTTCTATGGTTGGCTTTGGATTGGCACTAAAGTGTTACCCTGATGTCTGCATCGTAGGACGTTCATGGTCGTCAAGAGCTGCAAGCAGTACAAAATTATTTTTCAGAGCTATGTGTTGATTAACACAAATCAATGGGTAAGCGTTGGTAGAGTTATGAATGAATTGTACTTGGCGATGGTCACATGATTAGAGTCATTGCAATTCTTTTTGTCTTTTTTCCTTGTTTAGTCGGTGCAGAACAGGAGAAAGATGAGCCGGATCAAGAGCTTCTAAATTTTTTAAGCTATTGGGGAGTTTTCTATCATAAAGAAGATGGAACAGATCCTGTGCCAGAGCTGCTTGATTGCCTTGCCTATCTCGAATCCGGGAAGATGGCTGAAGATATCGTCCACAGCGCAAATGCCTGTATGGAAAAAAAGGGGTTTAGAGTTGAATATCTCAGGCATCAATCCTGACTTGTTTGCCAATCAACTCTATTTTTCGTATCACATTGACCATTAGTTGGTTTAGGGCGCCCGGGATTTTAGTCCATCTTTTAATGTTGTTTTCATTAAGCGGAGAGTGTTTTGGATTTTACAGATAAGGAAATTGAAATAATTAGATCGGCCGAAAAGAATGTTAGGTCTGTAAAAGTAGTACGCATTATGATCTTTTTGGTTCTGTGCGCCATCGTGATAGCTTTCTTTTCAGGGATGATTTCAGAGCGGATTTTAGTTTATGTTGCTCTTGGCGCGCCGGTTTATGCATTGCTCGCGCCACAGATAGGCGTCGGTCCTAAATACGAGCAGCTGACGATGTTGCTGAGCAAAAAGTTGAAAAATCAGTAATGGTTTACGCATTATGTGCAGGGTTGAACTGAAAAATACAATGGTCTTACGTTTTTTTACGATTGTAATAGTTCGGTCCGCACACGTGTATGGGCGATCAGGTGTGAACCGTAAGTTTGTCTCTGATTGTAGACCACATTTTTCTAAAGTCAGTCTCAATAAATTGTGGGAGGATCTGGCAATGAGAATGGTTTCAATGTTAGTCGCTATGTTGATTGTGGGGTTTCTTGTTTATAAGCAATCCAGTAAAAGCTCAGATTTGCTGGCGGAGCCAGGAGGCGAGCATTCGACCGTTGCGCCGCCAAAGGTGCCAACAACACCCAGTGAGTTACAGAGTTATGATACGAAGATGAATCAGTACATGACGGACGAAATGGAGAAAAGAAAGCAAGCCATAGAGGATGCGGAGCCTGAGTAATTCGCTAAATCATAGCAAGCAATTGTTGACCCCATTTATTGCCAAATCTGCTACCTGGCATTGTCTAGCTAAAACTATGGAGTCTGTGGTGCGTAAAGCAAAACTTTGGCTTATGCCACTTTGTCTATTTTTATTTGCGGGCTGTTCAAGTGATTCGAAGCAGGATGAATCCTTTGGTGTGGCGCAATCAATGAAAATGGTTGCAGATACTCAGCGTGGTAGTGCTGAGTATCTGGCGTACGAGCACAGGATAACCGTACGCCTAGCGCGCGAATCGATCGAGGCGGGCTTTAACCGGTTGGTGGATTATTGTGGTCAGGACCGGGCACACCAATGCACAGTGTTGCATGCGTCGGTGAATACCGGGGATTATGCCCGTGCTAGTTTACGCATGCGCCTGGCGCCAGCGGGGGTTGAGCCTTTGATCGCGCAGGCGGCGGAGACTGGAGACCTCAATGCCCGGGCAATGGATGTGGAAGATCTGCAAACAGCCGTTGCCGATAACAGCAAACGCATGGACATGTTAATACAATATCAGTCGCGTCTGCAGGCGCTGGAGAAAGAGTCTGCCGCGGATGTTGATGCGCTTATCCGTGTTGCTGGCGAGTTGGCGCGGGTGCAATCGGATATCGAGTACGCGCAGGGCGAGAAAGCTGCGCTAATGCAGCGAATTCAGATGGATATCGTTAACATTAGCCTTGAGCCTGAGCGTTACGGTTCTTTTTTCGAGCCGATAGCAGAGGCTGCATCAGGGTTTGGAGAAAATCTTTCGAATGCGATTGCGTTCGCCATTACCGGCGTTGCCTATTCCATGCCATGGTTGGTGCTATTGATTTTCCTGATTTGGCTGGTGCGCAAGTTCTGGTTACGTCGTCATACTGGCTGATATCTGAATGTTATTCTCAACGGCAGGCGATCAGGCCTGCCGTTTCATTAAAGACACACCAAATATCAAACCGGCACTCAGCACAATACTGGGCCCGGCCGGTGTGTCGGCAAAAAAGGATATCGCCAAGCCGGAAAATACCGCTACCGCGCCCAGGCCTGATGCCACAATAGCCATGGCTTCCGGCGTGCGGGTGAGCCGGCGCGCACTTGCGGCGGGAATAATCAACAAGGCGGTAATCAACAATACGCCCACCACTTTCATGGCGATGGCAATCACCAGCGCCATGCACAGCATCAGCAACAAACGAATGGCTTCGACGTTAATGCCTTCCACGCGCGCGAGTTCTTCATGCACGGTGATCGACAGCAGTGAACGCCAGAAGCGTGCGAGCAATACCAACACAAGGCCAGCGACTAACGCAATCACGCCCACATCGGTCCAATCCGCCATGAGCAAATCGCCGAACAGGTAGGCCATTAAATCCACCCGGTTGTTGGCCAATAAACCCATGCACACCAGACCGAGCGCGAGGGTGGAATGGGACAAGATGCCGAGCAAGGTGTCGGTGGCGAGCTGCCGGCTTTTTTGCAGCACCACCAGAATCACGGCGAGGATCAAACAGCCAAGGGTCACCGCCAGACTTAAATTAATATCGAGCAATAACCCGAATACCACGCCCAACAATGCGGAATGGGCCAGCGTATCGCCAAAGTAGGCCATGCGCCGCCACACGGCAAAGCTGCCGAGCGGGCCGGCCACGGCAGCCACACCCAGGCCGGCGAGTGCCGCGGTAATCATGAATTCAGGCATGGTCAGTCCTTGTGCGAATGGTTGCACACCACATCGCCGTGGAGGTCGTGTTTGTGGTCGTGGTGGTGGGTGTATACCGCAAGCATTTCGGCCGCGCGGGTGCCGAACAGCTCTTGGTAAGCGGGGTGATTGCTCACACTTTCCGGGTGGCCGTGACAGCACACGTGCTGGTTCAGGCACAGCACTTCGTCGGTGTTTGCCATCACCAGGTGTAAATCGTGAGAGACCATCAATACGCCGCAGCCGCGTTCGTGCCGGATGCGGTTGATGAGCTGGTACAAGGCCAGCTGGCCGTTGATGTCCACGCCCTGTACCGGTTCATCCAGCACCAGCAGGTTGGGCTCGCGTGCGAGTGCCCGGGTCAGCAGTACCCGCTGCACTTCACCGCCAGAGAGTTGCTGCATGGGGCTGTCTGCCAGATGACCGATGCCGGTGAGCGCAGACGCTTCGGCAATTTGTGCGGCGCCGGCACCGCCGAGCGCAAGAAAACGTTGTGCGGTTAATGGCAGGCTGGCCTCAAGCTGCAGCTTTTGTGGCATGTAGCCGATGCGCAGATCGGCCGCGCGTTCTATGCGCCCGCTGGTGGGTTTTTGTAGTCCGAGAATGGTGCGCACCAGGCTGGTTTTGCCGGCGCCATTGGGCCCGATCAGGGTGACGATCTTGCCGCGCTGGAGCGTCAGTTGCACATCGTCGAGCACGGTTTTATCGCCAAAGCGAAGGCCCAGATGTTGAGCGTTTAGCAGGGCGGTCATGCAGCGTGCTCCTGGCAGGTGGCGCACAGGCCGGTGAGTTCCAGCGCCATCTGATCGATAACAAAGCCTTGTTGGCCGGCGAGCTGGTTGAGTGCGCGGGTGAGGTCGTCTCCGCTGAGTTCGTGGGCATTGCCGCACGCCCGGCAAATCATGAACTGGCCGGGGTGTGCCACGCCCGGGCAGTCGCAACCCACAAACGCGTTCAGGCTGTTGATGCGATGGATGAGCCGGTGCTCGAGTAAAAAATCCAGGGCCCTGTAGACGGTTGGCGGCGCCACGGCTTTACCGTTGTGCTGACTCAGTTGTTCCATCAGCTGATAGGCGCCTACCGGCTGATGGTTGGCCCAGATTAATTGCAGCACGTGTTCGCGCTGGCGAGTGAGCCGGAAACCCTGTTCGCCGGCCAGCGCGCGCGCGCGCGCCAGTGCCGTGTCGATACACTGGCGATGATTGTGCGGCTCAAAGGAGGTTGAGGGCATGATCCTGTCTTCTGGGGGCAAAACGTTATGTTATCATATAACGTTTTTACGACCCGGTGCGGTGATGTTGCGCGTTTGCTTATTGGTTCTGCTTCTCTCTGTTGGTTTGCCCGTGCAATCCGGTGTGAACCTCGTCACCACCATTCAGCCTTTGACCTTGCTGGTGCAACCCCTGTTGGCGGAAGGCGACCAGATCACCCAGTTGTTGCCTGCCAATCAGTCGCCCCATCATTTTGCTTTGTCGGTGTCCCAGCGCCGCGCGCTGGCGGATGCCGATCTGATTTTGTGGATCGGGCCAGACCTTGAAGCCGCGCTTGCGCCTCTGCTTGAGGGTTCGGGTGCGGCCCTGGAAATGGCGGGCATTGCCGGCATCGAGTGGCCTGTGGGGGGCAGTCAGCATCACGGTGATCATCAGCATGGGCTGGACCCGCACCTGTGGATGAATCCGGGCAATGCCCGGGTGATGGTCTCGGCCATAGAGGCGGCACTGGTGGCGGCGCGGCCTTCACAGGCGGCCCACTATCGGCAGCAGGGGCAGGCATTCAGGGACCGTTTGGCACAGACCGATGCGGCCATCCGGGCACGCTTGGAAAAGCCGGCGAAGTACATCAGTTTTCACGATGCCTACGGGCATTGGAATCGCCACTTCGGCAGCCAGCAACTGGCGGCGGTGGGCTCCACGCCCGAGCAGAAGCCCAGTGCGCGGCATTTGTATGCACTGCAGAAGCTGGCGCCAGAGGCCGAGTGCCTGCTGGCGGAGAGCCTGTATGCCAATCAGAACAGCGAAAGCCTTGCGCGCCAGCTGCGGTTGCCGCTGGTCATGGCCGATCCCTTGGGTCAGGCGGCCGACAGTTACGAAGCGCTATTACTCAACCTGGCTCAGGTGTTCGAAGCCTGTCACCGTTGAGTGGTCGAATTGTCCGGTGCGCAAAAAAAGCACTGTCTGGCTCGCCACCGCCGGGTGATAACGCAGGGTCGCGTGCCCGCTTTTAAGCACCACAAAGTCCTGCATTGCCGGCAACCGGGCCGACCATGCCGGCACTAAGCCATCGTGCGGGCCGAAGATGCCATCGTCCACATCCCCCTCCGTACGCACTCCGGCAATGCCACCCAAGGGGTAGTCGGGCGCCGGCAGGCTATTGGGGAAGCTGTCAGGCGCGGTGCTGAGTGCCAACGCACTGGCACCCGCTGCCTGCATCCACCAGCTGTCCCGGTAGTTGTCGACAAAATCCGTGCCTTGGTGCGGCGTGCCAATGGTCACCACCCGGCCCAGATTGGGGTGCGGATGCTGGGCCAGGTGGGCGCGGATCATCAGGCCACCGAGCGAGTGCCCGACAAAATGTACCCTGCGTGCCTGGGTGCAGCAGGCGTTGATATCGGCGCTCACCGACGCCAGCATCGCCTCCGGCGTTTGCCGGAACGAACTGTAGTCGATGCGCACCACGTCAAAGCCTTCGTCTTCCAGCTGGTTCGCCAGCCACCACATGGCGTGCTGGTTGCGGCCGAGCCCGTGCAGCAATACCACGATTTCTGCATCCGGGCTGGCGCGGGTACCGGTGGGGCTGCAGGCGAGCAGGCTCAGGCTGGCGAGTAAAAAGATTAATCGGGTCATGGGCTTGCGCTCGGCATTTTTGGGTGACTGTGCCGGGTGGCTGCCGCAAGGGCAAGGCGCTTGAGATCGTCCACCCGTGGCTTGCGCCGGATTACAGGGCGACCAAAGGCTCGCCCGCCAATGCCCGCCACCAGGCGAGCGATGGGGCCGGTGCGCAAATGGACACGGCTTCCCCCATGATGGGCGTCACCAGTTGAACACCGCGTGCATCGGCCGCGGCCTGAGCCCGCTCCAGCGGTTCAAACCAGTCGTGCAATGCCAGGTCGAAGGTGCTGTTGTGGATCGGAATCATGGCTTTGCCGCGCAGGTCCAGGTGCGCCTGCACGCTTTGTTCGGGCAGCATGTGGATGGCCTCCCACAGGTGGTTGTAGGCGCCGGTTTCAATCAGCGTGATGTCGAAGGGCCCGAGCCTGTCGCCAATGGTTTTGAAGCCGGAAAAGTAGCCCGAGTCGCCACTGAAGAACACCTTGGCCTGCTGGCTTTCAATGGCCCAGCTGGCCCAGAGGGTGCTGTCTTTGTCGAACAGCCCGCGGCCGGAGAAGTGCTGAGCCGGGGTCGCGGTCAGCCGCAGCGAGCCAATGGCATGGCTTTGCCACCAGTCCAGTTCGATGATTTTTTCCGCCGCCACGCCCCAGGTGCGCAAGTACTCACCCACGCCCAGCGGCACCAGAAAATACTCTGTGCTTTCAGCTAAGGCTTCGATGCTGGCCCGGTCCAGATGATCGTAATGGTCGTGGCTGATGACGACTGCAGTGATAGGCGGCAGGGCATTCAATGCGACCGGAACGGGATGAAAACGCTTGGGGCCGAGCCACTGCACCGGTGAGGCGCGTTCGCTGAAAACGGGATCAGTCAGCAGCCACTGACCGTCCAGCTCGATTAAGACGGTCGAATGCCCCAGCTTGAACAAGCGGGGTTCACTGGCGCTGGTGAGTGTGAAATCGGGCTTGGCCACAGGCAAGGGCGCCGTTGGTTTGGGTTCGGCCGGTGCGGCGGTGAACTGTTCTTTGACCAACGCGAGCAGGGTGCTCACGGAGGTGGAATAATCGAGCTGGCTATTGGTATAGCGGCCATTGTCGCGCACAGGGGCTGTGTCGGCGTGCATGGGCAAAACTCCGGCGGTAAAGGCCATCAGGGATAAGAGGAAGCTAACGGTTTTCATGGTATTCCATAAGTAAACTACACGGTGCAGTTTAATGTCGGGATGGCAATAAGTAAACTGGCTAGTGTAAAATAGCCGACTTCTATGTTGCCGAGTTGAACATGAACGCCCCCCAGAAAATCACCCGCAGTGAACAGAAGCGGCAGGACATTATTCGCGCCGCCAAACGTGCGTTTCTCACCTATGGCGTGCAGGGCACGAGCATGGATGTGCTGGCGGCTGAGGCGGGGGTATCGAAGCGCACTGTCTACAATCATTTCGACAGCAAGGAAGCGCTGTTTTCCTACATCATTACCAGTCTCTGGACCCAGGCAGTGCAGGCTGGGAGTTGTGTCTATGATCCGGCCCGGCCCTTGCGCGACCAGTTATGCGAGGCGCTGGAGGCCGAAATTGAAACCATCAACAGCCAGGAATATATCGAGCTGAATCGCGTGGCACTGGGGCATTTTTTCTACCAGCCCGACGCCATCAAAGAGGAGGTGGCGCGACTGGCGGTGACAGAAAAGGCCATCGTGCGTTGGATCAATGCGGCGGTGAAAGACGGCCGCCTGCGGGTGCCGGACGTGACCTTGGCGGTGCAGCAGCTGCACAACCTGATTAAGGGCAGCTGCTTCTGGCCTCAGTTGATGCACATCGAGCCGATGCTGGATGCACAGGCCAAGCGGCTGCTGGCAGAGCAGACGGCGGATTTGTTTCTGGCCCGGTACGGCGTTTAGCCCCCGCAAGCGCCGCAACACAGCGACGGTGTTTGCGGCGTGGCCTTGCCTTCGAACAGGATGTTGTTTTCCAGGTGGATATGCTGCCTGAGGTCGTCCACAAAGGCTTGCAGGCCAGCGAACAGCGCGCGCCAGGTATTGCATGCACCTTTGGGTAATGTGAGGTTGTTGGTCAGTTCGTTGAGAAGTTCAAGAGCATGTGCATGGTCGTCGTGTTCGTGCCGCATGACCTTAATCGGGCCGGTTGCCATGGCGCGCTGGCCTGCCTTTAACATCGGGAACAATATCTGCTCTTCCTTCTGCATGTGGGCTTCCAGTTCCCGTGCCATATCCGCCAGATGCTGTGCCAGCCCAACCGGACAGTCAGGCCTTGCCCCGTGTACCTGCTCCACCCGGGAGGCCAGGCGCACCAATTCGTTGAGTTGCTCCCGGTGGACCCGGTGGTAGCGGTTGAGCAGGTGGTCGATAAGTTCAGCATCGGGCGCGGCCGACCAATCCTTTCCTTCTGATGTCCGCGCGGTAAGCGACTCGAGCCGGTTTACCGTCTCGGTGGTGTCCAGGCCTTTTTCGTGTATCGCCAATCCCAACGGAGTCTTGCCACCACAGCAGTAATCCAGGCCAAGCGCGTTGAACACGGCAGTGGAACCTGGAATTTGACGGGCGATCTGGCCCACGGGCATATCGAGCAGGTTCATGTGTTACCCCCTTTGATGGTTGTGTTTCAGTGTATCGGGGGGTTGCCGCGGGCCCAATTTGGCCTTGGGGTTAGGCGGGGTATTGCGTTGGGGGTAGGTAGGCACCCCAAAGTACCAAGGGGTCTGACTCGGTCGGACTAAGTACCAAGGGGTCAGACCCTTTGGTAAAAAAGTTGGGCAGTGAATGCAGCGTGCCGACCGAAACGTCGGGCCGTCGCCCTCCTTGGCTCCTTTCGGCATACGCCGATGTGTCGGACCACCGCCATGGATGGCGGAAGTGCCAAAAATGCAGCTTCTGGCCGAGCCTGGCCCCTTGGTGCTTTGGTAGAGGCTCACTCATGGTCGAATTGGGTAGGCGGTGGTGCTGGGTAGCGTAAAAGATTTTTGGCAGTGAACTGCAGCGCGCCGACCGAAACGTCGGACCGTCGCCCTCCCTGGCTCCTTTCGGCATACGACCGTCATGGATGGCGGAAGTGCCAAAAATGCAGGAGCATTTTTTGGCCAGTCCATCCGTGGACATAAAAAAAAGGCCGGGGTTTTGGAGAGCCCGGCCAGGATAGTTTTCCTAATAAGCGATGTAATCTGACGCTATGGGGGAGAGACCCAGAGCTACGCGGTACCCCAGAGCAATAGGGCGCCGCGCTCAACCGCCGGAGCGGTTACTGAACTTGAGCTTGCAGGCGCAGGCGCGCTGCAATCTTTTCGTCCAAATCTTTGTTGACCATGTCGCCAATGGTCAGGGAATTGTTGTTTAACTGCTTCAACTGCTTTGCGTTGGCGTTTTTCTCGGCCAGTTCCTGAGTCCAGCTCACATCGGCACCAGCGGTGGCGATAGAAGTGGTGATTCCGGCCTGAGGATTAGCCAATGCAACGGGTGCAGTGAGTGCTAACAACAGAAAACCAAGCTTTTTCATAATGCGGCCCTCCGTATCAGGCTTGAGTGATCCGGTTACCGGGCTTGGTGGCCTGTAACCGGGTGGTAATTCGGTGGCAGTGGGTGACCGCCTCAAGATGTTACGCATGGTAACAACTGTTTAAAGATTAAGCTAGATCTTTTTCAGAATTATGACAAAAACACCTGATGTTTCCCTTGTAACCAACGGTTTTTGGGAGTTTTTTCACAAAACGCTCCGGTTTTTGATCGTTTTTCCATCGGTAACAGTATAGGTAACACTAAAGTCCCGGTACGCAGGCGCCAGTCTGGGGCCATGGGCGCGGTTGTTACCGGCTTGGTGTATCCTTGCTGCCTTCACTTTTCAGCTCTGGATTTTTTATGACCGCGCCTGTTGTCCTGGTAGATGGTTCGTCCTATCTCTACCGCGCCTTCCACGCCCTGCCGCCACTCACCAATAGCAAGGGTATGCCCACGGGCGCGGTGAAGGGCGTGATTAATATGATCCGGCGCCTGTTGAAGGACTACCCGGGCAGCCCGGTGGTGGTGGTGTTTGATGCCAAGGGCAAAACCTTCCGCGATGACATGTTCCCGGACTACAAGGCCCAACGTCCGCCCATGCCCGATGACCTGCGCCCGCAAGTGCAGCCCATCCACGACATAGTGCGCGCCATGGGACTGCCGCTGCTGGTGGAAGAAGGGGTAGAGGCCGACGACGTGATTGGTACCTATTGCCAGCAGGCCACGGCGGCGGGTATTCCGGTGATTGTGTCCACCGGCGATAAAGACATGGCGCAGCTGGTGAATGAGCATGTGACGCTCGTGAATACCATGACCGACACGGTGATGGACCCCGCCGGGGTGGAAGCCAAGTTCGGCCTGCCGCCCAGTCTGATCATCGATTTTCTGGCGCTGATGGGCGACAAGGTCGACAATATCCCCGGCGTGCCGGGCGTGGGGGAGAAAACCGCTTTGGGTCTGTTACAGGGGCTGGGCAGCCTGGACAGCATTTACGCCAATCTCGACAAGGTGAAAGACCTGAGTTTCCGCGGGGCCAAAACCATGGCAGCCAAACTGGAGGAGCATAAGGACAAAGCCTACATGTCCTATGCACTCGCCACCATCAAGCTCGATTGCGACCTGCCCGAGCCGATCCAGGCCCTGGCCAATGGCGAGCCCGATAAAGCGCGCCTGCTCGCGCTGTTCCAGGACATGGAATTCAAAACCTGGGTCAACGAGCTGGAAGGCGAAGGTGTGGTGGCGGAAGTCAGTGAGTCTTCACACGCCGCAGAGGGTCCGGACACCAAAGGCGCGCTGGCGCGCGAATACGAAATCATTACCACCGAAGCAGCGTTCGAACGCTGGTTGCTGACGCTGGAATCCCAACCGGCGTTTGCGTTTGATACCGAAACCACCAGTCTCGATTACATGGAAGCTGAGATTGTGGGGGTGTCTTTTTCGGTGGAGCCGGGCCGCGCCGCCTATGTGCCGGTGGCGCACGATTATATGGAAGCGCCCGAACAGCTGGACCGGAACTGGGTGCTGGCCAAACTCAAGCCGTTGCTGGAAGCCGAGACGCCCAGGAAGATCGGCCAGAACCTCAAGTATGACGCCTCGGTACTGGCCAATTACCAGATAGCGCTCAACGGCATTGGCTACGACACCATGCTGGAAAGCTACGTACTCAACTCCACGGCCAGCCGGCACGATATGGACAGCCTGGCGGGCTTCTATCTGGACGAAACCACGGTTAAATTCGAGGATATTGCCGGTAAAGGCGCCAAACAGCTCACCTTTAATCAGATTGCGCTGGAGCAGGCCGGCCCTTATGCGGCCGAAGACGCCGATATTACCTTCCGCCTGCACCAGGCCCTGTGGCCCCAGCTGGAAGCCGCGCCCTCGCTCAAATCTGTGTTCGAATTCATCGAATTGCCGCTGTTGCCGGTGCTCAGCGCGGTGGAGCGCACCGGTGCGCTGGTGGATGCCAAGCGGCTGGGTGAGCAGAGTGTGGAGCTCGGCGAGCGGCTGGTAACCCTCGAGCGCGAGGCGTTTGAGCTGGCGGGTCAGCCGTTTAATTTGTCCTCACCCAAGCAGCTGGGGGAAATCCTGTTCGACAAACTCGGCTTGCCGGTCATTAAGAAGACCCCCAAGGGGGCACCCTCAACGGCGGAAGAAGTATTGCAGGAACTGGCGTTGGACTACCCGCTGCCAAACATCCTGATGGAATACCGCGGTCTGGCCAAACTCAAGAGCACCTATACCGACAAGCTGCCGCAGATGATCAATCCGCGCACCGGCCGGATTCATACCTCTTACCATCAGGCGGTGACGGCCACCGGGCGCTTGTCCTCCACCGACCCCAACCTGCAGAACATCCCGATACGCACCGAAGAAGGCCGGCGCATCCGTCAGGCGTTTGTGGCGCCCAAGGGTTACAAGCTGGTGGCGGCGGACTATTCGCAGATTGAGCTGCGCATCATGGCGCATTTGTCCGATGACAAGGGTTTGCTGGATGCCTTCGCTCAGGGGTTGGATGTGCACAAGGCCACGGCGGCCGAAGTATTCGGTGTGGACCTGGACTCAGTGACCGCCGACATGCGCCGCAGCGCCAAGGCGATTAACTTCGGTTTGATTTACGGCATGTCGGCTTTTGGCCTCGCCAAGCAACTGCATCTGGGCCGTAACGAAGCCCAGCAATACATCGATACCTATTTCGAGCGCTACCCGGGCGTGGCCCGCTACATGGACAACACCCGCGCGCTTGCGCACGAACAGGGCTATGTGGAAACCCTGTTCGGCCGGCGCCTGTACCTGCCGGAAATCAACGCCAGTAACAAAATGCGCCAACAGGCTGCCGAGCGCACCGCTATCAATGCGCCCATGCAGGGCAGCGCGGCGGATATCATCAAGCGCGCCATGGTGGATGTGCACCAGTGGTTGAGCGGTGAGAACGCGCCCGATGCCCGCATTATCATGCAGGTTCA
The DNA here is from genome assembly GCF_000305785.2 of Simiduia agarivorans SA1 = DSM 21679. NCBI lineage: Bacteria > Pseudomonadati > Pseudomonadota > Gammaproteobacteria > Cellvibrionales > Cellvibrionaceae > Simiduia > Simiduia agarivorans. The sequence continues at coordinate 2,590,704 of NC_018868.3, read as the reverse complement.
CGACGAATTGGTGCTGGAAGTGGCCGAAGATCAGGTGGATGCCCTCACCGGCGAGCTGTGCGAACGCATGAGCCGCGCCGCCGATCTGAAGGTGCCCCTGTTGGTGGAAGCCGGCGTGGGCGACAACTGGGACCAGGCCCATTAAAAATTTTTTAAATTAATTTGAACTTCCCGGCAATCCGCCAGTCAGAGTAATCAGTAACATGTGATGTATTGCTCTCCCATGGATTCCTTGGATGTAAGAATCTTTTAACCCGCCCCTCCGGCGGGTTTTTTTATGTCCAGGGATGGACTGTATGCCAGCAGGAGCCATGGATGGCGAGCTGGCGTGCCGCAGTTCACTGCCTATCCTCTTCGAGGTACCCAGCCCAATCACACTGCCACGCCCAATTCGGCCATAGGAATGGCATCCAACAACATAAGTACCAAGGGGTCTGACCCCTTGGTACTTTCGTGGTGGAGTGTTATGCCCACATAAAAAACCCCGGCGCCTTGGGCTACCGGGGTGAAAAAGGTCGAGCCTTGTTTGGGGCTAGTACCCAACCTCGTGATCCGGGCTTGGGGAACCCTGACCAGCACTGTTAAGACGCGCGCGGCCGCAAATGGTTTCAAACTTCACATTTATTTACGTTGAGTGGTGCTAAAACGGGGATCAAGCGAGAAAACCGGTTTGGCTGGCGGGGAGAGACAGCCCGCCTGGCTGGGACGGTGCCCTGGTTTCAACGGCCAGCGGTGTGTGCAAGGGGGTGCAGTACCGGCCGATGAATTTACTTGGTGAGTATCAGCTTGCCGGCTTTGGTCTGGCGCAGGAAGTATTCCTGACCGGCATGCTCAATCACAATTCGCCCTAAGCCGCCCAACAGTTCCTGGCTGGCGATGCGTTCCTGGTGGCCCGCATGGCTGCGCACCATGACGGGGCGGGCGGTTTCACTGCTGGTATTCATGGCGACCTCTCGGTAGGCAATCAAATGAGGCCTGAGTGTGTCACTTATTGAGAATGATTGTCAATAGCGTTTGGGTCGCTGTCGGACGGCGGTACCTGCATCCAGCCCTGCAGTACCTGATTCAGCTGATCCAGACCGTCGCGCTTGAGCGATGAAAACAGCTGGACAGAAACCAGATCATCGACCTGGGCGTCTTTCAGGTGCTTGCGAATAGCCAGCAAGGTGCTTTGCGCGGGGCCGCGCTTCAGTTTGTCGGCTTTAGTGAGCAGTATGTGTACCGGCATATCGGCGTCCACGGCCCAGTTGATCATGGTGGAATCGAATTCCTGCATGGGGTGGCGCACGTCCATCAGCAGCACCATGCCCACCAGGCTCTGGCGCTCCTGCAGGTATTCGCCCATGTTCTTATCCCACTCGCGCTTCATGGCCAGGGGGACTTTGGCGAAGCCGTAGCCGGGCAGGTCTACCAGCCGCAGATCGGGATCACCCAGGGTGAAAAAATTGATCATCTGCGTGCGCCCCGGCGTTTTACTGGTGCGGGCGAGTTTGCCGTTGCGGGTGAGTGTATTGATGGCAGACGATTTGCCGGCATTGGAACGGCCGGCAAAGCACACCTCTACACCCGTTTCGGGCGGGCAAAGGGCGAGGGTGGGGGCGCTCATCAGGTAGCGGGCTTTATTAAAGTGGATTGGATCTGCCATGAATTCTGCAAAAATAGTGTGTTATCAGGCGGTTAGTATATAATGCCGAGCCATAAGCCGCCCCAAGAAGGCGGTGATTGTAGCCCGTGAGTCACTGCGCGGCTAACGCAGATTCTAACTTACTAGCAAATCGAACGGATTAATCGCATGAACAAGCTGATTAAGCAGGTAGTTGCTGTTGCCGGCCTGGTGGCGCTGTCGCAAATGGCTTTGGCGGGTGATGCCAAAAATGGTGAGACTTTGGTGGGCATGTGCAGTGCATGTCATGGCGCAGACGGCAACAGCCCGGCGCCCAACTTCCCCAAACTGGCCGGCGTGGGTGAAAAATACCTGCTCAAGCAGTTGAAAGATATTCAGTCCGGTGCGCGCAACATTCCCGAAATGACCGGCATGCTGACCACCTTCTCCGATGAAGAGCTGGCCGATATCGCGGCATTCTTCGACAGCAAAACCATGCAACTGTCCGGCTCTGACAAGGCGCTGGAAGTGCAGCTCAACAGCGGTGTCAAGGTCAACAGCCTGGCGCTGGGTGAAAAGACTTACCGCGGCGGCAACATGGAAACCATGGTACCGGCTTGTACCGGTTGCCACAGCCCCGGTGGTTCCGGCAACGAGCCTGCAGCTTACCCCCGCTTGGGTGGTCAGCATGCCGCTTACATCGAGAAGCAGCTGAAAGACTTCCGCGCCGGTAACCGCACCAATGACGGTGATACCCAGACCATGCGTCAGGTAGCTCAGCACCTGAGCGATGCCGAGATCAGTGCGCTGGCCAACTACATTGCCGGCCTGCACCCCTAAGCGTCAGGCGCGATACCAAAAGGCGACTCAGGTCGCCTTTTTGTTTTTGGCGGGCGTTGGGCACCGCGTTATGGCGCTCGCCGTGCCGGCATTGTTAAACCGGTTCAGCTTTCGTTCATGCCAACGACGTAAACTGGCGATCAACTGACTCAGCTGGTCGGCAGAGACTTGCAGCCAGCTGTCCAAACCCGAATAATCGGGCAAAAAACCAATATGGAGTTTCCTATGCGTTTGTTAGTGGCCTTTGCCGCCCTGATCATGTCCCTTGCTGCTTGCGCCGATGCAGGCGGTGAGAAATACCAAGCGGGTAAGCACTACCAGGTTCTGGACAACCCGGTGCGCACTGCCAACCCTGACAAGATCGAAGTGACCGAAGTGTTCTGGTACGGCTGCGGTCATTGCTACCACTTCGAAACCCCACTCAAGCCCTGGGTTGCCGGCCTGGCCGATGATGTGGCGTTTGTGAAGTCGCCGGCCATGTGGCACAAGACCATGGAGCTGCATGCGCGCGCTTACTACGCTGCCAAGGCGTTGGGCGTAGAAGATCAGCTGAACCTGCCTTTGTTTGAAGCCCTGAATGTGCGCAAGCAAAAGCTCGATTCAGAATCGGAAATCAAAGCCCTGTTTGAAGCCAACGGTGTGGACGGCGCCAAGTTTGACAAGGTGTTCAATTCGTTTGGTGTGACCGGTCAGGTGCGTCAGGCCGATGCCCGCGCCCGTAGCTATCGCATTTCCGGTACTCCGGAGCTGGTGGTGGAAGGCAAGTACCGCATCTCTGCGCGCGATGCTGGTGGCCAACCGGAAATGCTGGAGGTGGCCAACTTCCTGATTGAAAAGGAACGCGCTGCACGCGCCGCCCAGTAAACGACAGTCGCTTGCAAGACCCCGGGGGCCATTTGGCCCCCTTTTTTTTGTGTGCGCTTCTACACTCAGATACAGGGTTGTGTGTAAGGAGCAGCAGGTGACCGTAAAAGACGCCAATTACTGGCGCGACAAATACCGCGAATTACTGTTGGAGCGCGATCAGGGCCGGAAAGTGGATACCGGCGATTATCAGCAGGCCATCGCCTTGCTGGCCGACGCGCTGGGTGGCTTGGAACCCGAGCTGGCCAGTGCCATGGCGGTGGTGCTGAAGCAGGCCAAGCGCAATGAATGGGGTAAGCCCGGCCAGCTGGCGCTGTTGAAGGAAAGCCTCAATCAGTTCGAAAAGCGTCTGTCGCTCCAGCGCGAGCGGGAACAACAAGCTGTTAAGGCGGCAGCCGACGCGCTCGCAATCCCCCATCTGGCCAATGGTAAGGCGCTGGCAACTAAAATCGCCAAGCTATACAAGCAGCAAAAACACGCCAGCGATTGGGCCAAGCTGTTTGAGGCGCTGGCGGAGCTACAGCCGGCGGGCCCGGCCCCGGAACAGCCGGGCCTGATGAGCCGTTTGTTTGGCGGCAAAAAACCGGACGCGGAAGCGGAATCCGAAGTCGCTACCCGCGAGGATGCGACCGCCGCTATCAGCGAGGACCCAGCACCTGCCGGCAACGACGACACCCAAACTGAACTGCTTGACGCCGATGAACCTGCGCCGACAAACGCGGCGCCTGACCCGGACGAAGCGCCGGCACCCGAGTCGCTTTCATCCGTGGCGCACGCGCAACGTCAGAGTCTGAGTGGGCACTGGATTGCGGCGCAGGATGTGGGATTACACGAACCGCCGTTCAGTAAAATCAGTGACCGGATTTCCACGGTGTTGGGCGATTTTCTGCGCCAGATAGAGCCGCCATGGCCCGCGGTGGCCGAAAAAGCCAGTGCTGCGCGCCTGCGTATCGATGGCGGCCTCAACTGGTATGAGTTGGTGCCCACCCTGGAAGACATCCGCGATCTGGTGATGGCACTGCTGGTCAATGCCAAAAGCGATTACCAGACCTATCTCGTGGGCCTGTTGGAAAAACTGAATACCTTGCTGCAACTCACCGGCGAGGCGGTGATTGATATCGAACAGGACGAGGCCGGTTTCATTGCCAGTCTTGAACAGAATGTGGGTTCCTTCTCGCAGGCGTTGCAGTCAATGAATGACGTGGCTGAACTGAAAACGCTGGTGCAAACCAAAGTGGAATCGCTGGGGGATATTCTTGCCCGCCGGAAACAACAAAATGCCGAATCGGGCTTGCTGGCAAAAGTGCAGGCGCTGCAAACCCAGGTGGCCGAATTGCAGGCAGAAGCGGCCGGGCGCCAACAGGAACTGGAAACCGAAAAAGCCAAAGCACGCACCGATGCGCTTACCGGTTTACCCAATCGTGAGCACTACAACGAGCGGGTACACCATGAAGTGGAGCGCTTTAAGCGCTATCAGCGGCCAGTGTCCATGGCGGTATGTGACATCGATCATTTCAAGTCCTTCAACGACAACTACAGCCATCAGGCGGGCGACCGGGTGTTGAAAGTCATTGGCCAGGCCATTGCCAAAAAATTGCGCGACACGGATTTCATGGCCCGCTACGGCGGCGAGGAATTTGTCGTGATCATGCCGGAAACCACCGGCCCCGATTGCAAACTGAAAATGGACCGCATACGGGAAGCGGTGGCCGGCACGGCGTTCAAGTTCAAGGATCAGGCATTGCAGATTACGTTTTCCTGCGGCATCGCAGAAATCATTGAGGGCGATTCACCTTCAACCTTGTTCGCCCGCGCTGACAAAAAACTTTACGATGCCAAAGACGCTGGCAGGAATTGTTGTCAGCTGGCGGAATGAGCGGCAGCATGCCTTTTAATAGTCATTAAGACTATTATATGCTGTGAGCCTCAGCCGCCCGACAACCGGGCTGCGCTCACATGCTAAGGATATGCTATGAATCAGCCCCGCTGCATCTGGGATGGCAAGGCCACCCTGGCGGAAGGCCCGTGCTGGATGGCCGATGAAAACGCGCTTTACTGGGTCGACATCCAGCAGCATCGGTTGCACCGTTTATCCCTCGCCGATCAATCTCATCGCACCTGGCACATTGCAGAGCAGGTAACGTCCATCGCCAAGGATTACCGGGGCAACTATGTGGTTACCATCCGGTCCGGATTCGCCTATCTGGTACTGGAGGCGGACCACGGCGCGATCAAACCGATTGTGTTACCCGAAAGCCATCGACCGGCCCTGCGCTTTAACGATGGTAAAGTGGATGCCGCCGGTCGTTACTGGGCCGGCACCATGGACGATGGCGAACGCGAGGCCACCGGCAAGTTGTATTGTCTGGATGCCGACGGTGGTCTGCGGATTATGGATGAGCCTTATTGTATTTCTAACGGACCGACGTTTTCACCCGACGGTAAAACCCTTTACCATACCAGCACCACCGAGCGGACCATTTATCAGTTTGATGTGGCGGGCGATGGTCGGTTGAGTCACAAGCGGGTGTTTTACCGCGTGCCGGAGGGTGAAGGGTATCCCGATGGCATGACCTGTGACGCCGAGGGTTGTATTTGGTTGTGCCATTTTTTTGGTTGGCAGCTCTCGCGCCTCTCGCCCGGGGGTAAAAAACTGTCGGCGATAACGCTGCCGGTGTCGAATGTCACCTCGTGCGCCTTTGGCGGCGATGATCTGGATACGCTCTACATTACGACGGCGCGCTGGGCGTTAACGGAGCAACAGCTCGCCGAACAACCGCTCGCCGGCGGTGTATTTGCTGTTTGCCCCGGCGTCAAAGGCATGCCGACACATCGTTTCGGCAAGGCCAACCTTTAAATAATTTACCTACAGGGACGCAGAAATGGGTAAGACTTACAGTGCTTTAACAGAACAGCAAATTCAGTTTATTGCAGAGCAAAAATTGTTTTTTGTTGCCACCGCTGCCGATACCGGCACAGTCAATGTGTCGCCCAAGGGCGGCGACAGTTTGCGGGTGCGCAATGCCAATGAAATTGTTTGGCTGAATCTGACTGGCAGCGGCAATGAATCTGCCGCCCACGTGCTGAAAAATCCGCGCATGACCATTATGTTCTGCGCCTTTTCCGGCGCGCCACTGATCCTGCGCGCTTATGGTCAGGCTGCCGTGCTGCACCGGGGCGACAATGGATGGGGCGAATTGATCGGCCTGTTTCCGGCAAGCGTGGGCGCGCGCCAACTGTTTGTATTATCAATCGAGCAGGTGCAATCTTCGTGCGGGACTGCCGTGCCTTTTTATGATTACGTTGAAGACCGCACTCAATTAGCGCAATGGACTGAACGGCAGGGGTCTGAGGGAATTCAAACCTATTGGCAAAAGAAAAACCAAAAAAGTCTGGACGGCTTTGATACAGAAATTATCGAGCGATCGTTAACAGATTAACCGGTGGTGCGATAGGCGATACGCAGGAGAGCGAGTCAGATGTTAGTGCTGAAACCGAATTGTGAATGCTGCGACTGTGATTTGCCGCCAGACTCGGGTGTGGCGATGATCTGCAGTTACGAATGCACTTTTTGCAAACATTGCGTGGATAACGTGCTGGAAAATGTGTGCCCCAATTGCGGTGGGGGTTTTACCTTGCGGCCCGTGCGGCCGGCCAACGCCTATCGGCCGGGTGTGAGCCTGAAATACCAGCCCGCTTCGGAGGTAAGGGTTAACACCGGTTACAGCCGCGAAACCCTGTCGGACTTTGCCCAGGCCATCAAAGCCATCGCACCGGACAAGCGGTGATGTTTTTGATCAGGCCCCACGCCCGTGTTGCTACCGTTGCCTTCTGGGTTTCTGCTGTCACACTGGTGTTGTTTGGTCTGGACTATAGTTGGCAATTGAACCTGCCCGGCTATCAACTGTTTGCTCAACCGGGCGTGTTTTTGTTGGGATTTTTCAGCGAAGAGTTACCGTTTGCAACCAAGCTGCTGCTATTGCTGGTGGGACAATACCTGTTTTACGGTGCCTGTTGGTGGGTGATCAGGCATCTTTGGCACCGATATGCGGACCAATAATTTTCTCCCACAGTGTGCGGAAGGATTTTTTGGACCAACCGATATGGCCGATGCGCCGGGTGCCAGCGTGTTCTGGTGTAGCGACAATGCGCGTGACAGGCGCGCCAGTGAAAAAGCTGTGCAGTTTGTCCAGGCTTTTGGATGACATCATTTCATCGTCGCTGAATTCAATGGCGGTAATCGGCAATCTGACCGCGGCGTAGCGGTCCGCCAGCCAGCGACCTTCGTAACCCACGGAATAGTCTTCTTGCAGGCACCACCGTCGCCATTGCAGGATCACGCCTTTGGGCATGTCACACAGCAATCCCAATTTATTGCCGGGAAAATAGCCCAATAAAGGCACGGTAACCGGGACCAGGAAATACCATAAAAACCACACGATGCGCTTGGTGGGCGCGGCGTTATACCACCAGGTCCCTACGCCCGCGGCAATGGTGATGGCCCGCGTGATGGGCGATGTGTCAGGCATCATGCCAAGCAGATGGCCGCCGACACTGTGGCCGATCCAGATGCATGCGGTGTCAGCAAAATGCTGTCGCACATAATGCAGTACCGCCGGACAATCCTGATCGGCCCAGCTCACGATATCACTGGTGCTGTGTTTTACATGGCCGTTGACGGATAACCCCATGCCCTCGTAATCAAACGTCAGCACATGGTAGCCCTGCTCACTGAGCCAGTGCGCGAAATCCTCATAGTGGTATTGGGCAACGCCGGTTGCGGGGGCGATGATGCAGATGGCGTTGCGCACGGGATTGGCGGGCGAAAATAACCGGGCGGTGATCGCGTGACCGGCCTGGGTGTTGAGCCGAAGTTGTTGGAAAGGGTTCATTCAAATCGATCGAGAATAAAGTGTAAAAAACGCAGGATGGTGGCCATCTCCTGCTCGGAAAATTCGCGTCCTATTTCCTGATTCAGGGCTTTGATAAGCGGGTCGGCCGTGCGGGCTTTCTGGACGCCCCGGTCACTGGCAAATACTTTGACCACACGGGCGTCGTCGGCATCCAGTCGCCGCTCGATCAGACCGTTGGCCTCCATGCGGGACAGCAGGCCGGTGATGGCAGATTTGTTCAGATCCAGCGCATCGGCCACCGCTTTCTGAGGGCAACCCGGGTGTTTACCGATAAACAGGAGTGCACCCAGTTGCGGCAGGGTCACCTCCAGTTGTTGCTGGCAGGCGCTGTCCAGGTGCCGGAACAACTTGCGATGGGCTTTGCTCAGCAGGAAAAAAAGGCGTTTTTCAGAGGCCATAAATATCCATTAGTTCGTATGTGAACTAATGGTATGCGGGATTGAAAGGCGGTGCAAGTGCGGGATGGGCTATGGGCTGCCGGTCAGGCCTTGTCCGACCAGACGGCAAATTCGTTGCCGGAAGGTTCCAGAAAATGGAACCGGCGACCGCCGGGAAAGCTGAAAATGGCTTTGCAAATTGTGCCACCGCATTGCTCCACGGTGGCCAAAGTGGCTTCGAGATTTTCACTGTAGAGCACGGCCAGAGCAGCGCCGTGCTGGGTCAGGCTTTTTGCCTCGGCACGGAAGAAGCCGCCATCGACACCGCGGCGATCAAAGGCAACATAGTCTGGTCCGTAGTCGGTAAAGCGCCAGCCAAATGCCTGTTCAAAAAAGGCCCGGGTGGCGGCCAGATCGGCCGCCGGCCATTCCATGTAATCGAGTGAGTGGTGTGTTTGTGCCATCGGGCGCCTCAGAGTTTGCGGCCCAGGCGCTTTTCCACCTGGCGTTTTTCCCAATCGTGGCCAAAAAAGTGGGTGATTTCAAATACGTTCAATGCGTGAATCACAATGCCGATGCCCCAGCCAAAGGCGGGCCAGAGAAACCACAAATGGCTGGGTGCGGTCATCAGGTTAATAAAGGCGAGAAAGCCGATGACGCACACATAGGTGGCCAGGTTAGAATAAAACGCCTTGATGTCGCGCACATACTCCAGCGCCTCGCGCTCGTCGTCTGCCAGTGGCTTTCCGGCTTCCGGCTTGCGGGTTTCTGGTGCGGGGATGTGAGCGTCTGAGCTGTGCATGGTGTCGTCCTCTACTGTGTCCGGTTCAAGACCGAGCGCCGACTGCAGGTCGGCCAGGTCCAGTTCAAACACGGCAGCCAATGCTTTTTGCGATTCCAGCCCCGGCGCCTGCCCACGCTCGATCCGTTGGATGGTGCGGGTAGAGAGTCCGGTCATTTCTGCCAGCTGTTCTTGTGACCAGCCGCGTTTGAGTCGCAATTTCCTGATTAACATAGTGCCTCCGTGTTGGACATCACCTTAGGGCCGGCGTGGGGGCGACAACCACGCCAACCAGGTGACATTTACACGACAGTACTTATAAATCAATGGGTTAGAAGTGGGTTCCTGTTGGTGGCTATACCTGTGACAGGTACCAGCGCCAATCCTGTTGGCCCACTTCGGCGGCGAATTGGGCCGCCTCCTGGCGTTTGACCGCGGCGAAAATGCGGCAGAATTCTTTGCCGAAAGCAGCCTCTGCCCAACTGGAACCGGCAAAGGCTGCCTGTGCCGTATGCCATTGGGTAGGCAGGGGCGCCGACGCCACGGCATAGCCGTTGCCGGTCACCGCCGGGCCCGGGTCGAGCTGTTGACGGATGCCGGAATGAGCCGCTGCCAGAATCGCGGCCGCGGCCAGGTAAGGGTTGGCATCGGCGCCGCAAATGCGGTGCTCAATGTGGCGGCTGGCGGCCGGACCGCCCGGTACGCGGAACGACACGGTGCGGTTGTTCACGCCCCAGGTAGGCGCCAGCGGCGCGTAGGAGTTGGCCTGAAAACGGCGGAAGCTGTTGGCGTGCGGGCAGAAGATGGCGAGCGAATCGGGCAGGTACTTGCCCATGCCGGCAATGGCGTGGCGCAATAACGGTGTGCCTTCCGGGTGTTCGTCGGCCATGAGGTTGTTGCCGGCCGCATCATTCAGGCTCAGGTGCATGTGCATGCCATTGCCGGCAAGGCTTTGCAGCGGCTTGGCCATAAAGCAGGCCATCATCCCGTGGGCGTTGGCGATGCCTTTTACCAAGCGCTTGTAACGAACAGCTTCATCCACTGCCTGCAGTGCGTTCGCTCGGTGCTGCAGAGTGATTTCCAGCTGCCCGGGGGCGTATTCGGAAATCGCGGTCCGGGCGGGAATGCCCTGCACTTCAAATGCGCGGTAAAGGTCGTCGAGAAAATCCTGCAGTTGTTCCAGTTCATACAATCCATAGACCTGGGTATTGTCCGGCCGGTCGCCGTAATACTGGCGCGCCAGTTGCGGGCTGCCATCGGCGGCGCGTTGCTGATCGAACAAATAGAATTCCAGCTCGCACGCCATCACCGCGGTCATGCCGTCGGCAGCAAGTGCCTGTGTAACCCGGCTCAGGACCGCGCGTGGGTCGGCGTGAAGCGCAGGCGCGGCGTCATCGGTCATGGCCAGCTGCACTTGTGCGGTGGGGCGTTTGCGCCAGGGTTGTAACACCAGACTGCCGGCCAGCGGTTTAGCCGGGCAGTCCATATCGCCCACATCCCACACCAGCCCGGTGTCTTCCACATCCTCGCCGCGCACGGTAAGGCCCAGCATGGTGGAAGGGATGGGCCGTCCGTGTTCGTACACGCTCAGCAATTCTTCACGGTGCAACAGCTTGCCGCGGGGAATGCCGTTGTGATCGATGACAAAGGCTTCAATGGCCTGAACGTCGGGGTGTTGGGCGAGAAACGCGCGGGCTTCTTCGGCGGAAGCAAAATCCATGGCAGTGACCTGTAGTGTTTTCAACACATTACGGCAACTGCCTGCGGGGAAAAATACAACAAGCGGGGCATGTCGCCCCGCGCGCGCTTATTGCTTCAGTGCGGCAAGAAATGCGGCCTGGTCTGCGGGCGAAATCACCAGTTGCTTGCCGCCGCTGTAGCGGATTAGCAGTCGGTCCAGACTGAGTGCCGGGCCAGACAGCAGGGTGCGGCTGGGGGTGACGGATTCAATCTCGCTGATGCGGATCTGCCAGCTGAACGGGCCCGCGTGTACGTGCAGCTGGTTGCCGTCCACCCGGTAATAGGTGCCTTTGTAGAGCCAGAAGATGAAGCCCGCCAGTAGCAGGCAAACGGCAATCATTATCCAGAACTCGGCGCGCTCGGGCGCCGGTTCCAGAACGACGGGTACCAACGGCCCGGCCACCGCTGCTGCGAGTGCAACGGTCAGCAAACCATCGACTTTGGAGTTGAATTGCTTCATGACTTCTTCTCCTGTGCGGTATCTTCCAGTTCGGTCACGACTTTTTGCGTGAGTTTGACCCGGCCGCTTTTAACCAGCGCATCGCGCAACACGTATTCGATTTGGGCATTGAGACTGCGCAGGTCATCATCGGCCCAGCGCTGCATGGCCGCCAGAACCGATTCATTGATGCGCAGTGGATAAGCTTTTTTCGACACGGGTCCGCCAATCAGTAGAGGCTGCCGGCATTCAGCACCGGCTGCGCATTGTGTTCACCGCACAGCACCACCAGCAGGTTGCTGACCATGGCGGCTTTGCGTTCGTCATCCAGTTCGACCACACCTTCGGTGGACAGTTGTTCAATGGCGTCTTTCACCATGCCCACCGCGCCTTGTACGATCAGCCGGCGGGCGGCCAGCACGGCGCTCGCTTGTTGGCGCTGCAACATGGCCTGGGCGATTTCGGGCGCGTACGCCAGGTGGGACAGGCGCGCTTCCAGCACATCCACGCCGGCTTTGCCCAGGCGATCCTGCACTTCGGTGCGCAGCTTCTCGGCGATGGCACTGGAATGGCCACGCAGGGTCAGCCGGTGATCGTCTTCGTCGTGCTCATAGGGGTAGCTGGTGGCGAGGTTGCGCAGCGCCGCCTCAGACTGGATGGACACATAGTTTTCATAGTCGTCCACCTCAAACACGGCCTCGGCGGTATCCACCACGCGCCAGACGATCACGGCCGCAATTTCAATGGGGTTGCCGTTGGCATCGTTCACTTTCAGGCGGCCGCTTTCAAAGTTGCGCACCCGCAACGATACGGCCTGCTTGCTGTAGAGCGGGTTATTCCAGCGCAGGCCAGGCGTGCGCTCTGTGCCTTTGTAGTTGCCGAATAATTGCAACACCTTGCCCTGATTGGGGTGCACCATATAGAGGCCGAACCAGCAGATGAAAACGATCACGGCGGCGAGTGCCGCCAGCGCTTTAAACACAATGGGGCCGGTGACAATGACAAACAGCGTGGTCAGTTGCAGAGCCAGCAACACCACAATCATGGCGTAGCCAGACAAACTTTTGCCGTCGCGTTCCGTGTGCATGGGATATTCCTCGGTGTGATATCAATGTGATATCAGTATGAGGCATTTTACGGGTTTGTCAATTCTGGCCTTGGCAGGGGTTTCCAGCTGTTCAGCCGGCGACTGACGGCGGCGCGGATGCCGGCATTGGAGCCCAGCTCCAGTTCAAACCGCTTCTCGCGGGCATCCGGATGTCCGGCCCGGTCGGCCAGGGTGAACCAGAATAATGAATCCGCCAGGCTCCCCACCACCAGAGTGCCTTTCAGGTAGAGTTCGCCCAGGGCGTACTGGGCCGGGCCGTAATTCATGTTGGCGGCGCGGACCACTTGCGCCAGGGCAGATTCCCGCCGTTCCCAGTAGGTGTTGGGAATGGCATCGGCCAGCGCCAGTTGCAGGCTGCCACTCATGAACAGGCCCTCGGGCTGTCCCTGATCGGCGGCCATCTGCAAGTAAACGAGCATTTTTTCCGGGTCCAGCAGCGCAGGATCGATGGCGCCGGCGTAGATTTCCGCCATGGAAATCTGGGCATCCAGATCGCCTGCCTGGGCGGCCTTCTCAAACATCGCGATACCGCGCTCGGGATTTGCCGCGGTCCCGCGACCCAGCAGGTAATTTGCCGCGGTCATGCGCACGGCCGGCGGAAAACCGTGATCGGCGCCTTTGTGGCAAAGCCGGAAGCCGCGTGGCAAATCCTGGGTAACCCCCAAGCCATCCAAAAACTGTATGCACAGTAAAAAACTGGCACGCAGGTCACCGTGTTTATCGAGTTCCAATAGCAACGGGTGCGCACTCGCGTATTCGCCAGCGTCAAACCATTGGGCAGCCTGTTCAAAGCTGCCGGGGTTTGCATGGGTGGCCGGGGTGGCCAGGGCTAGCAGCAGTCCCGCTGCGGTTAGCGCGTTGCGCATGGCGACGTCCTTTTGGCGGTAGGCCGTCCAGTGTAAACAGGACGGCCCAACCCAATCAACGCCGGCGCAGCAGTGCGTAGGCGCTGAAACAAGCCACACCGGCCCAGATAAAGCCGAAGGTCACCATCTTGGCTTGCCCGAAGGGCTCGTGGTAAACCCACACGGCCAGCAGGAACATGAGCGTTGGGCCGATGTACTGCAGGAAGCCGAGGGTGGTGTACTGAATCTTGCGCGCGGCGGAAGCAAACATCATCAATGGCACCGCTGAGATGGGGCCGAACAGTGCCAGCAACGCCCAGTGTTCTTCGGTGAGCAGGTTGAAGGTAGCCTCGCCCCAGAGCGCGATGTATAACCCGGCGGGAATCAACATCATGCTGGTTTCAATCATCATGCCGTTCAGGCTGTCGATAGGCGCAAGCTTTCGGATCAGGCCGTAGAGGGCGAAAGACGCTGCCATGCCCAGTGCCAACCAGGGCACGGAGCCAAACACGGCAATTTCCACGGCCACACCGGTCACGGCCAGTGTCACCGCCAGCCATTGCAACGGACGCAGGCGTTCACTCAGGAAAATGCCCCCCAACGCCATATTGAGCAGGGGGTTGATATAGTAGGCCAGCGAGGCTTCTAGCACCCGGTTGGTGTTGACCGCGTACACAAACAGGTACCAGTTAAAGGCCAGCAACAGGGTGGAGGCGGTAAGGGCCAGCATCATGCGCGGATTGCGGGCGTGGGCTTTCAGCTTGGGCAGCTGTTTAAGCACCAGAATCATGGCCAGCACAAACAGCCAGGACCAGACGATGCGGTGCGCTACCAGTTCCAGCGGCGGCAGGATAGCCACGGCCTTCAGGTAAACGGGAAAGATGCCCCAAAGGAAGAAGGCGCCCATGGCGAGCAGGACGCCAAGTTTTTGTTCGCGGGAAAATTCCATATAGAAATCCGGGGTTGCGATGCTCTTTGCAGATGGGTGCCAGGAGTGGTGCCTCGGGGTGTCGCCGCCAGGACGGCGGCGTCAAGCTACATGGACGTATTCACGCGTCCCCGAGGCGCCGGTCCTGGTGCCCATTTACCAGCGCACTAAACAAAAAAGGGCCGCATCAGCGGCCCTTGGTAAAAGCATTCAGATGCGAATCAGAACAAGACGCGGCAGCGGATGGTACCCTCAACTTCGCGTACTTTTTCCAGCGCAGTTTCACTGTTGGCCGCATCCACTTCAATCACCACATAGCCCACTTTTTCGTTGGTCTGCAGGTGCTGGCCAATGATGTTGATGTTGTTTTCCGAGAATACCTTGTTAATGGCCGACATAACGCCGGGCACGTTCTGGTGCACGTGCAGCAGGCGGTGGACATTGCCGTGCGACGACAGGGCCACTTCGGGGAAGTTGACCGAGCTGGTGGTGGTGCCGTTGTCGGAGTATTTGATCAGTTTTTCCGCCACTTCCACGCCGATATTGGCTTGGGCCTCCATAGTGGAGCCGCCGATGTGGGGTGTGAGGATGACGTTATCGAATTCGCGCAAGGGCGAGACGAACTCATCCTGCGGGCCCTTGGGCTCCACCGGGAATACGTCGATAGCTGCACCGGCCAGGCGCTCTTCGCGCAGGGCTTTGGCCAGCGCGTCGATATCCACCACTGTACCGCGCGAGGCGTTGATCAGGATCGCACCCTGCTTCATGGCGGCGATTTCATTGGCGCCGATCATCATTTTGGTGCTCGCCAGTTCCGGCACGTGCAGGCTGACAATGTCGGCCCGGCTCAGCAGTTCGGACTGGGTGACCTGCTCGGCGTTGCCCAATGGCAATTTGGTGACCACATCGGAAAAAATCACCTTCATGCCGAGGGATTCCGCCAACACGCTCACCTGACTGCCGATGGAACCATAGCCGATGATGCCCAGGGTCTTACCGCGGATTTCAAAGGAACCCACGGCCGATTTCTGCCAGCCGCCACGGTGGCATACGGCGTTCTTTTCCGGGATGCCGCGCAGCAACAGGATGGCTTCGGCAATCACCAGCTCAGCCACCGAGCGGGTATTGGAGTAAGGCGCGTTGAACACGGCCACGCCTTTTTCCTGCGCGGCCTGCAGGTCAACCTGATTGGTGCCGATGCAGAAGCAACCCACGGCAATCAGCTTTTCCGCGGCATCAAACACCTCGCGGGTGAGCTGGGTGCGCGAGCGCAAACCAACGAAGTGGGCATCTTTAATGCGTTCCAGCAATTCGTCTTCGGGCAGCGCGGTCTTGTGGTATTCCACATTGGTGTAGCCGGCGGCGGTCAGCTTGTCGACGGCGGACTGGTGCACGCCCTCGAGCAGCAGGAATTTGATTTTGCTCTTGTCCAGAGAGACCTTGGCCATGGATTGACACCTCAAACGCAAAGCCCCAGAAAAAGGTCCTGGGGCTGGGAAAAATGGGGCGCCATAATACCACAGCCAATGGGGCCGCAAAGGCTTCTCGAGCAATCTCCGCTGCATTGCGGCTATTTTCCATAAGAATGCTGCTAAGCCATGGGGTTTTCACAGGTGCCGGGCGTTAGAATAGGGCGCTTCGAGGAGAAAGCTGCTATGTATCAACACCGATTCGCAACGGGCTCTGTGCCCGATTTACCGCCCGTGCCGTCAAAAATCGTTTGTGTGGGGCAGAACTACGCTGACCACATCGCGGAAATGGGCTCAAACGTAGCGCCCGAGCCCATGCTGTTTATCAAAACCGCCAGCTGTGCCCGGCCCATGGAGCAGCCTTTCGGCATTCCCACGGGGTTTGGCCAATGCCATTTCGAAACGGAAATGAGTGTGCTGGTGGGCGCACGCCTGAGCAATGCCACTGAAGCCGAGGCGAGGTCGGCGATGGTGGGGGTGGGGCTGGCATTCGACCTGACCTTGCGCGACCTGCAGGCGGAACTGAAGTCCCGCGGCCACCCCTGGGAAAAAGCCAAGGGCTTTGATGGCAGCTGCCCGTTGTCGGTGTTCGTGCCGGTACCGGAAAATTTCCAGTCATTGGATCTGCGCCTGACCCGCAACGACAAACTCACGCAAAACGGCAATACCGCCCAGATGCTGACGCAGGTAGTGCCCTTGTTGGCCTACGCGAGCCGCTTTTTTACCTTTGAGCCGGGCGACGTGTTGCTCACCGGTACACCGGCCGGGGTAGGGCCGCTTGCATCGGGTGACCAGCTGGTGGCAGAGTTGGGGTCCATCTTACGGGTACAGACCCGGGTTCAATAACGATAAATACACAGGGATGCCATGAGCGATGTGATCTTTATAACCGGCGCCTCCAGCGGGCTGGGTTGGCAAATGGCCATCGAATTTGCCCGCCGGGGCCACAGGCTGGCGCTGACTGCGCGGCGTGAAGAAAGCCTGACGACGCTTAAACAAAAACTCGAAACCGAATATGAGGCCCAGGTCTGGATTCAGGCGCTGGACGTGACCCGGTTCGAGACCATTGCACCCGCACTGGAAGCCGCGCGCGAATATTTTGGCCAGCTCGACACAGTCATCGCCAACGCGGGTATTGGTTACAGCGATTACATCGGTCGCTTGTCCTGGGACAGGGTCAAGGCCACGATCGACACCAATGTGTTGGGCCTGATGGCCACGGTGGATGCCGCTGTGCTGCTGTTCAAGCAGCAGGGTCACGGGCATATTGTGGCGGTTTCCAGTGTCGCCGGTTTTCGCGGTTTACCCGCGGGTGGGGCCTATGGCGCCTCCAAAGCGGCGGTCACCAGTTACATGGAATCCCTGCGCGCGGAAGTGTATGGCCGCGGCATCGACGTGACGCTGTTGTGGCCGGGCTACATTGATACGCCTATCAACCAGGCGGCGCGTTCCCGGCCATTTTGTATTTCATTGGAACAGGGCGGGCGCTTGCTGGCGGATCTGATTGAGCGGCGGGTGGCACGGGCCACGGTACCGCGTTGGCCCTGGGCAATTATTGCGCGTCTGTTACGTTGGATACCGGTTGCGCTTTTGGCGCGTTTAACCTGAGGCCGCCAGCATGACCCGATACTGGATAACTTTATTGTTGGTGTTTTTCCTGGCGTTGCTGGCCTACTGGTATCACCCCGCTGCGGCAATCCCGGTTGGGGATCCGCTGCTGCGCGTGCCGGCATTGCTCGTTACGGTGGTGATGCTCAGTCTGTTTGTGGAGCGCGCGGTGGAGGTGGTGTTGTCGTCGCTGCGCAGTGGCGGAGCTGATCGCCTGGATCTGGCGCTGGCTAATACACCGACGGGCACAGACGCGTATCTGGCGTTAGTGCGTGAGCGGGCGGATTACCGCGCGCACTCGCGCTTGATCGCCCAGCAGCTGGCGTTAGGCTTAGGCCTGATGATTGCGCTGGTGGGTATCCGGATTCTTGCCGGTCTGGTGCAGGACGTGCCGGAGGGATGGCAGAACCGGCTGTTTCACATGTTGGACATTCTGCTCACCGGCTCGGTAATTGCCGGTGGCAGCGATGCAGCCAATAAACTCACCAAGGCCTATAGCCAGGTGATGAACAATCTGGCCAACAAAAAAGCCGCCAGTTAGTCTGCGATCAGGAGTCATTATGCGCGCGCTGTTAATAGTTATGTTGATTTGGGTGTGTGCATCAGTACAGGCAGACGACCAACCGCCGTTAATCGGTGAGGTGTCTGCGCAGGCCATTCTTTCGCTGCCTGCATTCGAACGTCATTACGCCCAATCCGAACCCGTTCTGCTCGATGAAGAACTGCGCGCATTTTTAACAGGCGCGGAGCTGGTGGTTCTGTTTGGCACCTGGTGCCACGACAGCGAACGGGAAGTGCCGCGGCTGATGCGGGTATTGGAACAGGGCGATTTTAGCGTGCGTTATATCGCCATTTCCCGCGACAAAAGCGAGCCCATGGTTGCTGTGGAGCGGCACCAGTTGCAGTTTACGCCCACCCTGGTGGTGTACCACAACGGGGTTGAAGCGGGTCGTATTATTGAAACGCCAGAACACACCTGGCTGGAGGATTTGCGCGCTCTGTCCGTCAATCAGACAAATGCACAGTAAACGCAGCCCGCAGTTGCTTCGTTTTTCCGGTTAATTAAAAGCAGGAGATAAATATGAGATTGTTTTCACGCGTTGCGCACTCGGCGCTGGCCGGTGTGCTGATGGTGGCGGCGCCCTTGGCGATCGCCGACCTCGGCAAGGATGTGCAGGCCGATTACGATCGACACCTGAAATCCCTGTTCACCCATTTCCATCAGAATCCCGAACTTTCCCATCTGGAATTCAAAACCGCCAAGCGCTTGGCAAAAGAACTGCGCGATGCCGGTTTTGACGTAACCGAAGGCGTAGGCAAAACCGGTGTGGTGGCCATCATGAAAAATGGTCCGGGACCGTTGGTGATGATGCGTGCCGACATGGACGGCTTGCCGGTGGAAGAAAAATCCGGCCTGCCCTATGCCTCCAAAGCCACGCAAAAAGATTGGGATGGTAATCTGGTTAACGTGATGCATGCGTGCGGTCACGATGTGCATATCACCAGCCTCGTGGGCACCGCGCGGCAAATGGCCAAACGCAAAAACGAATGGTCGGGCACGCTCATGCTGATTGGTCAGCCGGCGGAAGAGCGCGTGGGTGGTGCCAAGGGCATGATGGAAGACGGTATCTGGAAGCGCTTTGGCCAGCCGGATTACGCCATGGCGTTTCACGTCAGTTCTGAAATTGAAGCGGGCAAATTGGTGGCTGTGGAAGGTTCGCCCTATTCCGGTGTGGACTCCATCGATATTGTGATTCCCGGTATCGGTGCCCATGGCGCGTCGCCCCACCGCGGCAAAGACCCGGTGGTGATTGGCGCACAGATTGTGTTGGCGTTGCAAACCATTGTCAGCCGCGAAATCGCGCCCAAAGAACCGGCCGTGATTACCGTGGGTTCATTTCATGCGGGTACCAAGCACAACATTATTTCCGATCAGGCCAAGTTGCAGATTACGGTGCGCAACGACAGCTGGGAAACGCGCGAGTACCTCATCAAGGCAATCGAACGCGTGGCGATAAATACGGCGCGGGCGGCGGGCATGCCGGAAGATAAGTTGCCGGTGGTAACCATCTCGGATGAGCCCACGCCACCTACGGTAAATGACATTCCCATGACCCAGCGTCTGAAAGCCGTATGGCGCGAAAAACTGGGCGATGAAGCGTTCGACAAACACTATCGTCGTTTGGGTATGGGGGCGGAAGACTTCCCGTTCTTCACCACCGACCCCTATATCCCCAGTGTGTATTTTGCCGTGGGCGGAACACCCAAGGCCGATTTCGAGCGGGAAAAAGCCGGCGGCGAGCCCGTCCCCAGCCACCACAGTCCATTATTTAAAATCACCCCGGAGCCGGCGGTGACCAAAGGCGTGGAGGCAACAGTGATTGCACTGATGGAATTACTGCAGAAACCCTGACAGATCATTTGCCTGAAAAAAAGCCTGCAAACGCAGGCTTTTTTTTGGTTTAAAAACCGTAGCTAAACCCGAGCGACACATTGAGCCCGCGAGGCAGGGTGTCGCCGTTGATCCGCACCGTATCCTGACTCAACCCCAGATCCAGATCCAGGTGGTTAAAAAACGTCAGGCCCAATTTGTACAGCTTGGTATGAGTCCCGGCCAGATTGGCCGAATAACCCAGCCGGACACTGGGAATCCAGAAGCTGTCGGGTTTCCAGCTGCCGGACACGTTGGCCCATTGGTGGTTTTCGCCCAGTGCATCGCGCACTGCATTGGCGTCCACAGAAACACTGGCGGCCCATTGCTTGTTGTCACTGATATAGCTGGAATCCAAGCGCCAGCGGCGTGCCTGTTTGAAGGTTTGCAGTCGCTCGAAGGCTGCAACCACTACGGGATTGTTGAAGCCTGTGGAACCGACAAAATTGAAATCGTAAGTGGGCTCAAAAATATCGGTTACCGCAAGCCCAGCTGTGTAATGATCGGATGCCCACAGAACGCCGGCGTCCAGGCTCAGGTTGCCGGTGTTGTTGAAATCGGCATCGCGGATATCATCAAACAGGCTCTCGGAGTCGGTGATATCGCCGATGCGGGTAATCAGACCAGACAGGCCCATGTTGACGTACTTGGGTCTCACGCCAACAAACCATTGTTGATCGCCGAGTGCGAACGCCCGGCTGTAGTTTAAAGCGACCGTGGTTTCCCTGGCCGCGCGAATGGCCAATAAACTGTCGTTATTAAACTCGCCCCGCACAGTGCCGGCGTTGGGATCAATATGCAGGATTATGCCGCCCGATAAATCGAAGCTGGTGGCAGGGTCACCGGGTTGCAGGTTGTAGGCGGCTTGCAATTCTGTGAGTGCCTGTTCCGCATTGAAGTCCAGATCCTCCACAAATCCGACCGCCGACGCACTGCCCGCATAACTCACATCCAGACCCCAGGTGCCACCCAACCATTCGCGGTTAAATACCAGGGCCAGGTCTGTCCCCAGATCGGTATTGGCGTAACCTTCGGTGGCGATGACGGCGAGAATAGCGCCAATCCGGGTTGCTTCGGCCTTGAATTCTTCAATGATTCTTTCGAGATCCGGATCGATGGGGTCAATTGGCTTGGGCGGTTGATCGGGGTTGCCACCGCCACCATTGTTGCCGCCGGAATCGTTGTCTTTCAGCCAGGCGGATAATTCGTCGTAACCGTCGAATAACTCCTGCACATTGCCGTATTCGAGCCCACCGGACAGATGCAGGCGACCGGCACTGAAGCTTGTTGAACTGATTTGTTGGCGATCGAAGCCCACGTTGGCCGGATTGATCGCGTCGCTCAAGTAGTGGCCGGTCACCGCACTGCCCATTGTGGCCGCGGGACCGGTGCCGGCAAAGCCGTTGCCGGCTTGCGCATTGATGCTGGCAGCGGCGACCAACGCTGTTGCCAACCGCCATTTGATTCCCTGCATCATAGTGCACCCCCTTAAAAGGGAGGATTATAACCCGATCGCTTAAAACCCAAAATTAAAGCCCAGGCTGGCGCTGGCGCCGCGCGGCAGGCTGTCGCCATCTATGGTGACCTTGTCCGGGCTGTAGCCGAGGTCGAGGTTGACGTAGCCAAACAGGGTCAGGCCAAAGGCGTAGTAGCCCAACTCCGAACCGGTCTGATTTTTGTGGTAGCCCAGTCGCACGTTGGGCAACCAGAAATTGTCGCTGTGCCAACCGCCACTGATGCTCAGCCATTGCGCTTCTTTGCCGATCGGGTCAGTGATGGCTTGAGTGTCGTAGGCAATATTCAGCGACCACTGGTGGTCTGCGGTAAACAATCCGCCCTCCAGGGTGAATTGCCGTTCGAGTGTGTAAGTTTCCAGAGCTGCCAGTTGCGCAGTAATGGCGGGATTGGTAAAGCCGCTGGTGTCCAGCGCGGGGAACTTGAAGCTGGGCTCGAGCAGGTTGGTGCCGGTAACGCCAAGCCGATAGTTTTGTGCGACCCATAACAGCCCGGCATCAAGGCCGATCTTGCCCTCTGTTTTGAAACTGGCATCGCGGATATCGTCGAACAGCTCTTCTGCGTCTGTAATGTCACCCACCCGGGATGCCACATTGGAGAGGCCCATGCTGGTGTACTTGGGGGTGACGCCGAAAAACAGTTTTCCGCCGCTCATGTTCAGGCCCTTACTCCAGCTGACCCCGAATTCGGAAATTTTGGCGGCGCGGGTCAGAAGGGTTGAGTCGTTGTCGAACCCGATGGCCACGTCTCCGGTGAGCGGGTCCACCGCCAGGGTCACGCCTCCGGTGAGGTCGTAGCTGGTTTGCGGGTTGTTGGGATCAAATGCCGTCTGCAGCGCAGTGAGTGCAGCCTGGGTGTCGAAGTTCAGCAGTTCCGGCAACGCAACGGCACTGGCGGTAGCCGCATAGCGATACTCAACGCCCAATGTGCCGCCGAACACATCGGCTGCGAACACGATCGGAATCTGGCCGTTGACGGTGGCATTGGCGTAACCGCTGTCGCCGATGGAGGCCAGCAGATCGTCGACCCGGTCTGCTTCCTGATCAATGGCATCGACCAGGCCATTTAAATCCGGGTTATTAAAATCAATGTTGTAGATATTCTTCTCGGCCAGGCCCGAATCCGATAGCAGGCTATCGGCGATGTCATCAACCTTATCGAACAATTCACTGACATTGCCGTACTCCAGGCCTGCGCCCAGGTGTAAACCGCCAATGACGCCGTCATCCTGATCCATGCGGCTGCGATCGTAGGCCTGGGCGGCGGGGTTACCGCTGTTGCTCAATCCAAGTTGTGCATGGCTCACCGGGCCGAAGGTGGTGGCGGGGCCTGTGCGCCCGGCATTGCCGGCTGAATGGACGCTGCTGGCGCAGGCAAGTGCGAATAAGGTACACAAGTACCGGGTGGCGGCTGGGTGCATGGGACGGGTTCCTCCATGGGCGTGGATGGTTAAGTATAGGTGTTGATTGAGGTTTTTCTTGGCGCTGTCGACATTCGCGGCTGGCTCGGTCGGTGCAGAGCGCGGGGCTGGTCTACAGTATTAAGATTGGGTTGATTGAGGCGACAAAGATGGCACTGAAGGGCGTAGATGCATGGTTGGGTCGCCTGAATGCGAGCGAGCTGCCTGTGCTGGGTGGTGTCATTAATGACCTGAGCAAGCTCACCGACAGCGATCAAACACATGTGAATCAGTTGTCTGATCTCATTCTGAAAGACTCAAACCTCACCTCGCAGCTGCTGCGGGTGGCCAATTCCATTCATTACAACCCGGGTGGCACCCGCATCAATACCGTCACCCGTGCCATCGTACAGGTGGGTTTTGAAGGCGTGAAAAACATCTGTATCTCGTTGATGTTGGTGGATCAATTGCTGAGTGCTCACCCGCGTGAACGTTTACTGCATGTGATGGCGCTGGCATTCCATGCCGCCCTGCAGGCCAAATGCATTGCACCCGCGAATAACAGCGAACACTCCGAGCAGGTGTTTATTGCGGCCTTGTTGCTGCACGTGGGCGAGATGGCCATTTGGTCCAAAGGCGAATCACAGGCCGATGAACTGGACCAGCAAATGTTGTTGGGGGTGTCGGAGCACGAAGCCTGCGAGCAGGTGCTGGGCACCCAGTTCCGGTCGCTGACACGTGCGTTGGTGCAGAGCTGGCACCTCAGTCCTATTCTGGATGCGTCCTTCCGGGGCGGCGCTAAGGACCCCTTGTCGCGTGCGGTGCAATTAGGCGATGCCCTGAGTCGCGCCAGCGAGTTTGGCTGGGACAGTAAAACCGCAAAAAACACCATTGAAGAGGTGGCGAAATTCCGCCGGATCAGCGTCGATCAGGCGCGTGAGGATGCCATTCGCACGGCCGAACTGGCCGGCGAAGTGATTGCGTTGTTCGGCCTTGGCAGTGCCCATGCCGAAACCGAAACGGCGCATGCTCAGCATGGCATCGTTGTGGGTATACCCGACAACAAGCAGCAGATGGCGATGTTGAAAAAGCTCTCGGCCGCGGTTCGACAGGGCCAGGATTTCTCCGGCATCTTTCAGATGGTGGCGCAGGGTTTGTATCTGGGGGTGGCGTTCGCGCGCGTGGCTATCGTATTGCGTCTGCAAGACCAGTTGATTGCCAAATTCTGCGCGGGGCGTCTGGAAAAAGTCTGGCGGAAACAATTCCTGCTCAACGCCCGGGACGTACACTTTTTTTCCGAGGCGCTGAACTACACAGAAGCACAGCTGTTTGATGAAACGCGGCTTGCCAAATGCCAGCACCTGTTTACCGAACCGGTGGCCAAGCTGATCGGCCAGGTCCCTTGCCTGGTGGCCCCGGTGGTGATGAACAATCGCACGGGCGGCGTCTTTTATGCCGATAACGACGGCGAGGCGATCACCGCCGAACAACAGGAAAGCTTTGAGCTGTTTGTGCATCAGGCGCAGATTCTGTTGCAATCGGCCTCGTTGCAGATCCGACCCCGCAAATAACCGGCTGCCACCTCGCGCCGGTCTTCTTCCCACTGCATAGCATCCGATAAGCGCACACGCCGTCTGATTGCAGTGAAAACGTCTGCCTTTTCACCCGCGTTTTATGTCTTGGCGCAGTCCCTGTGCTGGTGTAGGGTTAGCCTTTCGTCTGCGCAGCCACTCCTGCCTTTCGATTCAGGGAAAGATAAAAGTCCTTACAAATCAGCAGGTTAACAAAATTCCAGCTTTACATGTAATATTTTTATTGTGTTACATGTAATTTAGCGTATATTACATGTAACACGTGTAAGAGAGCTGTCATGAAAGCCAAGTCGTCGGCCCACTACCAGCGGGAGTTCAGAAAGCGCCTGCGGGAAATGGGTCTGGTCAAAAAAGAGGTCTGGATACGCCCGGAATTCGCCAAGCAATTGCAGGCCATTGAAAAGCAATTGCGCGAGCCCGGGGCCAATCCCACTGCAGGAGCTATGGATATGGAAGAAAGAGTGAAAAGCTGGACTACCGCCGAGTTGTACGACGCGTTAGCGGGTGCCGGTCTGAATGCCGAGGCTGAGTTTATCGACGGCGTCGAGCCCGCCATTCACCTGACGATGAATGACTATGGCGACCTGCCGGTGTTTCTCACTGTGGTGGGCGACCAGATCATTGCCGAATCGGTGCTGTGGTCTGTGAGCGACGTGCGCGATGTGGCGGCGTTCAATGAAATGGTGCTGCGCACCCACAAGTACTTCCCGCTCTCCACCGTCAGTCTGGACAACCTGGGTGACGAGGGCGACTACTACCACATGTTTGGTGCGCTCAGTGCCACCTCCAGCCTGGCGAACATCGTGTTCGAAATTGAAGTGCTGGCAAGCAATGTGATTCAGGCCACTGAGGCCTATAGCGAACATCTCAAATAAGGCGAGGTAGTTATGAACATCTGGGCAAAAATGATGACCGCCCTCAAGGGTGGCATTAACGAAGCGGGCGAAGCGGTGGTAGACAGCCAGGCGCTGCGCATTCTGGATCAGGAAGTGCGCGAAGCGTCCGAGGCGCTCAAGCAAAGCAAAGACAGCCTGGCGGAAATCATCGCGCGCGAAAAACTGGCGCGGCAAAAAGCCAAGGATCTGGGCGCAAAAATAGAAGAGCATGAAGGCTATGCCCTCAAGGCGCTGGAAAAAGGCGACGAGCCGCTGGCGCATGAAGTGGCGGTAAAAATTGCCGATCTGGAAAATCAGATGGCGCAGGAGCAGGAAGCCGAGGCGGATTTCAAAGCCAATGCCGACAAACTGCGTCAGGTCATTGCGCAAACCGAACTGAACCTGAAGCGCATGAAACAACAGGTGGATACGGTCAAAGCCACGGAAAACGTGCAGCGCGCGCAGGCGGCGGTGGCCGAACGCCACAGCGGCACAAATTCCAAAATGCGCACGGCCATGGATTCGCTGGAACGCATCAAGGAAAAGCAGGCATTGAAAGCGGCACAAATGGCGGCGGCGGAAGAGATGAGTGAATCTTCTGCGGATGCATCACTGCAGGAGAAGCTGGAAAAAGCCGGCATTACCGGCAGCGGCAAAAATGCCGACGATGTGCTGGCGCGGCTGAAAGCGAAAAAATCGTCTTAACCCAAAGACGGGAAACTCGGGAAAAGGAGACAGGGTATGTTTGCAATATTGTTATCGGAGAAGATGGATCCGTTCTACCAGAATATTGCGTCTTTTCCCACGTTCATCTTTACGTTTTTTCTGCTGCTGACAGTGCTTTACTGGCTGGTGGCGGTGCTCGGCTTCGTCAGCATTGATGTGCTGGATTTTGATATCCCCGATGTGGACGGTGACCTGAACGCAGGCAGCTATAAAGACCTGAGTACCCCTGACGTGCTGGCGGGTCTGATGCTGAAATTTGGCCTGCACGGCGTGCCGGTGACCATCATCATTTCATTAGTGTCACTGGTGGGCTGGCTGATTTCCTACTACGCCACGCATTTTCTGATTGCCTGGATTGAGCCGGGTATATTCCGCTATGTATTGGGCCTGCCCATATTGCTGGGTGCCCTGTGGGGCGCGGTGATGACCACGGCTCTATTGATCAAGCCACTGCGACCGCTGTTTCTGAACGCGCGTCAGCAGTCCAAAACTTACATCATCGGCCAGACCGCCGTTATCCGTTCCAGCTACGCCGATGCCAGTTTTGGCGAAGCACTGCTGGCCGACGGCGGCGCTGGCCTGCTTCTCAACGTGCGCGCCGATGAGGGTGTGCGTTTTAAAACCGGTGATCGGGTGGTGATTATCAGCCACGACGAAGCCAGCAATTTGTACCGGATTGTGTCGGAGCAAGAATTTTCCGGTATGTAATTAATCAGTTTACCAATGGAGTGTTTTTATGGCTGATTTAACTGTCCTGATGCCTATCGTCACCGGCGTGGGTATCTTCTTTGTGGTCCTCATGGGCCTGGCTGCGCTGTTCAAAGCTTTTTATGTAAAAGTTGAGCAGGGCGTGGCGTTGATTGTTAACGACATGTCATCCAAGCCCAAGGTGCATTTTACCGGTGCGCTGGTATATCCCATCATCCACAAGAAAGAGCTGATGCGTATTTCGCTGATCACGCTGGAAGTGGATCGCCGGGGCAAGGATGGCTTGATCTGTCGCGACAATATGCGCGCCGACATTACCGTGGCCTTCTACCTGCGGGTGAATGAAACGGCGGAAGATGTGCTCAAAGTGGCTAAGTCCATCGGCGCCGATCGCGCCTCGGACCGCGAAGCAGTCAACCAGCTGTTCAATGCGAAGTTCTCTGAAGCGCTGAAAACCGTAGGTAAGCAGATTGAATTCGTCAATCTGTTCGAAAATCGCATGGAGTTCCGCGAGAAAATCGTTGCGGTTATCGGCCAGGATCTGAACGGCTATGTGCTGGAAGACGTGGCCATCGATTATCTGGAGCAAACGCCGAAAGCCTCACTTGATCCCTCCAACATCATGGATGCGGAAGGTATCAAGAAGATCACCGAGCTGACCGCAAGCCAGAATGTGCGCACCAACGAACTGGAACGCGACGAAGAACTGGCAATCAAGAAAAAGAACGTAGAAACCGTGGAAGCCATGCTGGCACTGGAGCGTCAGGAATCCGATGCCAAGGCCAAACAGGAGCGTGAAATCGCCACCATCCGCGCCCGCGAGGAGGCAGAAACCAAGAAAGTACAGGAAGAAGAACGCCTGCGCGCCGAAAGCACCTCGATTCAGGTGAATCAGGAAATCGCGGTAAAAACCGAAAACCAGCAGCGCGAAGTGGAAGTGGCAGCGCAGAACCGTTTGCGCGCCGTGGCCATTGAGGAAGAAAAGGTCACCCGTGCGCGCGATCTGGAAATCGTCGCACGCGAACGCGAAGTGGAGATCCAGCGCATTGAAGCAGAAAAGGCACTGGAAGTAGAGCGCAAGGAAATTGCCAACGTGATCCGCGAGCGGGTGGCAGTGGACAAAACCGTGGCGATCGAAGAAGAGCGCATTAAAGAAGTACGCGAAGTCTCGGAAGCGGATCGCCGCAAGCAAACCCAGGTGCTGGATGCGGAAGCGCGCGCTGAAGAAGACAAAGTCAAACAGGTGAAGGCAGCAGAAGCTGACGAGCTGTCTGCCAAGCACAAGGCGGTTGAAATCACCACGCTGGCGCAGGCCAATCTGGAGTCGGCGACCAAAGAAGCGGAATCCAAGAAAAAACTGGCCGAAGGTATCCAGGCCGAGCGCTCAGCACCGGGCCTTGCCGATGCCACCGTAATTCGCGCCAAGGGCGATGCCGAAGCGGATGCAATGCGCGGTACCGGTAACTCCGAAGCGGAAGTGATTGCTGCGAAAGGTGAGTCTGAAGCGCGCGTGATTGCGTCGAAAGGCGAATCGGAAGCCCGGGTTGTGGCTGCGAAAGGCGAATCGGAAGCCGCCGCCAAGCGCCAGATTGGTTTGGCACAAGCGGAAGTCACCCGCGAGCAATTCAAAGCCGAGGCCGATGGTCTGGTGGACAAGTTCAACGCCATGAACAGCATGAGCACACAGGCGCGCGAGCACGAAGAGTTCCGCATGGGCCTGGAAACCGCACTCAAGGAAGCCCTGGCGTCGATCGATGCAGGCAAGGACATTGCGCGCGAAAACGCCGAGGTACTGGCCACCGCACTGGAGCGCGCGAAGATCGACATCGTCGGCGGCGAAGACCATTTCTTCAACAACTTCGCCAAGTCCTTGTCTATCGGCAAGGCGATCGATGGTCTGGCCGAAAAGAGCGGTACCTTGCAGGCCATCCTGGGCAAATTGATGGAGCCCAAGGATGTGGTTGCCACCACTGAAAAAGCGAAAGCCGAAGACGCCAACGCTTGATCCGAACCGGGTGCGGCGATAACGCCGCACCCGCCAATGGCCACCATTGGCAGGTGACAAATTAAGGAAAAACCATGGCTAAGGCAGAAATGAATTCGGCCGACAATCGCGTGGACGATGCGGTAGCATCGGGTGGCGCCTACGAAGTCATCCGCAAGCGGCTGACCGAGCAGGGCCAGAAACTCAAAGGCTTTGCCGATACCCTGAACAGTGCCCGCACCAGCGAGTTTGGTTCCACTGAAATGCAGGTGTTGGCGCGCACCCGGGTGCGTACCGAAAACAACAGTATCGCCCGCGATATGGTGCAGGTGGGTCCTTACCTGCTGTTCGGATACAACGTGTTTATCGGCCTCAAAAAAGAAGTGCGGGTGGAGGACGTGTTCGAACTCTACCGTCTGCAGCAAACCGGCGACGATATCACGCTTGAGCCGCAAGCCAAAGACAACACCTTTCTGGCCGACAGAGGATTTGTCAGCGATTTCGAAGAGCTATACCGTTACTACAAGCACACCCGTCTGGTGGAGCTGTCGGTTAAAAACGGCAAACTACTGGCAGGCTTTCAGATTGGCGAAAAGCTTGACGATATCCGGGTGTTCCGTTGGGCGCTGTCTGCGGACCAGAAAACCCTGACGTATATGGATAACCGCGGGGAGCGGGACATCCAGCTGCCCCCGGCCTATGATTTTGAATGGGTCCGCACCACCCGCGAACACAGTGTGCACGGTAAGCACCCGCACGTGAACATTGAAGACACGGTGTTTGTGGAGACGGTAGGTGGCGATCTGACCATCAAGGTGGAAAATAATACCCAGGACGGATTGGGTATTTACCGCGAGCCGGTGGAAGATAAAACCCAGTCATTGGACGACGCCGAGATTCATTACGCCCGGGTCGGTAAACTCATCCTGCTGAAAATTCTGCCGTATCGGGAACAGGTCTGGCGCTATTTTATTTTCAATACGCTGACCCAAGCCGTGGTGCGTCAGGATGCGCTGGCCGGCTCCTGTGTGCAATTGCCGGAAGACCACGGTGTGATCTTTCCGGGAGGCTACTATCTGGAGAGCGGTGAAACCAAACTGTTTGATCAGGTGGACAAAGGTTTCCGCTTTAAGCGCCGGGTTAAATCCCCCAATGGCGAAGATGTGCTCTATTGTTTTTACGAGCCGGCCAGTGGGCAGCTGGTATTGCTCTCGTATAACCTGATTGAAAAAACTTTGCGAAATCCGCTGCTGTGCAACGGCTATGCGCTGGCCGACAACGGTCGGTTGGTGATTTTTAATGCCGAAGCCGAGCCTACGCGCGTGCATCCGATGCAGGTATGGGATACACCGTTTATCTCCGAGGAATATGCCAGCAGGGCGCCGGCGAGCCAGAGTTTTCTGGGCAATATCGGCAATGCGGCGGTGGTGCGCGGCGTATCGGATCTTTACAGTTTGTGCAAAATGATCGGCCAGCAATCCGTATCGCGCGCGGGCTACGAAGAGTTGATCAGTGCAGCGGGCCGGATTTTTGATGATCACTACTGGCTGGATGACACCCAGGTAGAGGGCGTGGCCGCCAGCGTGCGCGAGATACAAGCCACCGCCGAATTGGTGATTGATGAATTCGTCAAAGTGCAATCCATTCAGGCGGCCTCGGCTAAGGCGTTAGGCGAGGCGCGCAATGAAACTCAGGCCTTACTGCAGCGTATTTGTCCTGACGAGTGGCAGACGACGGATGAGTTTGTGGCAGCGTTGGTGGCGGTGCGCAAACAGCGCGGTCACCTGATATCGCTGAAAGAACTCCGCTATATCGATCTGGAGACATTGTCGTCGCTGGAGCAGCAACTGGTAGAGCAAGAGCAGGGCCTGCAGGAGCAGACGCTGGGATTCCTTGCCGGCGAGACTGCGCTGGCGCCCTACGAAGCCAAAATCAGCGAGTTTGAATCCGCTGCCGAAGCCCTGCAGACCGGCGCTGAGGCCAAAGCGTTACTGGAATCCATTGATGAGACGTCCGGTCAGCTGGATCTGCTCTCAGAAATGATGGCGGGCCTGAGCGGAGGCGATGTGAATGCCACCACGCGCATCGTGGAAAACATTTCACTGGTGTACGCATCGCTCAACCAATGCAAGGCGCGTGCGCGCAACAAGTCCAAGTCGCTGGGGCTGTCCGAGGCGGTGGCGCAGTTTTCGGCCCAGTTCAAGTTGTTGAGCCAGGGCGTGGCCAATGCCCTGAGTCTGTCATCGACACCGGATAAGTGCGACGAGCAGCTGTCCCGCCTGTTGGTGCAGCTGGAAGAACTTGAGGGGCAGTTTGGCGAGCACGACCAGTTTCTTACCGACATCCTGAGCAAGCGCGAAGAAATCTACGAAGCGTTTGAGTCGCACAAGCAACAGTTGCTGGATGAACAGCAAAAGCAATCACAGGCAGTGGCCGATGCTGCCTACCGGGTGATCGAAAGTCTGGATAAGCGCAGCCAGAAATTTACCCAGCCGGACGAACTCAATACCTTTTTTGCCTCTGACCCGTTAGTGCTCAAAGTGCGCGAACTGGTGCAGCGATTGCGCGACCTTAACAATCCGGTCAAAGCCGATGACGTTGAGTCGAAATTCAAGGCCTTGGTGGATCAGGCCAAACGCGGCTTGCGCGATAAGTCCGATATCTATGAAGCTGATGGCAGTGTGATCAAACTGGGGCCGCGTCATCGCTTTTCGGTGAACAAGCGGGACCTGGATCTGACCATTATTCCGCGCGATGACGCGCTTGCTATTCATCTCACCGGTACCGATTACTTTGATGTCATTGACGATCCGGCGTTGAACGCGCTCAAGCCCTATTGGAGCATGAGCCTGGGCTCTGAAACCGCCGAGGTCTATCGCGCTGAGTATCTGGCTTATTGTGTACATCAGGCGATGCTGGCGGGCGAATACGACGAGCCGACCTTAATGCAGGCGCGCACGGATGAGGCGGTACTGGCGAGGCTGGTGCGCGATTATGCCACACCGCGGTACAAGGAAGGCTATGAGAAAGGCATTCACGATCACGACGCCGCGCTGATTTTGCAGCAGTTGATGTCGGTACTGGAAATTGCCGACACGCTGCAGTACTCGCCTCAGGCACGAGTACTGGCACAGTACTTCGTGGCCTCATTGCCCGCCAAATCCGACCAGCTGTCGCACTGGCAAAGTCGTGCCCGGGCGGGGCTGGCCATGCGGGAGCGCCTGCAAAGCCGTGCGGCTACCCAGTTGCTGATTGCAGATCTTGAGCAAGCGCTTGCGTTGTTTTCGGAAGAGTCCGGCCTGTTCCGCGATGTGATTGCAGAGGCGGCTGAATATCTGGTGGCAGAATGTGAGCTACCGGTGCTGCAATTTGCCAGCAGCCGGTATGGATCGGAATTGCTCAAGCTCTTCACCGCGGCCATGGGCGATCAGGCGATGGCGGAATTGCGCGCGGCTGCCAAACCGCTGCCGTTAAAAGACCAGGTGGCCATGGTGTCGTCGTGGGTACGGGCCGTCATCGGCAAAGAAGGGCAGGCGCAATTGAGCCACTATGCGGATGAATGTGTGGCCCTGTTTCTGTTGCAATCCACGCTGGCTTATCGGGCCCTGTCTGCCGAGCTGAACGTGCAGGTAAACGGGCTTTTAGGCAACCACGCGCGTATCGAGCAGGGCCGCTTGTCGCTGATTCCGGACAACTACCTGGGGCGCATGCGCCACCATGATCGGGTCGTAAAGCCAGGCTACGAAAACTACCTGAACATCCGCGCCACCATTGCCGAGCGGGAGAAAAAAGACTTGCGGCTGGCGAGCTTCAAGGCGCGGCCACTGACTTCCTTTGTCCGGAACCGTCTGATCAATGAATCCTATCTGCCACTGATTGGTGACAACCTCGCCAAGCAAATGGGCACAGTGGGTGAAAACAAGCGGACAGACCTGATGGGTCTGTTGATGATGATTTCGCCGCCGGGCTATGGCAAAACCACATTAATGGAATACGTGGCAAATCGCCTCGGATTGATCTTCATGAAGATCAACTGTCCATCCTTGGGTCACGAGGTGCTATCGCTGGATCCCGAGCAGGCGCCCAATGCTACTTCGCGCAAGGAACTGGAAAAACTCAACCTGGCGTTGGAGATGTCCAACAACGTGATGTTGTACCTGGACGATATTCAACATACCCACCCCGAGTTTTTGCAGAAGTTCATTTCACTGTGTGACGGTACACGCCGCATCGAGGGTGTATGGAAGGGTGACACCAAAACCTACGACATGCGCGGGAAAAAATTCTGCGTTGTCATGGCAGGTAACCCTTATACGGAGTCCGGTGAGGTATTCAAAATTCCGGATATGCTCGCCAACCGGGCCGATATTTATAACCTGGGTGACATTCTCGGGGGCATGGACGAACAGTTTGGTCTGAGCTATATCGAAAACTCCATGACGTCTAATCCGGTGTTGGCTCCCCTGGCCACGCGCGATCTGAAGGATTTGTATAAGTTTGTGCGCATGGCGCAAGGTGAGGAGGTGGCAACCACCGATCTGTCCCATGAATACAGTGGCAGTGAAGTAGCAGAAATCACCGGGGTGCTGCGCAATATGCTGCGCGTGCGCGATGTGGTGTTGCGGGTGAATCAGGAATACATTGCCTCAGCCGCCAAGGATGATAAATATCGTACCGAGCCGCCGTTCAAGTTGCAGGGCAGTTACCGCAATATGAACAAGCTGACAGAAAAATTATCAGCGGTAATGAACGAGCAGGAAATCAATCAGCTGATTGCCGATCACTATGTGGGCGAAGCGCAACTACTGACCACCGGTGCCGAAGCGAACCTCCTCAAGCTGGCCGAAATCCGTAACCAGATGACGGACGAGCAAAAAGCCCGTTGGGCCGCGATCAAGAAAGACTTCCTGCGCAATAAGTCCATGGGCGGAGACGATGCGGATACCGGCATGAAGCTGGTGGCGCAACTCACCGATATTGTCGGTGTGCTCGAACAGTTGAACGCGACCGTGACCCATTCACGTAGCAGTTCAGAACCGGCAGCAGATAGCAACCATGCCACCGCGCAGTTAATTGCCAAGGGCATGGTGCGGATTGCGCACAGTATCAAGAATCTGTCGCCTCAGGTGCAGGTTGTGAACGAACCGGTGCCCGGTCTCGAACAAATCCTCACAACCCTCGCCAATACGTTGGAGCACAGTATTTTCCCGCTGGTACGCAATATGGACAAAAAGTTGGATATCGATCTGCGTACGCATGACCGCATGCAGGATGTGTCCAATCAACTGCGAGCGTTGGTGGGTCAAAAACCTGCTTCAGACAACCCGGAGGAATAAACTATGCAATGTACAGCCTGTAAAGCCGGCAAACTGAATCCTTGCTTTCTGGAGCCGGGGCTCCGTGCGCACGAATGTGATCATTGTGGTGGTCATTGGCTCTATGTGGAGGATTTTGTTCAGTGGAAAGCCAATGGCGGCGTGTTGGGTGAAGTTGAACATCCGCCCGTTATCGAGGAATCTGCTTCAGCTCTCACCTGTCCCGCCACCGGGCGATTGATGCAAAAATACCGCATTGCGTCAGGTTCAAACCATAAGCTGGATTATTCGCCGCACACTGGCGGGCTTTGGCTCGATAAAGGTGAATGGGCACTGTTGAAGGAGTATGGTCTGGCAGGCAGCGTGGGCCATATTGTCACCGATGCCTGGCAGCGCAAAATCCGCACAGACGATGCCAAGGCTACGCTGGAAGCGGTATACCGACGGAAGTTTGGCGATGCAAATTATGAAAAACTGTTGGCGACCCGCGAATGGCTGAACGAGCAGGAAAACAAAGCGGATATGCGCGCGTTTTTATTGGCGCGTGATCCGTTTTCAGGGCAATGAGCTTAAAGTTGAATTAAAGTAAGCAAAGCGTGGGGATCGCGGGACGATCCTACGCATTCCATTGTGTGAATAACTTTACTTCAAGTTTTATCTGAGTATCGTAAAGGCTAAAGTTGGGCACTTCGGGTGGCGATTCGTTTAGATCATTTACCGCTCAACGATACGTCCTGTATCGATTCGCTCGCGCCACATCCCTGTGGCTTGCAAATGACCTAAACGAATCGCCAAACCAAGATTATTGAGGATTTTGACAGTTCAGCCTCTTTCGCTATCTTCAACCTTAGCTTTTAGCACGTGGTTGGGTGCAAGAGATTTCCGCGGAATACTCGACATTGCTCGCAGGGGACTGCAAGGGGGGCACTTCGCAAACCCCAGGGATGGGGTGTGAGCGAATCGATACAGGACGTATCGTTGAGCGGCGAAGAGCCTCCCTTGTAGGCCCCTTTGGCAGAGAGGTAAAGCTACTACCAGTTTCGCGGAAATATTTTAACGCTCTATCTCATTGTGAAAACTTCGCTGAGCTAGCGCTGGATAAAAAAAGCCCTCAAATCTGAGGGCTCATCAAACTAGCTTTTACGTCGCATTACGCCGCAAACTCACCCGCAATGGTCTGCACGCTGTGCTTGGCATCACCAAACAGCATGCGCACATTGTCTTTGTAAAACAGCGGGTTTTCCACGCCGGAATAACCGGCATTCATACCGCGCTTGAGTACGAAAACGGTGCGCGCGTTGGCGACCTGGATAACTGGCATGCCATAGATCGGGCTGCCCTGATCTTCGGTGGCTGCCGGGTTCACCGTGTCGTTGGCACCAATGACAATGGCCACGTCCACCTGATCCATTTGCGGGTTAATCGCATCCATTTCCACCAACTGATCGTAGGGTACACTCGCTTCTGCCAACAGCACGTTCATGTGACCCGGCATGCGGCCGGCCACCGGGTGAATGGCGTAGCGCACCTGGCAACCGTTATTTTCCAGGTGATCAGCCAGCTCGCGCACGACGTGCTGCGCCTGGGATACCGCCATACCGTAACCGGGTACGAATACCACATTGGAAGCGGCTTCCAGAACCAGGTAGGCATCTTCACAGTTGATTGGTTTGATCTCGCCTTCCACTTTGGCAGTAGAGGTTTTCACCGCTTTGAAGCCAGAGAACAATACATTGGCGAGCGACCGGTTCATGGCCTTACACATGATGTTGGTGAGGATGATACCGCTCGCGCCTACTAATGCACCGGAGACAATCAACAGATTGTTATTCAATACAAAGCCGGCAGCACAGGCGGCCAGACCCGAGTAGGAATTCAACAGAGAAATCACTACCGGCATGTCGGCACCACCAATCGGGATCACCAGCATAATGCCGAATACCAGGCTCACACCAATGACGGCATACAGGTAGACCGAGTCGCCCACCGGCTGCTGCACAAACCAGATCGCATTCAATACCAGCGTCAGCACGATCAAGCCATTGACGAACGCCTGACCTTTAAAGGTAATGGCCTTGCCCGGCATTTTCTCCGACAGTTTGGCCCACGCAATTAACGAGCCCGACAGGGTGACGCCACCGATCAGAACTGACAATACAATGGTAATGGCCACAAAGCTGCTGGCTTCTCCGCCAAACAGCGCAGCCCAACCCACCAGCAAACTGGCGGCACCACCAAAGCCGTTAAACAAGGCCACCATTTCCGGCATGGAGGTCATGGCAACCAGGCGCGCAGTCAGTACACCGATCACCGAACCAATCAGCACGGCGACTGCAATCCAGGTAAACGTCAGGATTTGCTGGTCCAGCAATGTAACAACAATGGCGAGCAACATGCCGATGGCGGAAAGTGCATTGCCTTTGCGCGCCGTGGCGGGCGAACCCAGCATTTTGAGACCGAACACAAATGCCAGCGCGCTGGCGATGTAAGCGAAGTTAATGATCACGGCTGAGCTCATTGTGCACCTCCGCTACTTTTCTTCTTGAACATGGCGAGCATGCGGTCGGTTACCAGGTAACCACCCACCACATTAATGGTGGCCAGCGTTACCGCGGCGGCGCCCAACCAGGTGGCCATGGCGGTTTGTTCGGCACCGGCGCTTACCAGGGCGCCCACCAGAGTGATACCGGAAATGGCGTTGGAACCGCTCATCAAAGGCGTGTGCAAGGTGGCCGGCACCTTGGCGATCAGCTCAAAGCCCAGAAAGATGGCGAGCATGAGGATAAAAGACAGATACACTATCTGCTGTAATTCGGGAGTCATTGTCGTATTCCTTTAATCAGGCCGCCGCCGATTTCTCAACCGGCTGGCGTGCATTTTTGATAACCGGGTTCACCAATTCGCCACCGTGGGTAATGACGCAGCCTTTGAGAATTTCTTCGTCGGGCTTCAGGTCAAAATTGGCGGTTTCCTTGTTCCAATAATCAAAAATAAGATTGATCAGATTGTTGGAATACATCTGGCTGGCATTCTGGGCCACGCGGCCGGGCAGGTTGCGGTAACCAATGACTTTCACACCGTTGAGATCCACTTCCTGATCCGGTTGTGAACCTTCCACATTGCCGCCGGAATCCACCGCCATATCGACCACGATTGAACCCGGCTTCATCACCGACAACATTTCAGCGGTGATAATGCGCGGCGCCTTGCGACCAAACACCTGTGCGGTGGTGATCACAATATCGGCGTTTTTCATCACATCCATCTGGCCTTCGCGCTGCTTCTGGATTTGCTCTTCGGTCAGCTGATTGGCGTAGCCGCCAGCCGTCTGGCCGGTTTCGCCCAGATCGATTTCGAGGAACTTGGCGCCCAGGGATTCCACCTGCTCTTTTACCACCGGACGGGTGTCGAATGCATCGACCCGCGCGCCCAGTCGTTTAGCGGTGGCAATGGCCTGCAGGCCCGCCACGCCGGCGCCAATGATAAATACCCGTGCCGGAGTGATGGTGCCGGCCGGTGTCATCATCATGGGCAGAATGCGGTCCAGTCGTTCGGCCGCCAGCAGTACCATGGCGTAACCGGCCAGGTTGGCCTGGGATGACAGGGCGTCCATTTTCTGGCTGCGGGTAATGCGCGGAATCATTTCCATGCTGATCGCGGTTACGCCCTGCGCCGCCAGGGCGTCAACCAGTGCGTGCTCGTTGAAAGGGTCCAGAAACGAAATGTGAATTGAACCTTTTTTCAGCTGGGGCACTTCTGCCAGATCGGGCTTGCGCAGGCGCAAGACCAGATCACTTTGACCCAGCAGGGTTTTGCGGTCGCTAGCGACCGTAGCACCCGCATCAATGTAGACCTGATCGGGGATCTGCAGCGATTGGCCCAGGCCGGATTCGATGCTGACAGTGGCGTTGGCTGCCACCAGTTTTTTTACGCCATCAGGCAGTAGTGGCACGCGGGTTTCGCCAGCGTCCAGCTCACGGGGTATGCCGATAAGCATGATTAGTCCTCCTATGCACCCGCCCTTTTTTGAATGTGTTTGCTATGACCGTGTGCCCGGTCTCGAAATTTAAGCGGACGCACATCTTAACGAAGCCTATTAGCCGACTTCTAGCTATAGATCTGATAAATAAAGGTGATTGTTGTGTAGTTATGCTACAAAAAGTGGGTCATTAGCGTGGATTTTGAGCGAATGTGCCAAGTGGACTTGGTAAATCCGGACTTCAAAACCCCGAGGAAGGCTAAAATTTTTACAGGATTTAGGTCAGCAATAACGATAATAGATAAGTTTTATGTGTTGCCGGGATGCTGTCAGCCGGGTTTGACGGAGATCTGGATCCATTTAACATCACAGCAAATTATTTTTTTGCTCTTGAGTATTCTCTTGGTGGATACCAACTTGGGGCATTGGGTCTTTGCGCTGGCTGACTACAATAGAGGCAGTTTTTGGAGGATTTATCATGAGCAATAAGACATTGGCGCAATGGTCGGCGATGGCCGATGGTTTACAGATTGAAGCGCGTGCATTTATCGATGGTGAATATGTAGCGGCGGCGTCGGGTAATACCCGCCCCACTATTAATCCCGCCAATGGCGCGACCCTGGCTCATGTAGCCAGTTGCGGTCCTGAAGATGCAGACCGGGCTATCGCGTCGGCCAAAGCCGTATTTGAAGCTGGTACCTGGGCCAATCTGGCACCTGCGGACCGGAAAAAAGTCATGGTGCGCTGGGCAGAGCTCATTGAAGCCAATGCCGAAGAGCTTGCGTTGCTGGAATCGCTGGACGTCGGTAAGCCAATCAGCGATACGCTGAACGTGGATGTGCCTTCAGCTGCTCGCACAATCCGCTGGAGTGGCGAGGCCATTGATAAGTTCTACGATGAAGTGGCGCCCACTTCCCATGATTCTCTCGCCCTGGTGCAGCGCCTGCCCTTGGGCGTGGTAGCGGCGATCGTGCCCTGGAATTTCCCGTTTTCGACCACTGCCTGGAAGCTGGCGCCGGCGATTGCCACGGGCAACAGCGTGATTCTGAAACCTGCCTCCAACACCCCGTTGACGGCCATTCGCCTGGCGGGTCTTGCCAAGCAGGCCGGGTTGCCCGATGGCGTGCTGCAAGTCCTGCCAGGACCGGGTGGCTCGTTGGGCAGCCATTTGGCCCGCCATATGGACGTGGAAGGCCTGACCTTTACCGGTTCAACGCCCGTGGGTAAAACCCTGATGGAGTACTCCGGCCAGTCCAATCTGAAGCGCACATTCCTGGAGCTTGGCGGCAAGAGCCCGAATATTGTGTTTGCTGATGCCAACCTCGACAAGGCGGCAGCCATGGCGGCCACGGCGGTATTTTACAACGGTGGCCAGACCTGCACCGCCGGTACCCGCCTTCTGGTAGAGCGCAGCATTCACGATGCATTTATTGCCAAAGTCATTGAGCACGCCAAGGGCTGGATGCCGGGTAATCCCCTGGACCCGGCCACCAGTATGGGCCCGATGGTGGATGAGGCGCAGTTCAATACCGTGGCCGAGTATGTGCGCATTGGTCTGGACGAGGGTGCGACCCTGGCCTTTGGTGGCAAACGGGTTGCGTGTGTGGACGGCGGCCATTTCCACGAACCCACCATCTTTACCGGCGCGCACAATAAAATGCGCATCGCTCAGGAAGAAATTTTCGGTCCGGTCATGACCGTGATTCCTTTCGATACGGAGGCCGACGCCATCGCTATCGCCAATGATTCCATTTTTGGTCTTGCCGGTGCGGTGTGGAGTCGGGACATCAATGTGGCACATCGCGTAGCCAAGGCGGTCCGTGTGGGCACCATGGGCATCAACAACTACTTTGGTGGCGACATGACCGTGCCCTTTGGCGGCTTTAAACAGTCGGGCAATGGCCGGGATAAATCCATGCATGCGTTCGACGATTACACTGAACTCAAAACCACCTGGATCGAGTTCGAGTAACCGCCAAATTGTGGCGTCGGCCCTTGCGTTGGCGCCACAAGCGGTTAAAGTGGGCGCTGATTCAAACAGCCTGGAGGCAACATGAAATCAGCAATTTTAGCCCTGGCGGTGTTGGCGGTGAGTGCCTGTACCTGGGTTGAACCCAAACCCGAGGCGGCGGGCATCAAACTGGCCACTGCCAGCGATGTACAGCATTGTGAGCACCTTGGGAATGCCAGTTCCAAAGGGGTCAGCAAAGTGGGTATCTACGTTCGCAAGGACGAAAAAGTCATTACTGAGCTGGCGGCGCTGGCCAAAGATGAAGCCTACAAGATGGGCGGCGATACCATTGTACGGTCATCGGAGCTTGGTGAAGATGGCTCGATGACCTTTGGCGTATACCGCTGCAGGCTCTGATTCCTCACAGCTTGAATTCGATGGGCGGCAGGTTGCCATTGTCATCCTGCCCGCCCTTCAGTTTGTCTTCCGATTCTGCTTTATTCCATTCTTCACTCTGATTGCCGGTCTTCAACGCCTTTGGCACACGGCGCTTGCGCGTGGGCGCCTGGGTCTGTTCTTTTTCATCAGCTAATTTCTGGTCCAGCTTGTCGGCCAAGGCCGCCGCTTTCTGTGCCTGCGATTCTTTGCCAATGTCCAGAAATGCCTCAGAAATTGTGCGCATGACCAGATTTAACTGTGCAAATTGCGGGTGACTCTTGGGCAGATCCAACAATAGCTGAAGCGCGAGCTTGGGGTCGCCGTGACGCTTGGCGTACTGCGCCAGCAATAACTTTTGTGACGGTGCTTCCGGGCAGTATTGTGGCAACAGGGCCCGGATTTTTTTCAGTGCCGGATAGACCTTCAGCGTTTGATTGTGCTTTTCCAGTTGGTGGATAAAGTGAGGAAAAAACTTTTCCAGCCGCACTTTCAGACGGGCAGCACACAAAAGATCAAAGCAGCGTTCGTAAAATTGTATGTCCTGTGGAAACAGACTGTTGGCTTCTACATACAGGTCAACGGCTTTGTTGTAGTCGCCTTGCTTTACCGCAATATCAATTTTTGAAAGGTGTCGGTCTTTATCGCTGCGCTGATGAACATCCGAGTCCTCGCGGGCAATGTAGCCGAGATCGCCCTGATGCTGAAAAATCATCAGGCCCATGATGTGAAAGGTGACAATGAGGTAATAATTGCTGATGGCGCCTTGGAGAATATAGCCGATAAAACCCACGTGTTCGCCCACCAGACTGTGCAACACTTCTACGCTGGCCATCATGATCATAATCATGCCCAGCAATACCCCGTAGGATGTGCCGAGCGCAAGTATCAGTTGCAGAATGTTCAGCGGATTGAGTGCTTCAACCAGGTTGTCGCGGTCGGCAAACAAAATCACGATGGCGGGAAATACCAGGATAGAGAGGGTTGCCATAAAGCCACCCATGCCAGCGCCCACGTAATGATAGGCCGCGAACACCACCACACCCAATACCAGTGCAATAGCAAACAGTTGCATTACCAGCGTTAAACCGCCGCCATTGGTTTCGTTCCATTCCGGTGGCTGGGTTTTACCCAGTGCCGTGGTTTTGAGGCAGGTAAAGGCGTAACGCAATATGGCGCCCAGTGCCAGCAGATAAATTATCAGGCTGAAAGGCATGTAACCGGCGATTGCACTGCCAACGCTGCACAAAACGATCAATACGATAGCCTGCGCATTGGCCGGGTAACGGAAGGCATCGGACAGCTTGCGCCAAAACGGCTCTGCGCTATGACTGGCGCCAAGGTTGTGCAGCTCGGCCTGGCACTGGAAGCAGCGCGGCCCACCGCGACTGCCACTTTCATCGGCGCAGTTGTCACACAAGGGCGTGCAACAGTGTTCGCATTCCCATTTGGCTGCGCTGGCGGGATGGTAGTAGCAGCGGCTCATGAGGTGGCTTCCTGTAGCGCATGGGCGCGTTGTTGATACTCTTTGCTTTTGGGAATCTGGCCCAACTCGGCAAAGCTTTGCGCCAGTTTTACCGCCAGGCGCATCAGTTGTTTGCTGTCGGAAATACGTTTCTCTGCGGCCCTGTAGGCTTGTTCGGCGGCTTGGGTTTCACCTTCATCACAAAGGCGCGCCACCAGTGCAATCAAAGCGTCGCGACCGACAAAGCCGACGGCATCGGGCGTGCGTCGGATAAGTTGCACCTGCGTGTGGATGTCCGCGCTGGTCTCCGGTGCGGCGCCGAGTAAGCCGGCAGCGGCTTTTTCCATCAGTTGACCG
The DNA here is from genome assembly GCF_000305785.2 of Simiduia agarivorans SA1 = DSM 21679. Lineage (NCBI taxonomy): Bacteria > Pseudomonadati > Pseudomonadota > Gammaproteobacteria > Cellvibrionales > Cellvibrionaceae > Simiduia > Simiduia agarivorans. The sequence goes on along the minus strand of NC_018868.3, from coordinate 2,548,457 downwards.
CCTGCGATTTTGCAAAGGTTATAACGTATCTGGTGCAACCTGAAATTGTCGGGCCGGGTTTTGAGTGCGGTGTTGACGGCCCGTAATGCCTGCTCAAACTGATAGGCTTCAATGTGCTTTAACACTTTTATCAGATCCGCATCTTCCTGCGGGTCGCTGTCGGGCGTTTCAATATAATCGTTATTGAGCGTTTGCGGGCTGAACTTGTTGTTGAGCAAGCTCAGGCCAGCACCGACGATAAAGCCGCCCGCATGTGCCATGAAAGCAACGCCTGCATCGGGATCAGATAAATAACTGAAAATTTCTTTGCCAATGTACAGTGGCAGGATAATCAATGCCGGCGCACGGAAATAGCCGACAAATACAAACAGCCAATAAAAGAATTCAATTTTCCTGAGCATGAAAACACCCAGGTACATGGCCATCACGCCGGAAATGGCGCCGGATGCACCCACCAAGGGAATGGATGAATCCGCTTCAAACATGGCGTGCATCAAGCCGCCGGCGATACCGCTGATTAAGTAGAAGGCGAGAAACCGCCAATGGCCAATGGCGGCTTCCACCGCGAACCCGCAGATCAGCAGAAAAAACAGATTGCCCAACAAATGCATGGTATCGCCATGCAAAAACTGGTGGCTGATCAGGCGTGTGACCTTTAACTCACTGGGTATTAAGCCCCAGCGGATCCAACTCAGTTTAGCCACTTGCTGATTCACCTGTTCACGGTCGCGCAGCCACTGAGTAGCGGTATCGTAGCTCTGTGCCTTGAACATCGCGGTGCTCAGATGCTGGAAAAAATCGGGATCCAACAGCATGAACTGGGCACTGAATTCAGGTTCCAGCGCATGTGCTTCGCGCGCTTGCTCCAGCGTTTCCAGGTCGCCGGACTGCTCCAGGTAGGTTTGATACAGGGGCCATTCCAGCGGCAGCAAGGGTGCGTAGGTCTCCATTGCCTGTTCCAGTTTGTCCTGGTCACCGGATTGGTACCAGAAGAAAACCAGTACGTTGAGCAAGACCAGGCTAACCAGTACCCAGGGTTTCCGGCTCCAGTCAAAGCGCTTTTCGGTTGGAATGATGATCATGCCCGGGTCCCTGATACGGCGTTATTCCTGACTTCTATCATACCTCGTTGGGAAAATAACGTGCCAAAAAACTGCGCAAAAATCTATTTTTGTGAGCCACTTTAAAGTCACTTGCGCGCGCTCTATATTCTGTGCGGGCAATGAGGTGCCCGACTATGATGAATCTACTTTGGGTAGTGCTTGGCCTGCTCTTGTTGGTGAAAGGCGCAGAATTTCTGATTCAGGGCAGTGCCAATATTGCTGCCCGCTTCCGCATCCCCCCGTTATTGATTGGATTGACACTGGTGGCGTTTGGCACCAGCTCACCGGAACTGGCTGTCAGCGTCGATGCCGCCCTTGCTGGGCAGGCGAGTGTTGGCCTGGGCAACGTGGTGGGCAGCAATATCTTCAACGTATTGTTTATTCTCGGACTGTGTGGCCTGGTAGCACCGTTGATGGTGTCTTCGGTACTGATCCGATGGGACCTGCCCATTATGCTCGGAGCCAGTCTGCTGACCTGGTTGTTCGCCGCTGACGGCGCGCTGGTCTGGTGGGAAGGAATGCTACTGTTGGCCGGCCTGGCCGCTTATCTTGTCAGCCTGGTGTACCGGGCGCGCGCTAATCCGACGCCGGATGATGTGGGCTTCACGTTGGCGGAAAATACCGCAATGTGGCGCCACGGCTTAATGGCGGTACTGGGCCTGGCCCTGTTGGTGGTGGGTTCGAAGCTGATGGTAAAAGGCGCGGTTGCTATCGCCCTGATGCTGGGTGTGAGCGAACTGGTGATCGGGTTGACGCTGGTTGCCGCCGCCACCTCGTTACCAGAGGTGATGACGTCCTTGGTTGCGACGATAAAAGGCCAGCGTGACATCGCCGTGGGCAACGTCATTGGCAGCAATATTTTTAACCTGCTGGGCGTGTTGGGTGTGGCGGGCTGGGTGTCGCCTGAACCCATGGCGGTGCCCCAGGTGATGTTGCACATCGACATTCCCCTGATGGTGATGGTGGCGTTGATCTGCTTGCCGGTTTTCTTTACCGGCCACCAGATTTCACGGGTGGAAGCCGGTGGTCTGTTGGCACTTTATATTGCCTACACCTGTTACCTGGTGCTGAGTGCCATAGGCAGCCCGGTTGGCGGCTGGGTGTATGAAGCGGTAAAGATGCTCAGTATCCCGTTAACGCTTTTGTTGATAGCCAAAACGGCCGATGAACTGCGCGGCGAATCGGTGGGTTAAGTCAAAAACAAAAAAGGGCCCAAGGGCCCTTTTTCATTACACGACTCACAAAGGCAAATCGTAATACAGCGTGGTTTCAAACTCGAACGGATCTGACTCCAGATCACTGGGCGGTGGCGGGAAGGGTTGCGCGTTGCCAACGGCCTCCAACGCCTGTTCGTTGAACATGCTGTGCTTGGAAGGCTCCACCACTTCAACCTTCAGCAACTTACCATTGCTGTCCAGGCTGATCGCCAGACGCACCGAGCCTTCGGCACGGCGGGTAAAGGCGCGCTGCGGGATGTGTTTGTGGGTGTTGATTTCACGATTCAGCGTCTTCAGGTATTCCTGGCGCAGGAGCAACAGGCGCGCCTCTTCTTCCTCGGAAAGCACTTTTACCGGCGCTGCTTTGGCCACTTTGGCAGCGGGCGCAGGTTTGGCCTCCGGGCTCGCCTTGGGTTTTGGTTCGACTGCAGCCTTGGCCACCTGAGTCGCGGTGGGCGTGGGCGTTGCGACAGGCTTGGGCGTCACCGTTGGTTTGGGTGTGGCTTTAGGCGCGGCAGTGGGCGTCGGTTTGGGCGCGGCCACGGGTTTTGGGGCTGGCGCGGGCTTGGGTGCTGCCGCCACGACGGTGGCGGCCGCGGCGACAACGGGCACAGGCTCAGGACTGGCCGGTTTGAGCGTCGCCTCAATGGCGGCAACCCGGCCTTCGCGCGGGAGTGTATTGTTAAACCAGCTGATCACGTCGGACTCGGGCTTCTCTTGCCCCAGAATTTCACGCTTGAACCGGCTGCTGATGGGCACATCGCCCATCCAGGTAGACAACAGCATGCGGAAGAAATCGGGCGCGTCGTAGCTGGCCAGCTCAATGCCATTGAGGCTCAGGGTAACGGTTTTCTGGCCATCAAAGCGATACACGATGGCATCGCCGGGCTCCAGTTCTACCGCCACGGCGGCGCGGGAGCGGGATATGTAGGTGGCGTTCTTGGCCAGGGTACGCGCATCGGTATTGACGGCGATGGCATCGGCGATGAGTTTGAAGAAGCGCCGGTTATTCAACCGCTCAGAGACAATCCGGTACTCCATGGTGGCCGCTGGTGTGCGGCTGAGTAAATCGCCGGCATCCGGTGCCGCCGGCGTGGTCAGGCGGGCCGCAAACATCGGCTGATTCGCCTGAGTGAGGGCCGAATAGGTCGTGGATTCGGCCAGGGTCAGTGCACTGAAAAACATCAGCGCAAGGCCGGATATCAGTGAAAGGGTACGTGTCCGGTAATGCAATGTCATTGAACAGCCTTGCAGTCTGGGTTGTGGGCTGTCCTTTGGCCCAAATTGGTGCATGCGTGCACCTTGTAGTGTAGCAGGCGCTATTGGGTTAGGACGAGCCGCGAATTGGGGCGCCATTGTGCTGTTTGGTTATTAATTGTTCAAGTTGGCACCTCTGTATAATTTGGGTATTTGCGTCATTATTGCCGGCTTTCTGGTAACGCGGACCCCAGCTACCGGCCTGACAATGACTCGATTGGGGGCTGGGATTTAGCCGCGTAAGGTCTACACTGGCCGAAACTATGGGGGGAATACTATGTTAATCGGCTTTGTCAGCCTCTATCTGGTGTTATCGGTGGCGTTGGGCCTGTGGGCCTCCATGCGGGTCAAGAATACCGAGGACTATATTTCAGCCGGTCGTAGCCTGCCCATGGTGATGGTGGTCGCGATGGTGTTTGCCACCTGGTTCGGCGCGGAAACCGTGCTCGGCATTCCGGCCACCTTTGCCGCGGACAACCTGGGTGGTTTGGCGTCTGATCCCTTTGGCATGTCCATCGCGCTGATTGTTTTCGGCTTATTGTTCGCTCGCCCCCTCTATCGCATGCACCTTCTTACGCTGGGCGACTATTACAAACAGCGCTACAACCGGCCCATTGAGGTGTCGGTGAGTCTGGCGATTGCTGCCTCTTATCTGGGCTGGGTGTCAGCCCAGGTGGTGGCATTGGGGATCGTTTTTTCAGTGCTGACCGGCGGCGAGGTAACGGTGCAGATGGGCATTATCATCGGCACCCTGATTGTCACCTTATACACATTGTTTGGTGGCATGTGGTCGGTTGCCGTCACCACCTCTTTCCAGATGGTCATTATCGTTTTGGGGCTGTTGTGGATAACCGGTTTGGCGACGGACATGACTGGCGGTGTTCAGCCTGTCATTGACCATGCGCGCGCCGCGAATAAATTTGAATTCTGGCCGCCCTTGGAGTGGGAGGCGATAGTGACCTTTTCGGCCGGCATGATCACTATCGCGTTTGGCTCGACGCCCCAGCAGGACATTTTCCAACGCGCCAATTCCGCCAAAAACGAACAGATCGCCGTTTGGGGAACAGTGATTGGTGCCGTGGCCTACTTTATTTTTGCTTTCGTACCGATCTTTCTGGCCTACTCAGCGTTCATTATCGATCCGGCCATGGCCTCCGAAAAATTGGCCGGTGATCCGCAGGAAATTCTGCCCACGCTGATTATTGAGCACATGCCGCTGTATGCGCAGGTTATTTTTTATGGTGCGCTTATGTCAGTCATCATGAGTACGGCGTCGGGTACGCTGTTGGCGCCGTCGGTTACCTTGTCGGAAAACGTCATTAAAGAATTTTTACCGGACAATGCCTTGTCGGATCACCAGTTTTTGTGGATGAACCGGGTGGTGGTGGTGGTGTTCGCCAGCCTGGTGTGTGTCTACGCGCTGTATTCACAAAGCGAAGAAACGTCCATTCACCATATGGTGGAAAACGCCTACAAAGTCACCATGGTGATGGCGCTGTCGCCATTACTGTTTGGTCTCTATTGGAAAAAGACATCCACCTTCGGCGTGGGGCTTGGGTTGATATTGGGCGTGCCGACCTGGTTGATTCTGGAGTGGGTTGCCACTGATGCGGTGTTGCCACCGCATTTTGTCGGCTTTCTTGTCGCGACAGCCTGTTTGGTTGTCGGCAGTTTATGGCGCCCGGCCGATCAGAGTGCCCGGCCGATAGATAAATACACCGAGTGACGGTCTGCACTGTTGCGGCCATAGGCAAAAATGATTGGCCCCAGGGGTGAGTCCATCCCCACGCCCAGGCTGCCTGCCGTGAGATAGCCAGAGTCGAACGGCAGGTCGCTCAAGCCCCGGTTCCACGCGCGCCCGTATTCAAGCGTAGCGAGAAAGTAATAACGGGTATTGAATACCAGTAAAGGGTCATTCAGCAGCCGCGTGTAACGCAAACTCAGTAAATCGTTATTCTGGGTCACCAGGCTGCCTTCGGGCATGCCGGAGAGGTGGCCCAGTCCGCCTAACAGAAAACGGCTGGACGGCACCACGTTTTCGCCATTGGTGCGCGCCGCCTGTGCACGGAAAACCCAGGTGTTTCGGTCCAGGCTGTGGGCATAAGACAGTAATGCATCGGCTTCGTAGTAATTTTCATCCGAGCCCAGTGATTTTTCATAACTGCGGTAGTTGAGTTCTGTGCGGGCGCCTTGTGTTGGAAAGTACACATGGTCTTCACTGTCCAGGCGGAAAGACGCTTCCAGATAACCTTGATCGTATCCGAGCTCATCGATGAGCGCTTCGCCGGTTTTTACGTTGAGTCGGCCATCGGCCACATGCACACCCAATGATATGTCGGTGTATTGGCTGAACATAAATCCGCCTTCAATGCCGGCACTGGATTTGCGGTCGCGCACGATCAGGCGTTCGGTTTTCAACGCTTCGTCATAAATCGGAATGTCGCGCGCGGTGTAGGACAACACCGGCTTGATATACAGGGGTGTTTCGTAGCCAAGTGGCAGAAAAAACTCGGAGCTCAACAAAGCGTTATTGCCCAGCTGCAGTTGTGTATACCATTCGGCACCGTACTGGGTAATGCCGGCTTTATTAAAACTGGCGGCCAGGTTGTAGTAATTATTGCCTCTGAGGTCATCGCTGGTGCTGAATCCCAGGCGAACGAAACTCATGTGGCGGGTGTCGCCATTGACCAAAATATGCAACCGTTTGGTACCGTTGGCGGCGTCATGTAGTTCGTAATTAACGCTGACAAAATAATCCAAGCCATACAGGGTGTTGATGTTGTGAATCAACAAGGCCTGGTTGAATGGCTCGCCCTTGGGTTGCCGGATGAAGGACAGAATCGCTTCATCGTGTAAATAGGAATTATTTTGAAGGCTGATAGCTGAGATAATCGGGTCTTTGTGAGTCGTAAGTTCAGCTTGTGCTTGCGCGCCGGCGGATTGGAAAGAGGCCAGTGCAGTGGCTTGCGCCATGGTCGCTTGGTAACCTTGCTCGATTGCATCCGCTGCCGCGTCGAAATCCACCGAGCCAATACCCTCGAGTACCGGTTCCAACAGCAAATCCTGGGGTAGCAAGCTGGCTTTCTGGTACTCTGTGCTCTTAATGGTCAGAAAGGTGGTGACCTGTTCTGACACGGCAAAAATTGAATCGATATTTTCGCGTTTAAGCAAAGGTGACCCGATATTCACGGCGATCACGCGGTCTACGCCCATGGCGCGTGCCACATCCACGGGCATGTTATTGGCCATGCCGCCATCGGCCAACAACATCTTATTGTGTTGAACCGGGGCCAGTAATCCGGGAATCGACATGCTCGCGCGCACGGCGGCGGGCAGACTGCCATCGTGCAAGACGACCGCCTCACCGGTTTCCAGGTTGGTGGCGACCGCGCGGAACGGAATCGGCAGCTGATCGAATTGGGATATGCTGTTGGTGTGCTGAAAAATGTCTTGCAGAACCAGCCCCAGATTCTGCCCGTCCAGTACGCCCTTGGGCAGTGAAACTTCGTTGCCGGTAATCCGTATTTTGGTTTTCAGCAGGTGTCTGCGTTCCTCTTCTTTGCGCCGGAAGGTGAGATCGCGCCGGGGTGGAAAGTCGGCCAGGGCATAGTTCCAATCGAGACTGGTGGCGATGGACTCCAATTGGTTAACTGAATAACCACTGGCATACATGGCGCCGACAATTGCCCCCATACTGGTGCCGGCCACTGCGTCTACCTGTATGCCTTGCTGTTCGAGCGCTTTGATGACGCCGATATGGGACAGGCCGCGCGCTGCGCCGCCACTCAGAACCAAGCCGATCCGGTTGCCGTCTTTATCGAGGCCATAGGTTAACGGGCTACAGCTGATCAGTAGGGCCAAAGCCAATGCGCGCAATTTCATTTCGACTTCAGTGTTATTCCGAGTTGTTCCCACATTGCATCCACGCGGGCGACCACTGCCGGGTCTTTTTCGATGGGTTGGCCCCATTCCCGGTCGGTTTCGCCCGGCCATTTATTGGTGGCGTCCAGGCCCATTTTTGAGCCGAGTCCCGACACAGGTGATGCAAAATCCAGATAATCGATGGGTGTATTTTCCACCAGCACCGTGTCCCGCGCCGGGTCCATGCGTGTGGTGATGGCCCAGATCACATCGTGCCAATCGCGTGCATTGACATCGTCATCGGTGACAATCACAAACTTGGTGTACATGAACTGACGCAGGAAAGACCAGACCGCCATCATCACCCGCTTGGCATGCCCCGGGTATTGTTTCTTGATAGTCACCACCGCCAGCCGGTAAGAACAACCCTCCGGTGGCAAATAGAAATCGACAATTTCGGGAAACTGTTTTTGCAGAATGGGCACGAACACTTCGTTCAGCGCTTCACCTAACACGGCCGGCTCATCCGGTGGTCTGCCGGTATAGGTGGAGTGGTAAATGGCGTCGAAGCGGCGGCACAAACGGGTGACGGTGAACACGGGAAACCGGTCTACTTCATTGTAGTAGCCGGTGTGATCGCCGTAGGGTCCTTCGTCGGCCATTTCGCCCGGTTCGATATAGCCCTCTAAAACGATTTCCGCGCTGGCGGGAATCTGCAGGTCGGAATCCTGGGCTTTGACTACCTGGGTTTTTTCTCCGCGCAAGAGTCCAGCAAACCCGTATTCCGATAAGGTGTCGGGTACGGGCGTGACTGCACCGAGAATGGTAGCCGGGTCGGCGCCAAGCGCGACCGCCACCGGGAAGCGCTGTCCCGGGTTCTGTTGGCACCACTCGCGGAAATCCAAGGCGCCGCCGCGATGAGACAACCAACGCATGATCAATTTATTTTTGCCGATCAATTGCATCCGGTAGATGCCGAGGTTTTGCCTCGGCTTGTGCGGTCCCCGGGTGATTACCAGAGGCCAGGTTATCAGCGGCGCTGCGTCCCCGGGCCAACAGGTCTGGATCGGCAATCGGTACAGGTCGACCTGATCGCCCGTGTCAACCTGCTGCTGCCAGGCCGCCCGACTGACTTCCTTGGGCTGCATATTTAAAACCTGTTTGAACACCGGCAGTTTTTCCCAGGCGTCTTTAAAGCCCTGTGGTGGCTCGGGTTCTTTCAGGAATGCGAGCATTTTTCCAACGTCCCGCAGGGCGCTGACATCGGACTGTCCCATGCCCATGGCGACGCGATCGGGCGTGCCAAACAGGTTGGCCAGCACGGGCATATCAAAGCCCACGGGATTCTCAAACAGCAGTGCGGGACCGCCAGCGCGCAGTGTCCGGTCGCAGATTTCGGTCATTTCCAGATTGGGGTCGACCGGATGGGAAATGCGTTGCAGCTGGCCTTGTTTTTCCAGTTGCGCGATGAAGTCTCTGAGGTCGGAATATTTCATGGGTAGTCACCTGTTGCTGGGCGCTACCTTACCATAGCCGGGAAAGGGCGTCCTTCCCCGGCATGGATATCAGACCTTAACTGGCCTGATGGATATGGACGTCCCGCTGTGGGAAGGGGATGGAAACGCCATCGGCGTCGAACGTCTTTTTCACGTTTTCCTGCATAGCGAAATACACGCCCCAGTAGTCTTCGGTTTTGGTCCAGACCCGCACGGTGAAGTTTACCGAACTGTCGGCCAGTGCGGAGATGACCACCAGCGGTTCACGGCCTTCCTCATCGCGGATTATGCGCTCATCGGCGGCAATGACTTTGTTGATGGAATCGCGCGCCTTGTCGATAGAATCGCCATAGCCAATACCAAACACGAAATCCACGCGGCGATGGGTTTGTGCCGAGTAGTTGATGATGTTGCCGTTGGCGAGAGGGCCATTGGGGACAAAAATCATTTTGTTGTCGCCGGTGATAATCCGGGTCACAAAAATCTGGATGTCGGCCACTTTACCGGCAATGCCTTGCGCTTCAATAAAGTCGCCCGATTTGAACGGCTTGAACAATAAAATCAGTACGCCACCGGCGAAGTTGGACAGGCTCCCCTGCAGTGCCAGACCGACAGCCAGACCGGCCGCGCCCAATACCGCGATAAAGGAGGTGGTTTGGATGCCGATCATGGAGGCGACCGAAATTACCAGCATGACTTTCAGAATGGAGCCGATCAGGCTGCCAAGGAACTTGCGTAAGGTCAGTTCTGTCCCGCTTTTTTCCAGGCCCTTGTCCAGTACTTTGGTGACTACCCCGATCAGCTTCCAGCCAATCCAGAGCACAATCAGTGCCATCAGAATTTTGGGTCCGTGGGTCATGGCCAGTTCGTTGATGTGATCAATCCACTTGCTGTCGAATTCCATTGTTAACTCCTTGCAAACGAAAGTATGAGTGGTGTAGAACGAACAAGGCCCGCTGAGCGGGCCTTGTGTAGAGCAATTATTTGCGCTTCATCGAGAGGAAGAATTCATCGTTGGTCTTGAAGTCCTTGAGCTTGTCGGTCAGGAATTCGGTCGCACCCAGATCTTCCATATCGTGCAGCAATTTGCGCAGAATCCACACGCGCTGCATTTCATCTTCTTTCATCAGCAGGTCTTCACGGCGGGTGCCGGAACGACGGATGTTGATGGCGGGGTAAACGCGTTTTTCTGCAATCTTGCGATCCAGATGCAATTCCTGGTTGCCGGTGCCTTTGAATTCTTCGTAAATCACTTCGTCCATTTTGGAACCGGTGTCTACCAGTGCGGTGGCTACGATGGTCAGGCTGCCGCCTTCTTCGATGTTCCGCGCGGCACCAAAGAAGCGCTTGGGTTTTTCCAGCGCATGTGCATCCACACCGCCGGTCAGCACCTTACCGGAGGACGGAATCACGGTGTTGTAGGCGCGTGCCAGACGGGTAATGGAGTCCAGCAGGATCACCACGTCTTTCTTGTGTTCAACCAGGCGCTTGGCCTTTTCGATCACCATCTCGGCCACTTGTACGTGGCGGGCAGGTGGCTCGTCGAAGGTGGAGGCGACCACTTCGCCGCGCACCGAGCGTTGCATTTCTGTTACTTCTTCGGGGCGCTCATCGATCAGCAGAACGATCAGGTGGCATTCCGGGTTGTTGCGGGTAATGGCCTGAGCGATGTTCTGCATCATGATGGTTTTACCGGCTTTGGGCGGGGCCACAATCAGGCCGCGCTGGCCTTTGCCGATGGGCGCAATCAGGTCGATGATGCGGCCGGTGAGGTCTTCGGTGGAGCCGTTACCGGCTTCCAGTACCAGGCGCTGGTTCGGGAACAGGGGCGTGAGGTTCTCGAACAGGATCTTGTTGCGGGAGTTTTCCGGTTTGTCGAAGTTAATGTCGTTAACTTTCAGCAGCGCGAAATAGCGTTCACCTTCTTTGGGTGGCCGGATCTTGCCCGAAATGGAGTCACCCGTGCGCAGGTTGAACCGGCGGATCTGGCTCGGCGACACGTAGATGTCGTCGGGGCCGGCCAGGAAAGAGCCATCGGCAGAGCGCAGGAAACCAAACCCGTCCTGGAGAATCTCAAGAACCCCGTCGCCGTAAATGTCTTCGCCGCTTTTGGCGTGGCGCTTGAGGATGTTAAAGATAATGTCCTGCTTGCGCGAGCGGGCGAGGTTTTCAAGCCCCATCTCTTTGGCGATATCAAGCAGTTCTTCAATGGGTTTGGTTTTCAGATCGGTCAGGTTCATAAACGCGTGTGCTGTATGGAAAAGGTTTGCGCTATCCACCTGGGCCCGGGAAGGTCCGGTGGTGCAAAAGGGTTAACGAATGTCTGTATTCAACAGGTTGTGTTGTCCTGGGGGCAATGTAAGCGTTTTGGGCTTGCGCGTCGGCGGCGGGCGCATTGCCTGTGTCTGAACATTCCCGGGGTATTCCAAGCGGTTGCGGCCGGTTCTGGGGCCTTTATTCAATGTGGCTTGGGGGAAAGGTCAGACGGGGTAAAACAAATGCTAATGCAAGATGGCCTGAGTATAAACACTAATTCTGGATAGTGCAAAAACTGAACGCCGCATAAGCGACGTTCAGTGGCATCCGGTCAGATGGCGGAGTTGATGAACTCGACCAGCTGGGATTTGGACAGCGCGCCCACTTTCATGGACTCCATCTGGCCGCCCTTGAAGATCATCAGGGTCGGAATGCCGCGGATGTTGAACTTGGCCGGGGTTTCTTTGTTGGCATCAACGTCCATCTTGGCAATGGTGATCTTGCCGGCCAGCTCGCCGGCCAGTTCGTCCAGTACCGGGGCGATCATCTTGCAGGGGCCACACCAGGCTGCCCAGAAATCGACCAGAACGGGGCCTTCGGCCTTGAGTACGTCGTTCTCAAAGCTGGCGTCGGATACGTGAACGATAGCGTCACTCATTGGGGGTTCTCCATCAGTAAGGAAAATCAGCAGGGCTCAGGGGCTGCATGATAATGATTGAGCATAGCAGGTACAAGGCGCTGCTGTACTTGTGGTGTAGCAATAGTGGGGTTTGTCCGGCGCTTTTAAACCCCTTTGGCACAAATTTGCGTCAGGTCAGTTCGCCCAGCAGTTGCGATTGAGACGCCTGACCGGAATTACCCGTGCGCTCGTAATCGCCGGTGGGTGACAATTCCCAGCCCTGGCGGGTGTCGGACAGATAGGTGTCGAGATCGGCCAGCAGGCGGCGGGCGAGGGCGGGTTCCTCAACGGGAAACACCACTTCGACCCGCCGGTTGAGGTTGCGCTCCATCAGGTCGGCGCTGCCGCAATAGAGCCCGGGCTGGCTGTTGGCAAAGTAAAACACCCGGCTGTGTTCCAGAAACCGGCCCACCACCGAGGTGACCCGGATATTGTCGGAAATGCCTTCCACGCCGGGTTTCAGGCAGCACATGCCGCGGATAATCAGGTCGATGGCCACGCCGGCCTGGGATGCCCGGTACAGCGCCTGAATGATTTTAGGTTCGGTCAGGCCGTTGCACTTGATGATAATGCGGCCACTGCCACCCTCATCCACGGCCTTGATCTCGGCATCAATCATGCGGATCAACTGCCGCTTGAGGGTAAAGGGTGCGTTCAGAAGCTTCTGGGGTCGCTCGGTTTTGCCCATGCCGGTGAGCTGCTGGAAAATAATGTGCACGTCCGCACCGAGCACCTGATCGGCCGAGAACAGGGAGTAGTCGGTGTACAGGCGCGCATTGCCGCTGTGGTAGTTGCCGGTACCCAAGTGCACGTAGCGGCGCAGTTTGCCGGCCTCGCGCCGGACAATCAGGATCATCTTGGCGTGGGTTTTGTAACCCACCACGCCATACACCACCACGGCGCCGGCTTCCTGCAGTCGGCTCGCCAGCTCCAGGTTTTCCTCTTCGTCAAAGCGCGCGCGCAGCTCCACCACGGCGGTTACTTCCTTACCGTTGCGGGCCGCTTCCAATAGCGCATCCACGATGGGTGAACTGGAGCCGGTGCGGTACAGGGTTTGTTTGATGGCCAGCACATCCGGGTCCTTAGCGGCCTGACTGAGCAGTTCCACCACCGGAGTAAAGGACTCAAACGGATGGTGCAGCAGCTGGTCGCGGTGGGCGATGGCCTGAAAAATATTGTCTTTGCGGGTCAGGCCCTTGGGAATGGTCTGGACGAAGCTGGCGTATTGCAGGTCGGGCCGGTCGATCTGTTTTTCGGCATCCATCAGGCGCTTGAAATTCACCGGGCCATTGACCATGTAGAGCTCGGCTTGCGAGAGCCCGGTTTCGCGCAACAGGAAATTCACCAGCGGTTCTGGGCAGTCGTCCACCACCTCCAGTCGCACCGCATTGCCGAACCGGCGCGAATGCAGTTCGCCTTTGAGTGCGCGCGCCAGGTCGGCCACGCCTTCGGTGTCGAAGTCGAGGTCGGCATTGCGGGTGATGCGGAACTGGTAGCAGCCTTTGATTTCCATGCCGGGAAACAGCTTGTCGGCATTGGCGTGAATAATGGAGGACAAGAATACAAAATGATCACCCACGTCACTGAGTTCGTCGGGAATCTTCAGGATGCGCGGCAAGGAACGGGGCGCGGGCACCACCGCCAGTCCGGTTTCCCGGCCAAAGGCATCCTGGCCCTCCAGTGACACGATAAAGTTCAGGCTCTTGTTCACCAGGCGGGGAAAGGGGTGGGCCGGGTCCAGTCCGATAGGGCTGATGATGGGCAATACATCGGATTCAAAAAACGCATTGGCCCAGGCGACCTGTTCGGGGGTCCACAGGCCTCTGGGCACGAAATGAATGGCTTCATCTGCCAGCGCGGGCAGCATCACTTCGTTCAATATCCGGTATTGTTCGGCCACCAGTTCGTGCGCGGCGCGGGAGATGGCCGCGAGCACTTCCTGCGGGGTGGAACCATCCAGCTCTGCTACTTCCCGCTCCATGGCGATGCGCTGACGCAGGCCAGCCACCCGGATCTCGAAAAATTCGTCCAGATTGGAGGAGCAGATCAGCAGGAATTTCAATCGTTCCAGCAGCGGGTGCGATTCGTCCAGTGCCTGTTCCAGCACCCGCCGGTTAAACTGCAGGTGGCTGAGTTCGCGATTCAGATAAAACGCGGGATTGGCGAGGTGGTCGCTGGCCAGGTCATTCATCGGTACATTAACCTATGATTCATCCAACATGCAGATGTAACAAGTATAGAAAACGATAGTCCCAATCACCGGCATCGGTTAGCAGGAAGTCCGGTATCCTACACCCAAACAATGACTCACGTGTGACACTATGAAAAAAATCGGACTGCTGCTGATACTGGTATTGGCCGCTGCAGCGTTTTATTTACTGGGCGGCGAACAGCTGCTGGATCCCACCTTGTACCGCCAGTGGCAGGCAGACCAGCCAGTGGCAACGGCGCTGGTTTTTGGTGCCGTGTATGTGCTGGTGACCGCATTGTCGTTGCCTGGTGCCGCGATTCTGACGTTGGTGGCCGGTGCGCTGTTCGGATTGGGATGGGGCTTGCTGATTGTATCTTTCGCCAGCAGCCTGGGTGCGACTCTGGCGTGCGCCGTGTCGCGCACCTTGTTGCGTGACTGGGTTCAGGCGCGTTTCAGCGCGCAATTGAAAACTATTAACGCCGGCGTGGAAAAAGACGGTGCTTTCTACCTTTTCAGCTTGCGGCTGATCCCGCTGGTGCCTTTTTTTGTCATCAACCTGGTATTCGGTCTGACGCGCGTCCGCTTGTGGACGTTTTACTGGGTCAGTCAGGTGGGCATGCTGGCGGGCACTGCCGTGTATGTGAATGCCGGTGTGCAATTGGGTGCGCTGGATGAATTGTCCCTGTCGGGCATCATGACGCCGGGACTGTTGGGCGCGTTTGTGCTGCTGGGTCTGTTTCCCTGGTTGGCGCGTGCACTGATGGCCCGCATTCAGTCTGCGCGGGTCTACCGGGATTGGCAAAAACCGTCCCGCTTCGACGCCAACCTGATTGTCATCGGTGCCGGCAGCGCCGGTCTGGTTTCTGCCTACATTGCCGCCGCGGTAAAAGCCAAAGTCATTCTCATCGAAAAGCACAAGATGGGCGGCGATTGCCTCAACACCGGCTGTGTCCCGAGCAAGGCGTTGATTAAATCCGCCGCCACGGCACGCACCGTGCGTGCGGCCGAACAATTTGGCGTGCAAGCCCCGGCGCCGGAAACCAATTGGCCCGCGGTCATGGAGCGTATTCAATCGGTGATTGCTGCCGTGGAGCCGCACGATTCGATTGAACGCTATACCGGGCTGGGGGTGGAATGCGTCACCGGCGAAGCCAGGCTGACCTCACCCTGGACGGTGGAGGTCAACGGCAACACCCTGAGCGCGCGCCATATCATTGTGGCCACCGGTGCCCGCCCGACGGTGCCCGACATTCCGGGGCTGGATCAGGTGCCCTACCTGACGTCGGACAATCTCTGGCAGTTGCGCGACAATCCCGGTCGGCTGTTGGTCTTGGGTGGCGGTCCCATTGGTTGTGAATTGGCGCAGGCCTTTGCCGCCCTCGGCGCAAACGTTACCCAGGTGGGGCGGGCGCCGCATCTGATGCCGCGTGAAGACGCCGAGGTGTCGCATTTTATTGAGCAGCGATTCCGGCAGGAAGGTATCCGCCTGCATCTGGGCGCCAAGGTTCACCGGTTTGAGCGTACCGATACCGGTTTTGTGGCCCATGTGTCTGATGATCAGGGACAACATACATTGGCGTTTGACCAATTGTTGCTGGCGGTGGGGCGCACGCCAAACGTGGACGGTTGGGGTGCTGACCTGCTCGGCCTGGAATGCCGTGACGGGGCGTTGGCGGTGGATGGGTTTTTGCGCACGCGTTTTCCCAACATTCTGGCCTGTGGTGATTTGGTGGGCCCGTATCAGTTCACCCATATGGCCTCGCATCAGGCCTGGTATGCGAGTGTGAATGCACTGTTTGGCTGGCTGAAAAAATTCAAGGTGGATTATTCGGTGGTGCCCTGGGCGACGTTTACCGCGCCCGAAGTGGCGCGCGTGGGGCACAGCGAGGCCAGTGCGGCCGATGCCGGACTGGCCTTTGAGGTGACCCGTTACGGTATCGATGATCTGGACCGCGCGCTCGCCGATGGCAGCGCCGAGGGCTTTGTCAAAGTCATCACCGAAAAAGGCAAGGATCGTATTCTGGGTGCAACGGTGGTTGGTGCGCACGCGAGTGATCTGATTACCGAGTTTGTCAGCGCCATGAAGCACAAACGGGGCCTCAACAGCATCCTGGGTACTATCCACATTTATCCGACCATGAGCGAGGCGAACAAGTACGCCGCGGGCGTTTGGAAGCGCGCGCATGCGCCGGAAAAAATATTGTCGTGGGTGGCACGTCTGCACGCTTGGCGCCGGTAGTCGGCCCGCTTAGAATCTGCCGGAGGCAGTAGATAGGTGCGATGGCAGTGAACTGGATTCAGGCGGCATTGGTGATCATTGATGTGCAAAAAGCCATTGATGCGGATTATTGGCACAAACAGGGTGCGCGCAATAATCCGGAGGCGGAGCAGGTTATTGCTCGCCTGCTTGAGTATTGGCGTTCGCGCCATTGGCCCATCGTGCATGTGCGTCACTCGTCGCATTCGCCGGAGTCTGCTTACCATGCGCGCTCGCCCGGTTTTGCGTTCAAATTGAAAGTGCAAACCGGCGTCAAAGAACTGGTGGTCACCAAGCGGGAAAACAGCGGCTTTGTGAACACATCGCTGCACGCGGAACTGAAACAACTGCGGTGCGATAAACTGGTGATTTGTGGTGTAACCACCAATCATTCAGTGGATGCAACCGTCAGGCACGCGCGGGCGTTGGGATACGCTGTTAGGTTGGTAACCGATGGCTGCGCTGCATTTCCTTTGGCGCTGCCGTCGGGGGACATGGTGTCAGCGCAGCAAGTGCATGACATTTTTTGCGCCAATCTGGCCTGTGAATACGCCGAGTTGGTGACCAGTGATCAGCTCATGGCCTGAGCGGCGGTCTTTAACAGCCCGGTTTTTTCGAACGCATTTTTGAGCGCATCCACGGTCACGGGTTTGCTCATGTAGTGGTTCATGCCGGCCTGGTAGACGGCCTCGCGATGCTCCTGCATGGCATGTGCGGTGAGTGCAACGATCAGGGTGTCGGGCAGCATGTTGCGGCGCTCGTACTCGCGGATGCAGCGCGTGGCTTCAAATCCGTCCATCTCGGGCATTTCGCAATCCATCAGCACCAGGTCGAAATCGGCGTCGGGGGCGGTGACAGCTTCAAAGGCCAGTTTGCCGTTTTCCACCATTTCAGGCTCGATACCAAACTTGCCCAGCATGCCCTTGATCACCATGCGGTTGACATTGTTGTCTTCTGCAACCAGTACTTTCAAATGGCTGTAGAGTTTTAGATTGTTTTCCTTGACGCTGGCTTCCGCATGTCCGGTGTCGATACCCAGCAGACCCGACAGCGCTTGCTTGAGTTTTTTCGGTGTCACTGGTTTGCGGCGGACTTCAGCAATGCCCGCGGCTTGTAGTTGCTCGGACTCGGGCATGATGTCAGAACCAATCTGCATGGCCGTAGGCACCGGCGCGTCGCGGTAGTGCTGGATTTTTTTACTCAACGCCAACACGTCCACATCGGGCATTTCGTAATCCAGGTACGCGAAGTCAAAGCCGGCGGCGTGGTTGTCTGCCAGCAGATGATCCAGCGCGGATTCGGAGTCTGCGATAAAGACGTGAATGCCCCAGCTTTTGCAGTGGTGGCTGATAATGTCAGCCAGATAAATGTTGTCTTCCACCACCAGCAGGCGTTTGCCGGCCAGCGCGCCGCCCGAGGTGTTCGATTTGGCGGGCAGTTTGATTTGTTCGCGCTGGAAGCGGGCGGTAAACCAGAAAGTGGATCCTTTGCCTTCGGTGGAGACCACGCCAATTTCACCACCCATCATTTCCGCCAGGCGTTTGCAGATTGCCAGCCCAAGACCGGTGCCGCCGAATTTGCGTGTGGTGGAACTGTCGGCCTGGCTGAAAGATTGAAACAGCCGCGCCATGCCCTCGTCGTTGATACCGATGCCGCTGTCGCGGATAGAGAAGCGGATGGTGGGTTGATCCGGGTCGGAATTTTCTTCCCGGCGCGCTTCAACGATGACGTAACCTTCGCTGGTGAATTTAAAGGCATTGCCAATCAGATTAATCAGCAACTGCCGCAAGCGGGTCGGATCGCCCATCAGATTCAGCGGCGTGGTTGGGCTGACGCTGCCGATCAATTCGATGTGACGTTTGTTGGCGGTGGCGCCGAACAGCTGCACACAATCTTCTACCAGGTCTTCCAGATTGAAGGGTGCCGACTCCAGCTCCATTTTGCCGGCTTCGATTTTGGAGTAATCGAGAATGTCGTTGATGATATCGATGAGTGTTTCGCCGGAGCGGTGAATCACGTCCAGATAATGTTGTTGGGTTGCGTTGAGCGGCGTGTCGCGCAATAGCTCGACCATGCCGATCACCCCGTTCATGGGGGTGCGGATTTCATGGCTCATGGTGGCCAGGAACTGGCTCTTGGCCCGGTTCGCGGTTTCGGCCACGGCTTTCTGACGCTCGGATTCCAGCTTCTGCTGTTTTTCGGTCAGCAGGGCGGTCTCGATGGCCTGGCGTTGTTCAATGTCTTCCAGCAGTGAGGTGCGCATCTGGTTGAAGGCGTTGACCACATTGTCGAGTTCGTCCGGCTGCTCGGAATCCTTGTTGCGTTTCAGGGCCAGAGGTTTACTCAGGTTGTCGAGGCTCAGCTGGCGCGCGTATTGGGCGATGGTTTCCATATGGCGGGTGAGCAGGGAGCGCACCAACCACAGAATAAACAGCGAGATGAGCAGGGTTTTGGTCCCTTGCAGCACACCGATGTAGGCGGCCCGCTCCCATAATTTGTTGTACACCGAGTTAAGGCTGGCGGTGATGATGAGCGTGCCCAGCTCCTGCTCGGGCGTATTCGGGTCGGAATAAATCAGCGGGTATTCTTTCACCAGTACGCCGCGGCTGCTTTGCTCCAGATTGTCCAGGTCCAGGTTGAGTGAGCTCGCGGTCATGGCCTGGTCCATGTTATTCCAGTCGCGCCACACCACCGTCACCTGGGCCACGTCTTCTACTTCAAGTACGGACTGAATCTGCACATTCAGTTGCTCTTCGTCGAATCCCCACAGGCTTTTGGTGATCGAGGGCAGAGTAGAGATACGCACTTGATCCAGGCGCTTGTTGAGGGCGTCGATGTCGTCGTGAAAGCTCACGTACAGCTGGAACAGAATGGCGATCAGCGCCATCAGTGAGCTGCTGAGGATGATCAGCGCCAACAGCCGGGTCGCGATAGGGTTTTCACGCCGATAACGGGAAAAACTGAACATGGATGCCGTTGGGTCCTTGGTCTGTGCCTGTCGGCGGTCTGTCAGGTGTTTTTCAACAGCCTGCTAGCCCCAGTGTAGCAGTTATTGGTTGTGTGGGGCCTGGTCGAAGGCGCTGAGCAGCCGGTTCAGGAAGCGGCCTCCGAGTTCGGTGGTTTGCAGGCGGTCGGGTTGCAGCAGGCCCTGTTGTCTGAGCGCGGACAGGGTATCGGCCCAGGGCGCGAGACTGAGGCCGGTGCGTTCAGCGTACAGGGTTTCGTCCACGCCGGCGTGCAGGCGCAGGGCATTCATCATGAACTCCAGCGGCAGCTGATCGGCCGCCACGGTTTCGCGCCCGGCGTCAAAACCCTGTGGCGTCGGTTGGTGCAGGCGCGCGAGGTAGTGCTCGGGCAGCCGGGTTTTCCAGTGCCGGCTCACGCTGAGGCCCGTGTCCGTGGGCCAGCTGATTTTGCCGTGGGCGCCGGCGCCAATGCCGATATAGTCGCCAAAAGTCCAGTAATTCTGGTTGTGCACTGACGCTTTGCCGGGCTGACTCCAGGCCGATACTTCGTAGGCCCGGAAGCCGGCGGCCTGCAACAATTCACTGCCGCGATCCTGAATCTCCGCCAGGGAGTCGTCTTCAGGCAGCGTGGGGGGATGGCGGTAGTATTCGGTATTCTGCTCGATGGTCAGCTGGTACCAGGACAGGTGCTCGGTGGCCAGCGCTAAGGCCTGGCGCAGGTCGTTGCAGGCGTCCTCCGGGCTTTGCTCGGGCAGGCCGTGCATGAAGTCCAGATTGATATTGTCGAAGCCGGCGCGCCGGGCCATGCTGACCGCCGAGGTGGCTTCCTCAGCCGAATGAATGCGGCCCAGGTGTTTAAGGTGCAACGGGTTCAGGCTCTGGATGCCGAGGCTCAGGCGGTTCACGCCGGCGGCGCGATAGCCTTCAAATCGCGCTTGCTCGGCGGTGCCGGGGTTGGCCTCGAGTGTGATTTCCACGCCCGGTGCAAAGCCGATCTGCCGCTCGGCGTCGGCCAGAATGTCGCCGATAAAGCCGGCCGACATCAGGCTGGGTGTGCCGCCGCCGAAGAACACCGAGCGGAGCTTGCGCCCCTGCACCCCGGCCAATTCGCGCGCGAGATCCTGTTTCAGCGCGGCAAGGTAGTCCTGCTCCGGCAGGCCGGCTGCGGCCTTGTGCGAATTAAAATCACAATAGGGGCATTTGCGCACACACCAGGGCGTGTGGATGTACAGCGACAGCGGCGGCAGCATCAGGTACCGAGACGGGCGACCAGCGCTTTCAATGCTAAGGCCCGGTGCGACACGGCATTCTTTTGCGCTTTGCTGAGTTCGGCCGACGCGCAGGTCATGCCGTCGGGCTGAAACAACGGGTCGTACCCAAAGCCGTTATCGCCGCGCGCTGTGGTCAGGATCTGACCGCGCCACAGGCCTTCACAGATGATTGGCAGGGGGTCGTCGGCGTGGCGCACCAGCGCCAGCGCACACACAAATTGCGCAGACCGGTGTTCGATGCCATCCAGTGCCTGCAGCAATTTGGCATTGTTGGCCGCATCATTGCCGTGCTCACCGGCATAGCGCGCCGAGTAGATGCCGGGCGCCCCGCCCAGCGCATCCACCGCCAGCCCCGAATCGTCGGCCAGTGCCGGTAAACCGCTGATGCGCGCTGCGTGCCGGGCTTTGAGTATCGCGTTTTCCACAAACGACAGGCCGGTTTCGTCGGCGTCGCTGATGTCGAAGGCCGACTGCGGCAGTACTTCGATGTGTGAGGGTGCGAGCATGTCGGACAACTCGGCCAGCTTGCCGGCGTTGTTGCTGGCCAGTACCAGTTGCTTAATCTGAGACATAAAAGGTCCGGGTGAAGGTGATCGGAAGGCTCACATCATCGATCTGCACGGTCAGCGAAAAGTGCAGCACTTCTTCATTGGTGATGCGGACCGGCGCCAGGTAGTAGGTGGCGGTCTGCTCGGCCACTTCCACAAAGTCGAGGGTTTTCTGTTGTTGCATCAGGTTCACCGAGTGACCCCACACCTGTGCCGGCAGGCCCAGGCTGTAGTAGCCATCGGCGCCTTTGCGGGTCACCGCAATGTTGATGATGGCCTGGTTTGCCGCCCGTGTCAGGCCGAGCGCACTGGCGGTGGCGGGCTGTAAAAAGTCACTGTTGAAATGACTGATCAAAACCCGGTAATCACCGTGGTCCTGCCAGGGTTTCTGCTCAATGATTCTGGCCGCTGGCGGCTCTGGTTGGGCCTGTGCGCTTGCCAGTGGCAGAAAGAGGGCGAAGGCCAAGATCAGAATCTGGTGCATAGTGTGACTCCTGGTTATCGACTCAGGTGGTATACGGCATTCACCGCCAGCAGGTTCGGCATCATATCGCACCAGCGACTGGGCCCCTGGGTGTTTATCACCTGCCGTTGCAGGACTTTAATGCCCTGCTCGCGACACAGCACATCGAAGTCGCGCACGGTGCAGAAGTGAATGTTGGGTGTGTCGTACCACTGGTAGGGCAGTATATCCGACACCGGCATGCGGCCGCTGACGGCCAGGTGCCAGCGCGCGCGCCAGTGGCCGAAATTGGGGAAAGCGACAATGCACTCGCGCCCCACCCGCAGCATTTCATCCAACACCTTGTGCGGAAAGCGCATGGTTTGCAGCGCCTGAGTCATGATCACCAGATCAAAGCTCTTGTCGGAAAACTGGGTCAGGCCGCGGTCCAGGTTGTGCTCAATCACATTCACGCCGCGCGCAATACAGGCGTTGATTTCAGCCTCGCCGATTTCAACGCCGTACCCTTCTGCCTGCCGGTTTTGTGCCAGCAATTGCAGCAGGCTGCCGTCGCCGCAGCCCAGATCCAGCAGCCGGCTGCCGGGTTTGACCCAGGACTCAATAATGGAATGATCGATACGCAGGCTCATGACTGTGCCTCCGTCACAATGGTGTTCATGAAATTGCGGAATACGGTTTCGTAGCGCTCACTGGGCAACAGGAACGCGTCGTGACCGAAGTTGGATTCGATCTCGGCATAGCACACGGAGCGGTTGGCGTTCATCAGTGCCAATGCAATTTCACGCGAACGTTCGGGTGAAAAGCGCCAGTCGGTGCTGAAGGACACCACCAGAAAACGGGCCTGCGCGGTTTTGAATGCCGCCACGGGGTCGTCGCCGTATTCGCGCGCCAGGTCAAAATAATCCAGTGCGCGGGTCATCAGCAGATAGGTGTTGGCATCAAACTTGTCGGAGAACACATCGCCCTGGTAACGCAGGTAACTCTGCACCTGAAATTCCACCAGGCTGTCCTGGCCCCGGGCAAAGCTGCCCGAGCGCAATTCGCGGCCGAATTTTTCGCCCAGACCGTCCCCGCTCAGGTAAGTGATGTGGCCGATCATGCGCGCCGTGGCCAGGCCTTGTTTGGGGCTCGTTTGCTGCGCCAGGTAATCGCCGTCGTGGAACTCGGGGTCCGAGGTGATGGCGTGGCGCGCGGTTTCATTAAAGGCAATATTCTGCGCGGTCAGCTTCATGGCGGAGGCGATAACCACGCAATGGCGCACCTGATCGGGGTATTCCAGTGCCCACCGCATGGCCTGCATGCCACCCAGTGAGCCGCCCACTACGGCCGCCCAGACCTGAATGCCCAGGTGGGTGGCGAGCAGCTTCTGGGAGTTGACCCAATCGCGCACCCGCAGCATGGGGAAATCGGGCCCCCAGGGCTTGCCGGTGTCCGGGTTGATACTGGTGGGCCCGGTGGAACCGGCACAGCCGCCCAGGTTGTTCAACGCCACCACAAAAAACCGGTTGGTATCGATGGGTTTGCCCGGTCCGATGTAGTGGTCCCACCAGCCTGGCTTGCGGTCATCGGCCGAGTGATAACCGGCAGCGTGGTGGGTGCCCGACAGGGCGTGGCAAATAAGCACGGCATTGCTGGCGTCGGCGTTGAGCTGGCCATAGGTTTCGTACACCAGCTCAAACCCGGGCAGCTGTCGTCCTGAAGCCAGGGTAAAGGGCGCGTCGTACTGAAAGCACTGGGGAGTTACCAGGCCGACAGAACCGGGACCGAAGGGTGAATCGACTGAGGCAGACAAAAGCGACTTCCCGCATGGTTGAGAGGCCGCAAGTCTAAGGGATGGTGTGTTCGATGCCAATTGTTGCAAATGTTACCTGGCGGCAGGCGGCCTGACCGCCTGCGCAAGGTTGCAAGGTAAACCTGCCGCGTCAGGCCTTTTCCGCTAACGGCCAGCCGCCCGCACAGGGGCGGTCATGTGCCTCAGCTGGCCTGGCTGTTATCCGCGCGGTTGTGCAGGCTCACCACCTTGGCACTGGCTTCGTCTTTGGCGGGCTTCAGGGCTTTGGTGGCTTTGATGATTGCATCCAGGTCCATCAGCGCCTGTTCAAAGCCGGCAATTTGCTTGCGCAGCATCTGCACCTGTTCATCGTCGGTACGCTCCTGCAGGTTCAGGTTCGCCAGCTGCAATAACTGCTGATCCAGCAGCTGTTTCTGGTACAGATTGCGGTGGTTCAACGGTGCCAGTGCGTCCTTGAGCCAGTTGTCGATATCGGTGCGCAGCTCTGTCATCAGCTTGCGGGCTTCCTGCGCCAATGTGCACATGAAGCGATCCATCAGGGCGTGCTTACTGGCGAGCAGATTGCCAAGGCTGAGCGAAAACTGGCGGCCCTGCGTGCGCAACATATTCAAGCGCGCGCGGTGACGGCGGATGTCAAATTCATGGGTGCGCAGCAGGTCCGGGTTGGCGTTGCTGTCTTCGCGCAGGTAAATGGAGTACATCACCTTGTTGGCCTGCTCCAGACGTTCGAGCACGTTGGCCAGACAGTATTCCAGGTTTTCAAAAAATTGGTTCACCGCCGAACCGACGCCAAAGGTGTGCCAGCTATGGCTGAATTCGTCGTGCGCAGTGCGGATGTGCTGGTCGATGATATCGGGCGAAATGGGCGCCAGCAGGTCTTCCCGTTGGCCGTACAGCAAACGTTCGCTGGATTTGAGTGACAGGCTCTGTTTGTGGAATTTGTGGTGAATGCACTTGATGTTGGTGCGCAGGCCAGCCAGGGTGGCTTTGCGCTCGCCTTCATTGCGTGCGGCTTCCACCCGCGCCAGATCCTGATCGGCGGCATACAGGCGTTCGCGCAGCAGATTGCTGGTGTCGTCCATGATGGTGGTCAGGTCGTTGATCAGGCGGTGGCTGGCAAGGCGCGAACGACTGTCGATGAGTTTCTCCGACAGGATCTTTTCCAGTTTGGGCATCTGACTGCGGGCGAGCGTGGTGGCGTCGTTGTGCGCGCGCGCCAGCAGCGCCTGCTTGGCCGACACGGCCAGCACTTGTTCCAGCGGTTGGCCCAGTTGGCGCGCGGTTGTCTCGCGCACTTTGTGGATCGCCAGCAGCACATCTTCCTGGGGCAGCACATCGTCCCAAAGGGCATCGATTTTGTTCAGCAGGGTGATGACTTCCGTGCTTTGGGTGTGGCGCAGGATATTGATGTGCTCATTCCAGATTTCCATATCCGACGCAGTCACACCGGCATCCGCGCTGAGCAGGAACAACATGGCCTGTGCGCTGGGCAGGGTCGACAGGGACAATTCCGGCTCGTTGCCCAGGGCATTGAGACCCGGCGTATCCAGAATGCGCAGACCCCGCGCCAGCAACGGGTGATCCAGGCTCACCAGCGCGTGGCGCCAGACCGGGATTTCCACCTTGTCGCCGGAGTCGCGCGAACGGGCCAGCCGGTCCACGTCGAAGCCCAGGGCTTCAGCTTCGGCACTGCTGACGGTCTTCACTTCGGCAATGCGCGCCATGGC
This sequence comes from Simiduia agarivorans SA1 = DSM 21679, assembly GCF_000305785.2. Classification (NCBI taxonomy): domain Bacteria; kingdom Pseudomonadati; phylum Pseudomonadota; class Gammaproteobacteria; order Cellvibrionales; family Cellvibrionaceae; genus Simiduia; species Simiduia agarivorans. The sequence goes on along the minus strand of NC_018868.3, from coordinate 2,523,373 downwards.
TTTGGCCACCTGGTCCGCATTGTGAGGATCAAACGCGTAGCTGACCCACTTCTGCGGAATGCGCTTGAACGCCGCCAGCGCCACGTTGGAGCGACGGGTTTCAATGGGCAGCAACCGCACGCAGCCTTTTTTCTCGTCCGGGTCGCGATAGATCTCGGTGGGGCACATGGTGGTGCGGCCGGGTTGAGACGGCAGCAGCCGGTGGCCGTATTCACCAAACAGCAGGGCGTTGATCAGCTCGGTTTTGCCGCGCGAAAACTCGCCCACCAGTGCCAGGGTAAACTGATCTTCGGCCAGCATATTGCGCGCATGCGCCAGACTCTGGCGGGCGGCCTTAGAGGTGATTTTGTGTTCATCCAGCCAGTTTACAAATGCCTGCACTTGCGTGTGCAGCTGTTGCTTCCAGCGTTGGAAGCCGGCGATCTGGCGATAGAGCGAAGCGTGATCCATGGGGCACCCGGGTCGCGGTCAGTCAATCTGACTCTACTGAAACATCTGAACCCACCATTTAAACCCAAAGCGTGGCAGGTTCAAAGTTTTGGTTATAACGTATTGGATCTATTAGTTGTTTTTTATTACTGAACGGTAAAGAAAGCGCCGCTGCAGGTCTGTCATTCAGCCAACAGGTCATTACAATGGCGCCGGAATTCGGAATCTTTATATTGGGGAATAATTGTGCTGATTGCCTTGGGTGGATTGGTATTAGGCCTGGTTTTATTGACCTGGAGTGCAGACAAGTTTATTGACGGCGCGGCAGCTGTGGCCCAGTTGCTGGGCATGTCGCCACTGTTGGTGGGCATTCTCATTGTTGGTTTTGGTACTTCAGCGCCAGAAATGCTGGTGTCCGCCATTGCCGCCTGGCAGGGCGAGCCCGATCTGGCGCTCGGCAATGCCATCGGCTCCAATATCGCCAACGTAGGCTTGATTCTGGGCCTGACGGCATTGATGGCACCCATTGCGATTCACTCCACAGTGGTGAAGCAGGAGATTCCCTTGCTGTTGCTGGCTACCGGTATTGGCGTGGTGGTTTTGCTCAACGGGTTTCTGGGTCGTGGTGACGCCGTCCTGTTGCTGGGGGCATTGGCGACTTACATCGCGTTTGGTATCTGGCAATCCGTGCAGTCGCCAGGCGATGCGCTGGCGGCGGATTCCGATGCCGCCATCAGTCACGAGCAAAGCCCGGCGAAAGCGGGTGTCGCGTTGGGCTTTGGTCTGCTGGTGTTGTTGGCCAGTTCGCGCCTGCTGGTGTGGTCGGCCACAGAAATTGCCACGGGGCTGGGTGTAAGCGAGCTGATTATTGGTCTGACCATTGTCGCCCTGGGTACCAGTTTGCCGGAGTTGGCCGCCAGCATCGCCAGTGTGCGCAAAAACCAGCACGACCTGGCCGTGGGCAACGTGATCGGCTCCAACGTATTCAATATCCTGGGGGTGGTGGGCATTGCCGGCCTGATCCACCCAGACCTGGTGTCTGCGATAGTGGTGCAGCGCGATAGTGTTGTGATGGTGCTGCTGACGATCGCGCTGGCGGTGCTGTGCTGGCGCGGGGCCCGCCGCGGAGGGATCAACCGCTGGCAGGGCGCGTTGTTGGTGGGCGCTTACGTGGCGTATAACGCTACGCTGGCCTGGAGTGTGGTGGCTTAACGGCAGTTTGCCTCAAACGCCCATAAACAAACCGCCTGGCATACCCAGGCTGCGGGCAAAGGCGGGAATCAGGAAGTTGCTGATCACTTGCAGGACCAGGATGACCAGAATGGGGCTAAGGTCCAGGCCACCCATGGGCGGCAGCAGGCGCTGGAAAGGCGTCATGACCGGTGCCAGCAACTGGCGGATCAGCATCAGCGCCGGGTTGTAACTGGTGGGCGCCACCCAGCTGGCAATGACCAGAATAATCAGTGCCCAGAACAGCAGGTTAGCGGTCGCGGCGAGCACGCCCACGGCACTCCAGCTGAGCAGGTGAAACGGATTCACAATACCGAAACCGGCCAGTAACAGGGTGAGCTGCCCCAGCGCCATGGCCACCAACAGCGCCAGCACAATGGACGCAAAATCCACACCCATGATGCCCGGAATCACTTTGCGCAGCGGCAGCAGCAGCGGGTTGGTGGCTTTCACCACAAACTGGGAAATGGGGTTATAAAAATCCGCGCGGGCAATTTGCAGCATCAGCCGGAGAATCACTACCGTCAGGTAAAGCCCGCCCAATGCCTGCAGCAGGAAAATCAGAATCTGGCTCAGGGTTCCCACCTTATTGCTCTCCCATTTGTTTGGCCATTTCGTCGGCGCGGTTGGCGCAGCGTTGCATGGCGCGGCTGAAAATTTCCCGCAGGTTACCATCTTCGAGCGAAAAAATAGCCTGCTCGGTGGTACCGCCGGGCGACATGACCCGGCGTTTCAGCTCATCCACTTCCACGTCAGACTGCGCCGCCAGTTCAGCGGCCCCGGCCAGCGCCTGAATGGTGAGCGCTTTGGCGACGGCATGGGTCAGGCCCTGGCGCACGCCCTCTTCAATCATCGCCTCCATGATCAGGAAACAGTAGGCCGGCGACGAGCCGGCCACGGCGATGACCGCGTTGATCAGGGACTCTTTTTCCACCCATTGAGTGATGCCCACGGATTGCATCAGTTGTTCCACCTGTTGCCGCTGGGCCGCCGATACATTGTCATTGGCGTACAGGCCACTGGCGCCTTTGCCCACCAGAGACGGCGTATTGGGCATGCAGCGTACCAGTGCAATGTGATCACCCAGCCAGCGTTGGTAACTGCTCACTTCCAACCCGGCGGCGACGGTAACCAGTAAAGGGTTATGGCCAAGGCCTGGCTTCAGCGCCTCGCACACGGCCTTCATCATCTGGGGTTTGACCGACAGCACTACCACATCCGCTTGCGCCGCCTCCAGATTGTCCTGCGCGACGCGGATGCCGAATTTGGATTGCAATGCGTCCAGTTTTTCCCGTCCGCGGTTACTGGCGATGATCCGTTCCGGCGCTATGCCCTTGGCAATCATGCCGCCAATGATGGCGCCGCTCATGTTGCCGGCGCCGATAAATCCGATGGTATAAGACATGGTATTCCTCTGGTTTCTTATGCCTAGGTGGGGGCGAGTGGGGGGATTGCAAATCTTACTGCCGTGCACCAAAGATATCGGTGCCCACTCTGACCCAGGTGGCGCCCTCGGCGATGGCGGCTTCCAGGTCGCCCGACATGCCCATGGACAGGGTATCCATCTGGAGTCCCTGGCGTTGATTGGTGTCGGTCATCAGTTGCGCCAGTCGCCCGAAGGCCTGCCGTTGCTGTGTTGGGTCATCGGAGGGGGTGGGTATGGCCATCAGGCCGCGCAGCTTGAGTCTGGGCAACTGGTTTACCGCCTGTGCCAGCGCTGGCAAATCGGCTGGGGCAGCACCTGACTTTGTGGCCTCACCGTCGATATTGACCTGCAGGCAGATGTTCAATGGCGGCAGATCCTCGGGCCGTTGATCGCTCAGGCGCTGGGCAATCTTGAGCCGATCCACGCTGTGCACCCAGTCAAACGCTTGCGCGATAGGGCGGGTTTTGTTGGACTGGATCGGCCCGATGAAATGCCAGCTCAGGGCCAGATCGGCGAGTTGCGCCTGTTTGTCGAGCGCCTCCTGCAGGTAGTTTTCGCCAAAGTCCCGTTGACCACAGGCGTATGCCGCCCGGATGTCGTCGGCCGGGCGGGTTTTCGATACCGCCAAAAGGCGCACCGCATCACGGCCACGGCCTGCCTGTTGGCTTGCCTGTTGCAAACGGGCGGTGACCTGCATTAGTTTGTCGGCAATCTTGTGCATATACTGGATAGGATCGGGCGCCGGCCGCACATTCTCTGACCGGTTTGCCGCTGAATTCATCAAATGGTTCAAAAAGAATAAGGCTGTTGTATGGATATTACCGAATTATTGGCATTCTCCGCGAAACAAGGGGCGTCTGACTTGCATCTGTCTTCCGGCCTGCCGCCCATGATACGCGTAGACGGCGATGTGCGCCGGATTAATTTGCCGCCCATGCAGCACAAGCAGGTTCACAGTCTCATTTACGAGATCATGAACGACAAGCAGCGCAAAGATTACGAAGAATTCCTCGAAACTGACTTCTCTTTCGAAGTGCCGGGTGTGGCGCGCTTCCGGGTTAACGCCTTTAACCAGAACCGCGGAGCCGGTGCGGTATTCCGGACCATTCCCTCAAAAGTTCTGACCATGGAAGAGCTGGGCATGGGTCAGGTGTTCCGCGATATCTGTAATACCCCGCGCGGCATTTGTCTGGTGACCGGGCCCACGGGTTCGGGTAAGTCCACGACGCTGGCGGCCATGGTGGATTACATTAACGACAACAAATACCAGCACATCCTCACCATTGAGGACCCGATCGAATTCGTGCACGAATCAAAAAAATGCCTGATTAACCAGCGGGAAGTGCATCGCGATACCCACGGCTTCTCCGCCGCCTTGCGTTCGGCATTGCGGGAAGACCCAGACATTATTCTGGTGGGTGAGATGCGCGATCTGGAAACCATCAAGCTGGCGCTGGAAGCGGCCGAAACCGGTCACCTGGTGTTCGGCACCCTGCACACCCAGTCGGCGGCGAAAACCATCGACCGTATTATCGACGTATTCCCGGCCGCAGAAAAAGCCATGGTGCGTTCCATGTTGTCGGAATCATTGCAGGCGGTGATTTCACAGACCCTGATGAAGAAAAACGGCGGTGGTCGGGTGGCGGCGCACGAAATCATGCGCGGTACGCCGGCGATCCGTAACCTGATCCGTGAAGATAAAGTGGCGCAGATGTACTCGGCCATTCAGACCGGTGCTTCGGTAGGCATGCAGACTATGGATCAGTGCCTGGCCGACCTGGTGGCCCGACGGGTGATTGCGCGCGATGTGGCGCGCGAAAAAGCCAAAATTCCGGAAAACTTCTAAGGGGCACATAGCATGGATTTTGATCGGCTTCTGACGCTGATGGTTGAAAAAGGCGCCTCGGATTTGTTTATTACTGCCGGCGTGCCGCCCTCGGTTAAATTGCACGGCAAAGTAGTGCCGGTGACCACCACACCCCTGTCGCCCGAAAAATCGCGCGAAGTGGTGTTATCGGTGATGAATGAAAAGCAGCGCACCGAATTTCTTGAAACCAAGGAACTCAACTTTGCGATTTCCGCGCGCGGTATCGGCCGTTTCCGTGTGAGTGCCTTTTACCAACGCAACCTGGCGGGCATGGTGTTGCGTCGGATTGAAACCAATATTCCGAAAGTGGATGATCTGGGTTTGCCGGAAATCATCAAAGAGCTGGCGATGACCAAGCGCGGCCTGATTATCTTTGTGGGCGCCACCGGTACCGGTAAGTCCACCTCGCTGGCGGCGATGATCGGACACCGCAACCGCAACTCCAAAGGCCACATCATCACCATCGAAGACCCGATCGAATTCATTCACCAGCACCAGGGTTGCATCGTGACCCAGCGCGAGGTGGGGATTGATACGGATTCGTTTGAGATCGCGCTGAAAAATACGCTGCGTCAGGCGCCCGACGTGATTCTGATTGGTGAGGTGCGTTCGCGCGAAACCATGGAGCACGCCATTGCGTTCGCCGAAACCGGCCACCTGTGTTTGTGTACGCTGCACGCCAACAACGCCAACCAGGCGCTGGACCGGATCATCCATTTCTTCCCGGCCGATCGCCACAGTCAGTTGTGGATGGACCTGGCCCTGAACCTGCGCGGCATTATCGCCCAGCAATTGATTCCCACACCCGATGGCAATGGCCGTCGCGCGTGTCTGGAAGTGTTGTTGAATACGCCGCTGGCGCAGGATCTGATTCGCAAGGGCGCGGTGCATGAACTGAAACCGCTGATGAAAAAATCCACCGAGCTGGGCATGCAGACTTTCGACCAGGCGCTGTACGAGCTTTATGACAGCGGCGAAATCACTTACGAAGATGCGCTGTCTTACGCGGATTCACCCAACGACCTGCGCCTGCTGATCAAGCTGGGCTCGGAAACCGATGCGGATTATCTGATTAATGCGGCCGATGAATTGTCGATTCAGAAAGAAGAGAATTCCGGCAATAAGATGTATTGAAACCAGCAACTAGTCACTAGTTGCTAGTTCGTCAAAATAGCTTTCGAGTATTAAGCGCGCAGCAATGGAATCCACCGGGTCACTTTTGTAGTGGCCCTTGTGCCCGCGGCGGCGCGCTTCTTCTTTTGCCTCGCGGGTGCTGAGGCGCTCATCCCAGAAAATGACTTTGCTGCCAAACCGGCCGTGTAATCGGTTGCCGAATTTCTTTGCCCGCTGCGCCAGCTCGCTGTCGCTGTCGTCCATGTTCAGGGGCAATCCCACCAGCAGCGCGTCGGGGGTCCACTCCTTCAGTAGCGCTTCGATTTGCCCCCAATCCGGGATGCCGTCGCGCGCTTTCAATGAGGGTAACTCGGATGCGGTGCCGGTAATGGTCTGGCCGAACGCCACGCCGATGTTGCGGGTGCCGTAATCGAAGGCCAATACGGTGGTGTGCGCGTCAGGCGTGGCCGGCATTGGAGGACAGCAAATTGAGATCAAAACCGAGCCGTTCCGCCGCGGCGGACCAGCGTTGGTGCGCGGGCGTATCAAACAGCAGCACACTGTCGCCGGGCAGGGTAATCCAGCTGTTGTTGGCGATTTCGTCTTCCAGTTGGCCGGCCGACCAGCCGGCATAACCCAGGGCCACAATGGCACGCTGCGGGCCCTTGCCGCCGGCCATGGAGATCAGTACATCGCGGGAGGCGGTGAGGCTGACATCATCGGCCACTTGCAGAGTGGAATCGCCCTCAAAGCCTGTGGGATGCAGCACAAAGCCGCGTTCCTGTTGGACCGGACCGCCGGCGAACACGGGCTCGTCGCTGCGCCCCTGCACGTCCTCCAGCTCCAGTTGCTCAAAAATGTCGCCCAGATTGATATCGCTGAAGGGGTGATTCAGCACCAGCCCCATGGCCCCGTCCTCACTGTGGTCGCAAATGTAGGTGACCGAGTGATTGAAGTGCGGGTCCTGCAGGCTGGGCATGGATATCAGGAAATGCCCCTTCAGGCTGCCGGCGGTAAGTTCTGCGCGCTGTGTCTGCTTCATAAGTTCAGTATGGGGGCCGGCACGGTAAAAACAAGCGGCTTGGCGTTCAAATCCACGCGCTTAGTCGGTGTGCAGCCCGGTGATCTCGAAGCTCAGGCTGCGGACGATTTCCAGGTGGGTGTGGTCCTTGAGTACCTCGAGCGGCACCGGCGCAAAAGGCGAGGCATCGCGGATGATGCCGATCGCCGCGTCATCCAGCAGCCGGTAGCCGGACGGGGTGGTGACTTCCACCTTGTCGAGCCGGCCGTCGGGCAGGATGCGCACTGCCAGCGTGAGACGGCCGAAAATTTCCTTGCGCAGGGCTTCTTCGGGGAAGTTGCGGTTACCCACGAATTCCACCTTGTCGGTCCATTTCAGCAGGTAGGCTGCTTCCGGTGAGCTTTTGGTGGCCACCGAGGTGAGGTGGCGGATGCGCGGGCGTTTGGCGTATTGCTGGCGCTGACGGTCGATTTCCGCCATCAGGCTCGCGATTTCTGCATTGTAGTTGGTGCGTTCTTCCAGCTCACCTTCGCGCTGCTCCTGCTCGGGGGTGGGTTGCTCCTGGTTCAGGTTGGCTGAACGCGGGCTGGCACTGACGGTAGTGACAATCTGGTCATCCCGGCGCTCGCTGGGTTTGATCTGCCGTTGCTGGGGCAGCGGGTTGACCTCGTTGATGTTGGGGGCAAAGAACTCGGAGGACTGGTCCGTGGTCTGGGCCTTGGTGTCGTCAATGGTGCCTGAGCCCTCCTGGTTGTGCTGGGCCAGGAAGTCGGCTTTTTCAGGCTCAGTGGCGCTCTTGTGGTTGGCCAGGGTGATTTCCAGCGTGGGCATCAGGCCGCCCGCCGGGGTAAAGGTGAAGCCCACGCCGAATATCAGCAGGGCGTGTACCGCCAGGGCCACAAAAATCGTAAAGGTCAGTCGGTCGCCGGCAGTTTCGCGGGCGTGTTCCGGGGAAGCGGGTGCGGCCATAGCGGTCATTGCAGGCGTTTCTCGATGGCATCCATGAGCAGCCCGCCGATATCGGTGTTGAAGGCGGTATTGATCTCGCGCGCGCAAGTGGGGCTGGTGACGTTAATTTCGGTCAGGTGGTCGCCAATCACGTCCAGACCCACAAACAGCAGGCCCTTCGCGACCAGGGTGTCCGCCACCTGCGAGACGATCCAGCGATCCCGCTCGGTCAGCGGCTGTGCGCGTCCGGTGCCGCCGGCGGCCAGGTTGCCACGGGTTTCGCCCTGGGCGGGAATGCGCGCCAGGCAATAGTCCACCGGCACGCCATCGATCACCAGAATGCGCTTGTCACCGTCTTTGATGGCGGGCAGATAGGCTTGCGCCATAATGGTTTCGCGCCCGTGCCGGGTCAGGGTTTCGAGGATGACGCCGAGATTGGGATCGTCGGCTTTGACCCGGAATATGCCTGCGCCGCCCATGCCGTCGAGGGGCTTGAAGATCACATCCTGGTGCGTGGCGTGGAATGCACGCAATTGGGCATTGTTGCGGCTTACCAGCACCGGCGGGCAGCACTGGGGAAAGCGGGTGGCGAATACCTTTTCATTGCAGTCGCGCAGGGACTGGGGTTTGTTGACCACCAGCGCACCTTGGGTTTCGGCGGCCTCCAGGATGTAGGTGCTGTACACATATTCGCCGTCGAAGGGTGGATCCTTGCGCATCAGCAGCGCATCCAGATCGCCCAGCCGGTAATCGGTGGCGTCCGATAACTGGAACCAGTCGGCTTTTTTCAGGTGGGCATCGGCGTCCACCCGTATTTCCCGGCCGCGGCCCATGGCGATACCCTGGTCCAGCCAGAGATCACCTTGTTCAAACCCGATAACCTGCCAGCCGCGCGCCTGTGCAGCCTGCATCAGGACCAGGGTGGTGTCTTTTTTCGGGTTAAAACTGTGGATTGGATCCAGCACTATCCCCAGGCGTGTCATTGATAACCTCAAAATGGCAGTTAGTCGGGAATGATTGGAGCCTCTGATGCTCTCGCGGGCAGCATAGCGCTATCGGCTTTGAGCTTCCATAGACCAGCTCACGCTGAGGGCAAATTCCCATTTTATTCAGGCGCTTATAGCCTAAGCTTAACATCTGTGTTAAAACATCCAATCGGCAAAAGCCCCGTTTGCGGGCCGTCGGATGACAATCCGACTGCTAAGCTAAAGGAGATGACCTGCAAGGGCATCAATCCTTCCAAGCCAGCTTCAAAGTGGCATCCGGCTGGCCGATCAATGTGGTAGATAATAGCGAAAGGCAAAAGCATCTTATGGACGTCAATCTGGAAAGCCTGAAAGTCATGGTGATCGACGACAGTAAAACCATTCGTCGTACGGCAGAGACCCTGCTCAATAAAGCGGGTTGCACGGTCATCACGGCCACCGATGGCTTCGATGCACTGGCGAAAATTGCCGATACCCGGCCGGACATCATTTTTGTGGATATCATGATGCCGCGTCTGGATGGCTACCAAACCTGTGCGTTAATCAAGAACAACAGCGAATTCAAATCCACACCAGTGATTATGCTATCCAGCAAGGATGGCCTGTTTGACAAGGCCAAAGGCAGGATAGTGGGCTCGGATCAGTATCTGACCAAGCCCTTCTCCAAGACGGAACTGCTCGGTGCTATTACCGCCCACGTGGGGCAGGCAAAGGCATCCTGAAACCGGTAGCCAGCATATCGCCGGCTATTGACCCAAAAGTAGATAAAAAAAACAGATGTTCCCGGGGGACCTATGGCAAGAGTGCTAATCGTCGACGACTCACCAACCGAAACCTACAAGCTCACCAGCATCCTTGAAAAGAACGGCCACGCGGTCATTACCGCCGAAAACGGCGAACAGGGCGTGGCGGTTGCCAAAAAAGAGCGGCCCGACCTGGTGCTGATGGACATCGTGATGCCGGGTTTAAACGGCTTTCAGGCTACGCGCCAGCTGTCCAAAGCGGCCGAGACTGCACATATCCCGGTCATTATCGTGACCACCAAAGATCAGGAAACCGATCGGGTCTGGGGTATGCGCCAGGGCGCCAAGGCTTACCTCACTAAGCCGATCAGCGAAAAAACCCTGGTTCAGGCCATTGCCGAGGCAATGGCGTAACCCTAATCCAGGCGAAAAGGGGACGCCATGTCTGACGCCCAGGCGCAAAAATCCAATGCATTTCAGGCGCTGCTTGAGCTGGCCGGTCGGAGTAAGCACTTCGCCCGCGGTCTGCCCGCACAGGTTGCGATCAAGCCGCATTGGAGTGGAATTGGTTTTTCTCTCATGGGGCGCCGGTTTGTGGCGCCCATGGACGAAATCAGTGAAATGCTCGAAGTGCCGCCCTATACCCGTCTGCCCGGTGTACAGCCGTGGGTGAGAGGGGTGGCCAACGTGCGGGGCCGGTTGCTGCCATTGTTTGATCTGGCGGCATTTTTTGGTTCCAAAATTGCCAGCCAGCGCAAGCAGCGGCGGGTACTGATTCTCGACCGAGATGACATCTACTCCGGCCTGATCGTGGATCAGGTGTACGGAATGCAACACTTTCCCGTGGATACATTCAGCGACGACAAGGTCGATCTGCCCGAGGCACTGAGCCCCTTTGTTCAGGGTGCTTACCGTCAGGGCGAGAACCAATGGAATGTATTCAGTCCGGCGCACTTGGCGGTCGAGCCGCGTTTTATTAACGCAGCAGAAAGCTGAGTGCGGAAACTGTCGTCGTTTTTGGAAATACAAGCAGTAGCGCCTAGGCGCATCATTTTACACACGCAACGTTGGTCAGGAGCGTAGCATGAAAAACGAAAAAAGAGGCCTCGTCGCATCTTTGCGAGGCAACCCGGTGATGGGCGTCTTGGGCGCCGCACTGGTGGTTGTGGTCGTATTGATGGGTTTGAGTTTTTATCTGGTGCAGCAGAATACTGCCAAAGACCAGGGCTATTTGCAGCTTACCGCTGAATTACGCGCCTTGTCGTTCCAGGTAACCTCGCTGGCCCGTGAAGCTACCTCCGGTAACGAAGAGGCATTCCCCAGACTGGCCAGCGTAATCAATGAAATGGGCAGCATCTGGGATCGTTTGCGCGCATCCGACATTGATACCCGCACCGCCCTGGCTGAAGAATTTGCCGGTTTCGATGCCATCTGGCAAAGCGTGAAAGCCAACGCCAACGCGATTGTGACCAACAAAGACACGATCATCTTCCTGAATGACGTGGCCATTACCCTGAACGAATCGCTGCCTGAACTGCAGGCTGAGCACAACAACATTGTTGAGATCCTGCTCGAAAGCGATGCCCCTGCCGACCAGGTGTCGGTAGCCCAGATGCAGTCCTGGCGTGCGGAACGTATCGGACGAAACGTGGACAAGATGCTCCGGGGTGGTGGTGACGCAGACGTGGCCGCTGACCAGTTCAACCTCGACGCCAACTTGTTCGGTAAGGTACTGACCGGTATGAAAGGCGGCGACATTGCCATGGGAATCTCGCGTGTGACCGAGCCTGAAGCGGTTACCTCGCTGAATGAAATTTCCGAACTGTTCGAGTTCGTAAACTCGTCCATCCGGGAAATCTTCGAAGCGTCACCTGCGCTGTTTAAAGCCCGTCAGGCGACCAACCAGATTCTCGATGACTCGCCCCGCATGCTGGAAGCCTTGACCAACCTGGCCGACAAAATTGTGGTTAACGCCGGCGAGCGTCAGCCCAATAACCTGACCATCTCCATCCTCGGTCTGATTGGTGTGATCGCGATTATCCTGATCGGTCTGGAGTGGGCGAAAGGCACCCGTCAACGACTGCTGGTGGAAGAAGAAACCAACGAACGTAACCAGAACGCGATTTTGCGACTGCTGGACGAACTGGCTGACCTCGCAGACGGTGACCTGACCACCACTGCAACGGTAACCGAAGACTTCACCGGTGCAATTGCTGACTCGATCAACTTCACCATTGACCAACTGCGGGTACTGGTATCGCGAATCAACGAAACGGCGGTAAACGTATCCTCGGCCGCCCAGGAAACCCAGCAGACTGCACTGCATCTGGCCGAGGCCTCCGAGCACCAGGCGCAGGAAATTGCCGGTGCATCGGCGGCGGTAAACGAAATGGCGGTAACCATTGACCAGGTATCTGCCAACGCCGCCGAATCAGCCGCGGTAGCGGAGCGGTCGGTATCGATCGCGAGTAACGGCGCAAAAGTGGTACAGAACACCATCCACGGGATGGATACCATTCGTGAACAGATCCAGGACACCTCGAAGCGGATTAAGCGATTGGGTGAATCGTCACAGGAAATTGGTGACATCGTATCGCTGATTAACGACATTGCTGACCAAACCAACATTCTGGCACTTAACGCTGCGATCCAGGCCTCGATGGCCGGTGACGCAGGCCGGGGCTTCGCGGTGGTAGCGGACGAAGTACAGCGCCTTGCGGAACGTTCTGCTGCGGCTACCAAGCAGATTGAGGCGCTGGTTAAAACGATTCAGAACGATACCAACGAGGCGGTAATCTCGATGGAACAAACCACCGCGGAAGTGGTGCGCGGTGCTCGCCTGGCACAGGATGCGGGTGTGGCACTGGAAGAAATTGAAAACGTATCGTCGTCATTGGCGGAATTGATTCAGAACATTTCGAACGCTGCCCGTCAGCAGGCCTCATCGGCCGGTCACATTTCCAACACGATGAACGTGATTCAGGAAATTACCTCGCAAACGTCTGCCGGTACCTCAGCTACCGCCCAGTCGATTGGTACCCTGGCCGAAATGGCATTGGATCTGCGGGAATCGGTAGCGGGCTTCAAGCTGCCAGAAGAACTGAGCGAAGGCTACGGTGAAGCGGAAACTCTGACACTGGAAGAATCCGTGGATGAGATGGACGCTGAAGACGATGTATCTTTTGATCTGGATGGCGAGTTCAATGCAGAGCTCAGCAGTCTGGAAGACGAAGAAGCGCTGAACAAAGCGTAACGGTAGAGGCAAGTCGCTGTGGTGTGGTCTTTGCGGGAACTGCCTGAATTGTCGGAGGATGAATTCCAGCGCTGGAGTCAGCTGCTGGAAGATCGCACCGGCATCCAGATTGCTCCCCATCAGCGCGCGTTTTTGCAAACCCAGATTGGCGGGCGTATGCGCGAACTGGAATGCGATAGCTACAGCCACTACCTGACCCAGGTGGTCGATGGCTTGCAGGGTATGGTGGAGTGGTCGATTTTAGTGGATCGACTGGTGGTCAAAGAGACCAGTTTTTTCCGTCATCGCCCGTCTATCGAATTTGTTCGCCGGCTGGTGCAATCGCGCATCAATAATCAGGCACTCAATGGTAGTTTTGATGTCTGGAGCGTGGGCTGTGCCACCGGTGAAGAGCCTTATGCATTGGCTATGGCCATTAATGATTGCTTTGAACTGGCGGCGCTCGACCCCTATTTCGGTGTGACCGCCACCGATATCAGTTTGCAATCTCTGCAAAAAGCGCGCAAAGGCCTGTACCACCCCCGCAAGGTGGAGCAGGTCACCCGGGAGGAGCGCGCTCGCTACTTTATACCGGCAGACAAAGAGCTGCAGGTGGTGGAAAAAATTCGCGATAGGGTGTGCTTCAGCCACGGCAATGTTTTGGACGTGGCGCGCATGCCCCGGGTGATGATGGATGTGATTTTCTGTCAGAACCTGTTGATCTATTTCCGCCGTTGGCGCCGCCGGGAAGTGCTGAATGCACTGGTTGACCGGCTCAAGCCCAACGGTGTGTTGATAGTGGGGCTGGGTGAAATCACCGATTGGACCAACCCCAAAATCAAACGAGTCGCTGACGACGAAATTCAGGCCTACGTGCGCCTGCCCGAGGCGTAAGCCCGGAAGAACGAGAGGACGGCCCTTTGGGAGATAACCGTAATTTTGCAGCCCTCGATTGGGTAATCGGAGAAATTGGCGAAACTCTGCGCCAGGCGCGCCAAGCGCTTGAAGCCTGGGTTGAGAACGTCAAGGACGAAACGCGTATACGCTTTTGTCTGACCCATATCCATCAGGTCCATGGCTCCCTGAAAATGGTGGAGTTCTACGGTGCGGCCCTGATGGCCGAGGAAATGGAACAATTGGCGCAGGCGCTACTGGATGGCAAGGTCAAAAACCTGCCGGACGGTCAGGAAGTCCTGATGCGAGCCATCCTGCAGCTGCCACTGTATCTGGACCACATTAAGGCCAATCGCAAAGATCAGCCGGCAATTGTATTGCCGTTGCTGAACGATTTGCGCGCTGTGCGCGGTGAAACGTTACTGACCGAAACCCAGCTGTTTACGCCGGACATGTCTGCGGCTAAGCGCATTACTGGTGAGATGATTCCTGCCGCCCGCGATGCGGCACAGTTCACCGCCATGGTCGGCAAGCTTCGTCAGATGTACCAGATGGCAGCTGCCGGTGTAATTCGCGGCGTGAAGCCGGAAGAAAATCTTGGCTATATGCACAAGGTGTTTGCCCGCTTGCAGAAGTTGACCAGCGGCACCGCCCGTCAGCCGCTCTGGGAAATCGCCGTCGCCTTGGTTGAAGGGCTTCAGAACGACAGCATTGAAGCCAGTGTATCGGTTAAAAACCTGCTGCGTCAGCTCGATGTAGAAATGAAAGTGCTGGCCGTGTACGGCACCAAAGCGCTGAAAGCCGGCGCTTCCCATGAATTACTCAAAAACCTGCTGTATTACATCGCCCGCTCCGACTCCAATGCCGGCACCATCCGCTTGGTCAAGGCCAAGTACAAGCTGGAAGAAGCGCTGCCCAAAGAAAAATCCGACGAGTTGGAGCCAGAAGAGTTATTGAGCGGTGCAGACACCGACGCCATGCGCTCGGTTGTGGCAGCGATCAATGATGAGCTGGATATCATCAAGCACGCGATGGACATGTGTCTGTCCGGTGAGAACACCGGCGCCCATATTCAGGAAGCATTGCCGGTCCTGAAGCGTGTGGCGGACACCATGGCGGTACTGGGAATCGGCGCACTGCGCAACCAGGTGCTCGCGCAAACCACGATTCTCGAACGGGCACACGACGACAACACGACACTCACCCACGATGTGTTGATGGGCGTGGCCGGCGAAATTATTGATATTGAAAACGGTCTGCAGAATTTGCTGCGAACCGCTGGCGGTAAAGAAGATCAGGGCGGCGGTCGCGATCTGAATCTGGACGCGGCTCAGGAGCAAGTGTTACGTGAATGTCGCAATGGTCTGGAGCAGGCCAAAGATGCGGTCATCGAATATATCGCTTCGCAGTGGGATCGCTCGCATCTGGTCAATGTGCCGAGTTTATTGCGCGAGATCCGTGGTGGCCTGGAAATGGTGCCGCTGTCCCGACCCGCGAAAATTATCGGTGCGTGCGCACGGTTTATTGAAGAGCAGCTGCTGAACAGTGATGCAGCGCCCGAGTGGGCAACGTTAGACACATTGGCCGATGCCATTACCAGTGTTGAGTATTACCTCGAACGATTGGCCGGTGATCTGGACGAAGACGACGATCTGCTATTGAGCGTGGCAGAAGAAAGCGTCAGTGATCTGGGCTATGCAGTGGCGCCTACCAAGCCGAAAGCTGAACAGCCTGAACAACGTCATGATGCCGAAACGGTACTCAAGAAAATGGGCGGCGTTGAAGACGTCGACATGAACGTGCCGGTGCCAGAAACGGAACAGGACGAACCGGAATCGGTCGACGATATTGCAGAGCAACAGCCGGTGACGGTCGAAGCTGAAGCGCCAGTTGACAATTTCATTGAGCCCGATTCTGAGCCCAAATCTGAGCCTGAGCCTGAGCCTGAGCCGATTGAGGCGGATGACGACGTTGATGCAGACGAAGTGGCGTTTGAGGCACCGGTATCCGAGGCCGATGAAGCGTTTGAACAAGAACCAGTAGACGTCAATATTTCCGAGGCCGCGGCAGTACCGCCTGCGCCGCAAGTGGAAGAGGATGATGTCGATGAGGAAATCCGCGAGATTTTCATCGAGGAAGCCGAAGAAGTTCTGGAAACGATCCATGAATACTTCCCTCGCTGGAAAGAAGATTTCAATGATGCCGAATCACTGACCGAATTCCGTCGTGCTTTCCACACGTTGAAAGGCTCGGGCCGCATGGTGAAAGCCATGGACATTGGCGAACTGGCCTGGTCAATCGAGAATATGCTCAATCGCGTGATCGATGGCAGTGTCGAGCCCAACAGCATGCACGTGGATCTGATTGAGCGCGTCGTTGGCCTTGTGCCCGGCATGATTGAATCCTTCCGTACCCGCCAGCCCATGCCTGAGCCCGCGTTGGTGGCACAATACATGGAATGGGGCGAAGCCTTATCCAAAGGCAATATCCCCGCCGAATTGCTTGCCGGCGTGGAAGCCGAGAGTACCGAGCCCGAACCTGAGCCCGAGCAACCAGCGCCTGTATTGCACTTCGAAGAAGAGGATGATGACGGCGAACCGGACTCCATGTTGTGGGAGATTTTTGGTTCGGAGGCCAGCACCCATCTGGATGTGGTGGAAGCGTTCATTGCCGAGATGCAAGAGCAGTCTCCGCTCTACACGCCACCGTCTGAAGCAATGCAACGCGCGTTGCACACGCTCAAAGGCAGTGCGCACATGGCCGATGTGGCACCGATTGCTGAGCTGGCAACGCCACTTGAGCGTTTCGTCAAGGAGCTGCGTTCCTATCAGGTCAATATCGACGATGACATTCTGCAGTTGCTCATCGATGCAGTGGCCTATACCCGCGAGGCATTAGAAGAAATCGAAGCGGGTCGCACCGTGGAAATTCCGCGCCTTCAGCAATTCCTGGCGCGCGTTGCGGAACTGAAAGAACTCTCGGTTGGCCATTTGATCCGCCAACAGGAAGCTGAAGCGGCGGGCAAGAAGAAGGTCGATCCTCAGCTGCTGGCCATTTTCATGGCCGAAGAAATGAACCTGCTGCTGGAAGCGGACCAGATGCTCAACACCTGGCAGGCCAGCGGCATTAATGCCGATGAACTGTCGGCACTGAAAAACGAGTTGGCCAATCTGGAGCGCGGCGCGGAGCATGCCAACCTGGCGCAGATGAGCGGTTTGGCCGGTCAAATCCGCCAGGTTTACGATGGCGTCGGTGCCGGCCTGGTAGAGCTGAACGACTCGGGCTTCGCCCTGCTACATACGGGTCACGATGCCTTGCTGGATATGGTGGATGCAGTCGCCGCCGGCCAGAATTTGTTGCCTGTTGATGACGACATCATGGCTCGCCTGGTGGCACTCGCCCCCGTGGCCCTGGTGGGTGAAACACCCGCAGATCAGGTGCCGTCAGAATCCGAAGAGGATATCGTATTCACCCTGCCCGAAGCGGATGTCGAAAGTGAATCCGCATTGGCGGAGGTGTTGCCGGAAGATCAGCAGGAAGACGTCGAGACCATCGATCTCGGTGAAGAGATTGAGCTCAGTTTGCCTGACGTCACTGAACAAGAGCTCGAGCAGGAAGACGATCCCTCGCCCTTTAGCCTGGATACTGACATTGCCGACACGCCGGACCTGATTGTAGAGGACGTGCCTGTAGAGGACATGCCTGTAGAGGATGTATCGGTCATTGCGCAGCCGGAAGCGCAGAGCGAACCGGTTCAGTCGCCCACCGCATGGGATGCGATGAACGACTCGCTTGACAGTGATTTGCCGCTGCCGGAACTTGATCTGGAAGCCGAAGCCGAAGCCGAAGCCGAAGCCGAAGCCGAAGCCGAAGCCGAAGCCGAAGCCGAAGCCGAAGCCGAAGCCGAAGCCGAAGCCGAAGCCGCGCCGCTTATGGAAGACGCAGAGCTGGAGGCACTGGACGAAGATATCGACCCGGAAATCTTCGAAATTTTCCTCGAAGAAGCGGAAGAGTTGTTGGAAGAGATCGACATGGCCATCAATGGCTGGTCGGACAATTGGTCCAGCAATGAGCACCTCGAAGAACTCAAGCGGGTATTGCATACGCTGAAGGGTGGCGCACGTCTGGCCGGGCTTATGGGGCTCGGCAATGTGGCGCACGAGTTCGAAACCTACCTGATCAATCGGGAAAACGCCGGCACCGAACCTGATGAAAGTCTGTTCGAAACCATGCACGGTTATCAGGACCTGCTGCTGAACGGTACCGAAAAAGTCCGTCAGGCGGTGCACAGCTATGAGCCCGCCGGATTAGCGCAAGCCATGCGCGATATCGAGAAGGCTGCGGCGCAAGGCCTGGCGGATGTGTCCGCCAGCGAAGAAGCGAGCGCAGAACCGGCGGCAGATATTGAGCCGATTGAGCAGGACGACAATGAGGCGCCTGCACCCGAACCCGTGGCGAGTAATGTAACCGCCATGCCGGAAAAGCCGGCCGCTGAGGCTCGTCCTGCAACCAGCGCTGATGTGATTCCGTTTAACCCGCGTATGCCGGCGCCGTCGGTGGCGGGTAATAAAACCAGCAAAGATGTGACAACGCCTGCCCGCCCGGCAGCGCAGCTGGCGGTTAAACGCAACCAGCCACAGGAAGTGGTGAAGATCTCTGCGGATCTGCTGGAAGAATTGGTAAACCTGGCGGGTGAAACGTCGATCTCCCGAGGTCGGATGGAAGAACAGGTCAGTGAAATCGGTTTTGCCATCGATGAAATGGAAGCGACTATCAGTCGTTTGCAGGAGCAGTTGCGGCGCCTGGATATTGAAACCGAAGCGCAGATTATTTTCCGTCAGGAACAAATGGAAGAGATGGAAGATTTCGACCCGCTCGAAATGGACCGCTATTCCCAGTTGCAGCAGCTGTCGCGCTCGCTGATTGAGTCCGCATCTGACTTGCTGGATTTGAAGAGTACGCTGACAGATAAGACCCGCGATGCAGAAACCTTGTTGCTGCAACAATCGCGTATTAATACGGAATTGCAGGAAGGCCTTATGCGCTCGCGCATGGTGCCCTTCTCCCGCCTGGTGCCCCGACTGCGACGGATTGTTCGTCAGATTGCTGGTGAACTCGATAAACAGGTGAGTTTCGAACTGGAAAATGCCGAAGGCGAAATGGATCGTTCGGTGTTGGAACGCATGGTGGCGCCGCTGGAGCACATGCTGCGCAACGCGGTTGACCATGGTATCGAAGATGCCGCCGGTCGCAAGGCTGCCGGCAAGCCAGCCGAGGGCAGGATTGTCCTTGAACTTGGGCGCGAAGGCGGCGACGTGGTGCTGCGCCTGTCGGACGATGGCCGTGGCATTAATCTGGAAAGAGTAAAAGCCAAAGCCATTGAGCGTGGCCTGATGGCCGAAGACGCCAAATTATCAGACCAGGAAATCATGCAGTTTATTTTGTCTGCAGGTTTTTCCACGGCCGAAAAAGTTACCCAGATTTCTGGTCGCGGTGTGGGCATGGATGTGGTGCACTCCGAGATTAAACAACTCGGCGGCGCCATGTATATCGACTCGCGCTACGGCGAAGGTACCGAGTTTATTATTCGCCTGCCATTTACCGTGTCGGTCAACCGCGCGTTGATGATCATGATTGGCGACGACCGCTACGCGATTCCGTTGAATACCATTGAAGGTATTGTGCGGGTCAGTCCGTTTGAACTCGAACACTACTACCAGGATGCCGATGCCCGGTTTGAATACGCCGGCGAAAACTATCAGGTACGCTATCTGGGTAACATGCTGAACAAAGACCTGCGCCCTAAACTGGAAGGCCATGCGTTGCCGCTGCCGGTGATTCTGGTGCGCAGTTCCGAGCATTCTGTGGCCTTGCAGGTGGACACGCTCATGGGTTCACGTGAAATCGTGGTAAAAACCCTGGGTCAACAGTTCAGTGCGGTGCAGGGCCTGTCCGGTGCTACCGTCATGGGTGATGGTTCGGTAGTGGTGATTCTCGATCTGCATGCGATGATCCGTAAGGAAGCTGCACTCAGTTTGACGCAGGCGCAGTTGCTGGACGTGACGACTTCGCGTGCCTCGGCAGAAGAAGATGAAGCCAAATTGGTGATGGTGGTGGACGACTCGGTGACGGTTCGCAAAGTAACCACCCGCTTCCTCGAGCGCGAAGGCTATAACGTGATCACCGCCAAAGACGGCGCAGATGCCCTGCGGGTCTTGCAGGATGTGATTCCGGACGTGATGTTGCTCGACATCGAAATGCCCCGGATGGACGGCTTTGAAGTGGCGAAAAATATTCGCTCCTCCAGCCGCCTGAAAGACATTCCGATCATTATGATTACCTCGCGTACCGGTGAAAAACACCGAGAGCGCGCACTGGGTCTGGGCGTTAACAAGTACATGGGCAAGCCGTATCAGGAAGATGCCTTGCTGGCCAATATCCGTGATCTGAGTGGCGAAACGCTGCACTGAGGCAAAGGACCCGGGCGTTTCAGGGATGAATGAAAATGGATAAGCCACTGCGCGTGGGCCTGCTTCTGGACGATATGACCCTGAAGGTCAAATACCAGCAGTTGATTCAGATGCAAATGGGGCAGCTCGCAGGCGCCTATGATGCCAGGGCTGATAGCATGCCCGACGTGGAAGCTGATGCATGGTTGGTGGTGTTGGGAGAGGCGCTGGAAAATCCCGCGCTGGATGCCTGGCTGGAAAACCAGAAGGCGCCGATCATTTTCGACGATGCTTTGCATTGTCAGGATGATAATTGGCAACGCAGGTTGGAAAAGAAGTTATACCAGCTCGCTGGCATGGTGAGTCTGGAGGCAAGCCGGCAGGGCGGCATTGCCAATGCGGTGCGTGCAGTTTGGGTGTTAGGCGCCTCCACGGGCGGTCCCGCCGCAGTCAAAGCGTTTTTGCAGTCAGTGCCACAAGGGCTGGGTATTGCGTTTGTGTACGCGCAACACATTGACCAGGGCTTTGATGTCACGCTGGCGCAGGTCATCAGTCGGGGCAGCGCCTATGGTGCTGTGCTGGCAGGGCACGGCGGCTTACTGTTACCGGATAGTGTAACCATTGTCCGGCCGGACCGCGAAACCGAGATGCTGGCCAATGGCACCTTACTGGTTCACCCAAGGGGGTGGGCAGGACCTTATAGCCCTGCCATCAACCAGGTGGTTGCCAATGTGGCATCGGTGTACGGGTCACGCTCGGGCGCGATCATCTTCACCGGCATGGGTGACGATGGTAAAGCCGGCTGTCGTTTGATGAAGCAACAGGGCGGTGAAGTTTGGGTGCAAACGCCGGAATCATGCACGGTTTCGAGTATGCCGGATGAAGTGATCAGCACCGGTGTCATCAGTCAGATGGGCACACCGGAGCAACTGGCCAGAGCAATGCACGCGCGCTATCGGGCGGAACAGGCCGGCTAGTGATTGTGTATCTTTTAAAATATTGATGAAACAGACAAGTCTATGAAAGCAAAAGCGGCGATTGAACATCAGGTGGCAATGGATATTCCTTGCCTAATGCTGCCGATGAGTGAGCATCAGATGCTGGCGCCCACTGTTTCAATAGCGGAAATTGTGTCTTACCAAACGCCGGTACCGGTGTTGGATGCACCCGATTGGTTGGTGGGGTTGATTGAGTGGCGCAAGCAAAAATTGCCCTTGCTGTCATTGGAAGTCCTGCGCGGTGAAGCGCGCGCCGAGATCACCGCCAAATCGCGTGTGGCCGTTTTCAATAACACGGGCGTGAGTGACGACCTGCCGTTTTTTGCGGTTGTCACCCAGGGTATTCCGCGTCTTACCCGGGTTCTGGAAGCCAGTATCAGCGAAGTACAAGATCAGCGCCCACTGCCTTTTGAACGGCTGCGGGTGCATGTTGAAGGTGAAGTGTGTTCAATTCCGGATGTAGCCGCGATGGAACAACTGCTGTTGGATTACCGTCGCAATGGCGGTGAAATCTGATTTTCTATCCGAGCGGCCGGCTCATTCCGGCCAGCTCTGCATTGCATCCAGCATAAATAACTGCCCCATAAACTCCAGCACAATCGCTTCTTCCAGCACGGTCACCACAGTCGGTCCATTTTCCATGCGGTCTTCGCGATAACGGCGTTTGCCGTTGATGATCGCGAAGCCCCGACTGACATCACTCGAATACACGTGGGCAGAATAATCCATCGGCCCGATCTGGCTTTGAACGCTCAACGGCAGTTCCCTGATATTGGGTAAGCGATTGGTGTCGGTGGATTGCGCCTTAGGTTGTGTGTCAGTTGCTGTTGGAGCGACCGCTTCAGGCTGACTGTAAAGTTGGGTGACTTTTTCATCGCCGTCGCCGGCGTCAGGCTTATAAAGCGACTGTGCCTGCGGATCGGGGGCGGCCCTGTTCTGACGCGTGCGGTCGGTCGCGATGGGTGGTGCTGGTGTGACTTGTGTCGTTTGTACGGCTGACGGCGAGCGCGCTTGGTTGTTGAGCACCAGATAGCCCGCCCATACTGCAACTCCCAGCACGACGACCACCAGCAACCACAACAGCAAGCGCAAGGGTGAAGGGCTGTCGTGTGCATCGGCGGCCTGATGAATACTGCTCAGATCGGGTGCGGCCGCATGCTGGCGTCTTTCCTGCTCGGATTTTTTCAGTGCATCCAGAATGTAAGACATCAGTGCACCTCCTGGCTATCGCTGGACAATACATCGCTGTTCAGCCGATGCTGCAGTGATTGCGGGCCGCTCAGAGTAATGGCATTGCCCACGGCTTCGTTCAGTTTCAGCAAAGTCTTGATGCCCACAATTCCGTCAGCTTCGAGCCCATGTGCGGCCTGAAACAGTTTTACGCGCTGCGCCAGCCGATCGTTATATTCCAGTGTCGCCAGGGGTGTCGTTTGCTGGTCGAGGGTGGCGAATTGCGCGGCGATGATGCGCACCAACGCACTGCGTTCACCTTTGGCCATGGGTTTGTCAAAGTCCTTGGGGCTCTGCCATAAATAAGTGAATTGACCATTCCACATATTACCCAGCGCCATGAGCGGTACGCGTTCGGTTTTTTCTGCGGTCTGAAGGATGGCTTCGTTGCCGTCGAGCGCCAACAGTGCAACGTAGCGCTGTTGCCCTTGCTGCGAGAGTGTCAGCACCGCCGGACGATTGATATCCATCAATTCCTGCCAATTCTTAACCTGCTCGGCGCCGCAGCGCCAACCATTGAGCGAGAGGGTTTCACACGGCAGCGGACCGGCAAACGTCGCCAGACCCATCAGATTCAGTAAGCTGTTCAGGGCACTGGTTTCCCGATCGAAAAACACGGGCGCCGATACTTTCACCTCCGGTTTGATCTGCTCGACCACTGGCACGGGACTTTCCGGCTCGGGCCACAACCACAGGCTGGTTGCGAGCAGAGCAAACACACCGGCGACGGACCAGGGCAGCCATTGGGGAATACGCAGTCCCGGTGTTTCACCCGCGACTTCGCGCAAGGCTTTTTTCAGCGTGTGTTTGTCGGCCTGGGATTTATTTTCTGCATAGGCACCCAGCAACAGGCGATCGCACAAAATGTTAATTACGCGCGGGATGCCTTGCGCATGCTGGTGAATCGATTTGACCAGTCCCGGGCTGAATAATTCCTGGCTGGCCGGCAAGCCCGCAACCTGCAACCGATGCCGGATATAGTCTTTGGTTTCTGACTGGGTCAGCGGCTCTATGTGATAGCGTGCCGTGATGCGTTGCGCCAGCTGACGCAGTTCCGGTTTGCTCAACAGCTCGCGCAATTCCGGTTGCCCGATGAAAATAATTTGCAGCAGTTTTTTGGTATTGGTTTCGAGATTGGTGAGCAGCCGGATCAGTTCAAGTACCTTTGCATCCAGATTCTGCGCTTCATCAATCAGCAACACGGTATTGCGACCGCGGCCGTGATTGGCGAGTAAAAATTTGTACAGAGCGTTGCTGAGACTGCGGATATTGGCATCGTCTTTGTCGAAAGCCACATGCAGCTCATCGCAAATCGACTGCAGCATCTCTTTGGCGTTCTGCAGCGGATTCAGCACGAAGGCCACGTCGGTATTTTCCGGCATTTGTTCGAGCAGGCTACGGCAAATGGTGGTTTTGCCGGTACCCACTTCGCCGGTCAGCATGACAAAGCCACCCTCCACCGTGACGCCATAGAGCAGGTGGCCGAGTGCTTCCCTGTGCTTGGCGCTCATGAACAGGTATTTGGGGTTGGGGGCAATGGAGAAGGGCGTATCCTTCAGCCCGAAATAGTCCGCGTACATATCCGCTGTTTACTGGTTCCGAAGGGGTGAATGTAGTCTTTCGCGGCCCGGGTCGCAACCGCTTTACCGCACTGATAAACTGCGGGGCCAACCATCACAGTGTGCGCCCGTGATACCGCTTGTCACCCATCCCGCCTATAGCTACCCCTTTCCGGACCGGCACCGGTTTCCGATGGCCAAGTTCGGTTTGTTGCATAGCTATCTGCAGCAGCAGGGTATCGCGCAGCCGACCAACACCTTCCGGCCCGGTAAAATCAAGCACAGTCAGCTGGCACTGGCGCACTGCGAGCAGTACGTCACCGCGTTTGCCTCGGGTTTGCTGGATGCGCAGGCACAGCGGCGATTGGGTTTGCCCTGGTCGGAAGGGCTGGTGCGGCGCACCTTTATTTCACCGGCTGGCACGCTGTTGGCAGCCCACTTTGCACTGCGCGAGGGTATCGCCTGCCATCTCGCCGGCGGAACCCACCACGCTCACCGGGATTTTGCCTCCGGCTTCTGTGTGTTCAATGACCTGGCGGTAACCGCCCGGGTGTTATTGGAACAACAGTTGGCCACGCGGGTGTTGGTGTTTGATCTGGATGTGCATCAGGGCGATGGCACGGCCCGTATTCTGGCCGACGTACCCGGTACCTACACCTGCTCGGTGCACTGCGAAAAAAACTTTCCTGTGCGCAAAGCCCAAAGCGACCTGGATGTGAACCTGCCCGTGGCTATGTCGGACGACGGCTATTTGCAGGTGGTGAGCGATACGCTGATGCGACTGTTACGCGATTACCAGCCAGATTTCATTCTGTACGACGCGGGCGTGGATGTGTTTGCCGATGACCCACTGGGCCGACTTAATATCAGCTTGCAGGGCATTGCCGCGCGCGATGCACTGGTGTTGTCCATGGCGCGGGACCGGAACATACCCATTGCCACTGTTATCGGTGGCGGTTACGACAAGGACCAGACCGCGGTCGCGCGTCGGCATGCCATTTGTGTGGAACAGGCGCACCGGCTTTTCGGCTAATCCGACACCCGAACGGAATAGTAATCTACCACCGCCTCGCCAACCGGCGCCTTGTGCAGCTCCCGGGCCACAAAGGTCATACCGAGTTTCTGCATGATGGCGATCGATCCCTGATTATCCGGCAGTGCGATGGCGCTGAAATGGCGGTAGCCGGCGGCTTGCATATGCTGCATCAGGTGACGGGCCGCTTCCGTGGCATAACCCATGCCCCAGTGGCTGCGTAAAAACCGCCAACCCAATTCCAGTTCATTCCAGTGGGGCTGGTCGGAAAAAAAGTGCATGGGCCGGACCAGTACCCAGCCGATAAATCGATCGTCGTGGTTCAGAAAAACGCCCCACAAGCCCCAGCCTTTGGCAGGATTGCGGTACGCCTGCAGGCGCGGCAAAGCTAGCAGGCTATTGATAAACCCCTTGCATGCTCAGGCTTTCAGGCTGGTTCGTAGTTTAGGCGCCGTTTTGAAGGTGTGTGTCCACCCACCGAAAAGCGGCAACGACAAGTACGGACCAGCCTGAAAGCCCCTCCGGGCGAGGCCTGAAGCGCACATCTGCTGCGCTTTGGCTCTTGCAAAGGGAGCCACCCTGAGCGTCGAGACAAACCGCAACATCTGCACGCTTCAGGTCTCGCTGAGCATGTAAGGGGTCTATCAATAGCCTGCTTGTTGTTCAATGCTTTCGCGCGTGGCCGGCACTCCGCCATTGATGTACTTCATCACTTCGGGATCGCGGTCCAGGGCCAAAAACAGATCCGCATCGGCGGCATCCAGTGGCCGATACCAACAACGGGCCGAGCGCTCGGGACTATGCATCCGACAACACCGCGCAGGCTTGCGCCACGTTGTCCGCCAGATGTTTGGGATTGATGGTACCCACAATGGCACTGGTGACACCTTGGGTGTTGAGGACAAAATCCAGCGACGCTTGCACCGGATCGCGGTGTTGTTCAGACAAACAAATGTGGCCGCTGGCCAGCGCTTTTTTGATCAGCACACCTTTGTGGTGTTGCGCGCAGTAATCAATCACCGGTTTTTCCGCTTGCTCGTTCAGATTAAAAGTGACCATGGCCACATCGGCCAGGCTGGCCGCCAGCAAACCGCCCGCGACCGTTTTGCTGGACATGCCAAAGGCGCGGATATTGCCCGCTTTTTTCTGCTCGGCCAATTGTTCGAGTATGCCGGTTTCGCGGATGATCTGTTCGTCGTCGCCATTGGAATGCACCAATACCAGATCGATATAGTCGGTGTGCAATCGGCGCAGGCTGCGCTCAATACTGAAGCGCGTGTGGGCGGGCGAAAAATCAAAATGTGATTTGCCCTGCTCAAATTCTTCACCCACTTTTGAGCAGATCACCCATGACTGACGCTGGCCTTTGAGCAGCTCGCCCAAACGGGTTTCGCTGTTGCCATAGGCGGGCGCGGTATCAATCAGATTGATGCCCAATTCGCGCGCCTGGTTGATCAACGCCAGTGCGGCGGTGTCGTCGGGAATGGTAAAACCCTGCGGGTATTTTACCCCTTGGTCGCGGCCGAGCTTAACGGTGCCAAGACCGAGCGGGCTGATGTGCAGGCCGGTACTGCCGAGCGCTCTGCGTTGCATAGTGATACCTGTCAGCTCTGGGCCAGACCAAAGGCCAGGTCCCAGGGGGTGGGTGCAATGGCCGCTTGCGGCAGTGCCGGGCAGGCGGTGTGCGTGTGGCTTGGAACGACGCCATCCTGTGTCAACAGTGCCAGCATTTCGGTGGCGAGATTGGGGGCCAGCGTGAGCTTGGTGGGCCAGCCTACATACACATTGCCGATACCCGGTGCGCGACCGGCAAAGGCGTTATCGGGCCGCAGCCGATTGGGCTGCAGTGGCTCGGCGCGATCCACCGGCAGGGTTTGCCACTGGGCGTC
Source organism: Simiduia agarivorans SA1 = DSM 21679 (assembly GCF_000305785.2). NCBI lineage: Bacteria > Pseudomonadati > Pseudomonadota > Gammaproteobacteria > Cellvibrionales > Cellvibrionaceae > Simiduia > Simiduia agarivorans. Next base: position 2,496,326 of record NC_018868.3, on the reverse strand, counting down.
CGACAAATCCACCCAGGGCATCAACTGCTTCAGTTCGGACTGCGCGGCCGCAATCTGCTCGCTGGCGCTGCGCGCAACGCCCGCTTCCGACAGCTCGCCGCCCAGGTACCAGACCCAGTCACCATCCAGCGCGCGGTGACTGGACAGCGTCAGGCGTGGGGTTTTGTCGGCGCCCAGGCAATGTCCCTGAAACGGAAACGGATGCTGGTGCTTGACCATGACCTGGTGCAGCGGTCGGGTTTGCATGGCCGGCTGCGCGATGCCCAATTGATTCAATAAACCGGCATTGCCTTTGCCCGCCGTCAGAATCAGCCGTTTGGCGCTCAGGCTGAAGTCGGCGGATTCGATGAAGGCGTTGCCATCCTGTTGGGTCAGTCTGGCGGTGCGCCAATCGATGTGTTTGCAGCGACCGTCGAGGTTGGCCGCCAGCTTGGCAATCACGGCGGGCACGTCCAGCACCATGTCCACCAGTTTGTACAGGTCGAAGCGCTGGTCAGCGGCTTTCAAGAGTGCCGGATAGTCTTCCGGTTTGACCTTGTCCACCCGCCCGCGCAGCGCTTTGCTGGCAAAAAACGTAGTCACCCGTGCGGTGACGCTGCGGCTGGCCCACATATAGAAATGGTCGGATAACACCGGCACGCCGGACAAATCCACGTCGCCCTGGCCGGCCAGGCAGCGGCGCCAGTGCGCGGGCATGTCGGCAATGGTTTCGCTGGCGCCGGTGAGTGCACCAGTGAGTGCGTATTTCACGCCGCCATGGATCATGCCCTGGCTGGCCAGCGTCTGGTCACAGCCCAAGGCGTTTTGTTCCAGCAACAGGCAATCGTAACCGGCGGCAGTGAGCCGGTTGGCCAGCCACAGGCCGGCGATACCGCCGCCGAGGATCAGGGTGTCGTAATGATAGTGCGTCATAACCAACTCGTTGTGCTGGCGGCCATTATACAAGACGTGGGAGTGAGAAGCCGATTCCGGTATCCTTAGGCCTCGTTTGCTGCGACTTGAGTTATGGCCCGCCTTCTCTACACCCTGACACTTTATCTGGCACTGCCCTTTATCGCACTGCGCCTTTTGTGGCGCGCGCGCAAAGCCCCCGCCTACGCCCGCCGTTGGTCCGAGCGCTTTGCAGCGGGCGGTGCCCTGCCCACCGAACCCTGCATCTGGGTGCACGCGGTATCGGTGGGGGAAACATTGGCGGCACTGGATATGATCAGGCGGCTGCAAGCGGAATACCCCGACAAGCCCCTGCTGGTCACCACCACCACGCCCACCGGTTCCGAACGGGTGCGCGCCGCGCTCGGTGACAGTGTGCACCATGTGTACCTGCCATACGACTTGCCGGATCACTGGTGGCGTTTTTTCCGCCGGCTCAGACCGCGTGTGCTGATCGTGATGGAAACCGAACTCTGGCCGAATCTGGTGGCGGCCGCCAGTCGCAGGCACATACCGGTGCTGCTTGCCAATGCGCGTTTATCGGCCCGCTCGGCGCGCGGCTACGCGCGATTTTCCGCGCTGACCCGGCCCATGCTGCAGCGGCTGGCTTGCGTGGCGGCCCAGCAGCAGGCAGACGCAGACCGGTTTGTGGCGCTGGGCCTGCCCGCGTCCCGGTTGCGGGTGACCGGCAGTATTAAATTTGATTTGCACCTGCCGGAAGCGCTGCGGGCGCAGGCGCAAGCGCTGCACCAGGCCTGGGTTCCGGCCGATGGCAAGCTCTGGCTGGCGGCTTCCACCCACGAGGGAGAAGATGCCATTTGCCTGGCGGCGCATCGGCTGGCCAGCGGCCAAATACCCGGGCTGCGCCTATTGTTGGTACCACGACACCCGGAGCGCTTTGGCAAGGTGACGTCCCTGGCGGCCGAGCAGGGTTTTCGCACTGTGCGCCGGAGCGAGTATGGCGGTGGCGATTTTGAGGTGATGGTGGGCGATACCATGGGGGAGCTGCTGGCGTTTTATGGCGCCTGTGATTTCGCCTTTGTGGGGGGATCGCTGGTGCCGCGCGGTGGCCACAATATGATTGAGCCGGCAGCCTGGGCCAGGCCAGTGATATCGGGGCCGCACCTGTTTAATTTTTCCGAAGTGGCGCGACTGCTCGAACAGGCGCAGGCGTTGACGCTGGCAGAAAACAGCGAGCAATTGGCTGAGGTGTTGGTGTCCTGGTGTGAACAGCCCGCGTTGGCGATGCAAAAGGGCCAGGCGGCATTGCAAGTCGCCGATGCCAACCGCGGTGCGCTGGATCGGTTGTTGGCGGAAATAAAGCGGCTCCTGGCCGGCTAAGGAACCGTCACCGGCATTCCCACTGTTCCGCGGTCGACGGCAAAAAAAAGCCGGCAATCATGCCGGCTTTTCCAATCCTGCAACAGCTTATTCGTACTTGGCGCGATTCTGCGCTGCCGCTTCATCCAGCCATTGATTGATTTGCACCACATCGGCAGGCGTCAGGTTGCCCGCTACGGCCTTGAGCCGGAACAGGTTGATGACGTAGTCGTACAGCGAATTGGAGTAATCGCGGCGCGCCTGGTACAGGGTGCGCTGAACTTGCAACACATCTACCAGGTTACGGGTGCCCACTTCATAACCGGCCTGGGTGGCCTGTACGGCACTGAGGCTGGAGGTAATGGCCTGCTTACGCGCAGCTACGCGGGCCACATCGGTGGTCACTTGCAGGTGCAGCGAGCGTGCGGCCTGAATGGTGTCGCGTTGGGTTTTGTTGAAAAGCTCCTGCGATTGCATGGCATTTTCAGCGGCCTGGCGCGAACGGGCACTGGTGCCGCCACCTTCGTAGATCGGCACGTTCAGGCTGATCGCCGCACTGCTGCCGGTGGTGACATTGTCACCCAGAATGGTGTCCTGAATGTCGCGGTCTGAATCGTTGTATGACAGCGATGCAGTCAGTGTTGGGTAGTGTGCCGCCTGGCTGGCCTGGGCGCCGCGGCGGGAAGCCTCGGAGGCAAACTTAGCCGACTTGAGGCTGTAGTTGTTTTGCAGGGCAAATTCGACCCACTCGCTGCGCGCTTCGGGCTGGGGCTTCAGCACCGGGAACTCCTCTTTCAGCGGCGCCACTTTATCGTGCGGTTTGCCGGTGAGCACTTCCAGCGCTTCAAACGCAATGCCCAGATTACCCCGGTCGGTCAGCGTCTGTGCCGTGGCGATATCGTAAGACGCCTGCGCTTCGTGTACATCGGTGATGGCGGTGAGGCCCACCTCAAAGCGTTGCTTGGTTTGCGCCAGCTGATGCGAGTTAGCGTTTTCTTCCGCGATGGAGGCTTCCAGCGTATCGATGGCCCGCAGCACATTGAAGTAGGCGGTGGCGGTGCGCACAATCAGGTCCTGTTGTGCGGCGCTGAAATCGGCTTCCGCTTTGTTGGTCAGCTCTTCGCCCTGTTTGTAACCAAACCATGCCGGCATATTGAGCAGCGGTTGCGCGAGCGTTGCGCCCCAGCTTTGCACATTGGTTTTGGTGGGCACGGGGCCTACACCTGAGCTGGTAATGTCCTGATCGCTCTGGCTGTAGGAAGCATTTGCACTGATCAGCGGCAGCAAATTCGCGCGGGCGATGGTCTTGGCTTCGCGGGCGCTGCGGTAAGCGGCTTCATCGGCTTTGATCTGGTGGTCGTTCTTAACCGCCAATTCATAAATCTGGTTCAGGGTGTCGGCCATCGAGAGTGGCGCTGCACTCAGCAGGCCGGCGGCACAAATCCAGCGCAAGCTGGCAGCCAGGGGAGTTCGGGAAAACATATAAGGTTCCTTGTTCACGATATGACATGAGTCCTGTTGCGAGGGCAGTATCGCCCCGGGCTTGGAATGAGGCAAGAGTACATTAAAGGTACCCCCGAGCCTAGGCAGCAAGCCCCATACAGGCTGAAAAGACAGGCCTTTGAGACGAGGCGGTGCTAGACTCGGAGGCTTCAACGGAGGAAGTAAACGCTATGGTTGTTTCAGTACAAAAAGTCTGGCTCTGTTTTTGTCTGCTGGTGTTAACCGCTTGTTCGGGCATCAAAATCCTGGAAGCTGACAAACCCAGCAGTAGCCTGGCACAGATGAACTACTATGCCTGGGCGGCCGAGCCGGTCACCAGCGACAGTTTGATGGCGCGTTTTGATCAGTTGGTAAAACGTGCGGTCGACGCCGAATTGAGCGCGCGTGGGTACCAGCGCGTGGAGGCGGATAAGGCCGAGTTTCTGGTGGATTATCGTTTCAGCGAGATAGAGACCCAGACCGCCACCGCGACAATGGATGGCAGTTACGATGGCTGGACCCGCGACCAGGCCGGCAGCCGGTTCGTGGGTTGGAGTAACGACCCCGGCATGAGTGAATACCCGATGGGTGTACTCAATCTGGCGTTTCTGAGCGCCGATAAAAAGCAGGGGCTGTGGGAAATTTACGCCGGAAAAATGCTGGATGAAAAGCGCGATGTGGCCAACATGCAGGCGAATGTGGACCGGGTGGTGAAAAAATTATTCACCAATTTCAAACCGCGCGCCGCTGATTGATCCGCTCACCCGTGTGAGGGCGCGGCGGCTCTGTCCTGCTGCCGCCAGCGCTGGGGACTCTGCCCGAACCAGCGCTTGAAACTGCGGGTAAAGGCCGCCAGTTCGGAGTAGCCGAGCATGGCGGCAACGTCAGTAAGACGGTAGTAAGGGTGGCGCAAATAGGTGATCGCCTGTGCCTGCCGTACCTCATCGACCAGCATCTGAAATTGTGTCTCCGCCTCCGACAACCGGCGCTGCAGCGTGCGGGTGGAGTAGCCAATGGATTGTGCCACTGAACGTAAGGAGCATTCGTCCGCCGCAAGCGTCAGTGCAATCACGTGCTTGACCTGATTGAGCAGGTCATCCTGGTGTCGTTGTTCCAGATAGTGGCGCAATTGCCGGGGTAACAAATTGGCATCGTTGTGTATGGGCTGGGTCAGGATGCTGGCGTCAAATACCAGTGCCAATTGGGTGTTGCTGAACCCGAGTACACAGTGGAAAAAATCTGTGTACGGGCGCGTATTGGCGGGCTCGGCATGCTGAAAATACGCGGCCCGGGGCACCCAGTCCCGGCCACAAAAAATGCGGATCAAATCGTACGCGAGCGACAGTCCATGATCCTGAAAAGTGACGGTCTGGCTTACCTTGGGAAAATGCCCGTGGATGGAAAACGTGGCCAGAGGACCATTGGTGGTCAGGCGTAAATCCACCGTTTGTACGATCATCGGTAAATGCCGTTGGAACACCGCCAACGCCTCGCCCACCGTTCTGCATTGGCTGGTCATGGTCGCCAACGGGCCGAATATGTGCAGGCCCTGGCGTTGTGCCAGCGCCAGGGCAAAGTGGGGGCACTGCAGGCGATTGGCTGCCAGCATCAATAATTGATTGTGCAGGTCGAAGGGAATCAGCGTGTCGGGCAGCCCGAGCAGGCTGATATCAAGCCCCACCGTTTGAAACAGCGGTTTGGGGTCTACACCGCGCTCCTGCAGCAAGTCACAGTAGCCTTCCAGGAAACCGTTACTGATTAGGGGGTAATGCATGGCGCTGACACTCGCGGCTCAGAAGTCCCGTTTAGACCACATAATGAGCAATATTGGCGCATAATATCAATTGTTTGGCGCCAAAGGTCAAATTGATCCCGGCGCTGGCGCTAGACTGTCTGGCAATGGGCGAGCCTGTGGTCGTTTGGATGGCTTGTATTACTTAAGCGAACTGGAGAATAACAATGACCAAGCGTTTCGATTACGTAATTGTCGGTGCGGGTTCTGCCGGCTGTGTACTGGCCAACCGTTTATCAGCCGATCCGGATGTGCAGGTGTGCCTGATAGAGGCGGGCGGCAGTGACCGCAACCCGCTGGTATACACCCCCATGGGCGTAATCGCCGCGCTGGCGGGTGGCCTGTTCAACTGGAAATTCAATACCCCACCCCAGCCCACCATGGGCAATCGCGAAATCTATTGCCCGCGTGGCAAAACGCTGGGAGGCAGCAGCTCCATCAACGCCATGCTGTACGTGCGAGGACAGGCCGAGGATTACGATGCATGGGCGGCGGCAGGCAATGCAGGCTGGTCCTTTCAGGACGTGTTGCCCTATTTCCGCAAAGCCCAGAACCAGGAGCGTGGCGAGAATCAGTGGCACGGGGTTGGCGGTCCGCTCAACGTGGCTGAAATCCGTAACCATCACCCCTTGTGCCAGGCGTTTATCGATGCCGGTGCCGAAATGGGTTACCCGCGCAACGACGACTTCAATGGTGCCAGCCAGGAAGGCTTTGGTTGGTACCAGACCACGCAGAAAAACGGCCAGCGCCACTCGGCCGCTGCTGCCTACCTGCACCCGGTGTTGGCTGAGCGACGGAACCTGACGGTGATGACCCATACCCGTACCCACAAAATCCTGTTCGAGGGCAAGCGCGCGGTGGGCGTGGAAGTGGAGCACGACGGCAGCCTTTACACCATTCATGCCGATCGCGAAGTCATCCTCTCCGGTGGCGCTTTTGGTTCGCCCCAGTTGTTGTTGCTCTCGGGTGTAGGCCCCGCCGACAAGCTGGCTGCCCACGGTATCTCTCAGGTGCATGAGCTGCCCGGTGTGGGTGAAAATCTGCAGGAACACGTGGACGTGCTGGTGGTCGCCAAAGATAAAACCGCCACCTCGTGGGGGGTATTGCGGCCATTGCAGATGCTGCGCAATGTGCGCGATTTGTTCCGCTATATTTTCCGCCGGGACGGCATGTTGTCATCCACCATTGCTGAGGCCGGCGCCTTTATCAAAAGCGATGACAGTGTACCCACGCCCGATTTACAGCTGCACATTACCCCGCTGGCAATGGATGACCACGGCCGTAATCCCGCCTACTATTTCAAATACGGCATGAGTGTTCACGTGTGTTATTTACGCCCACACAGCCGCGGCAGTGTGGCATTGAATTCCGGCAACCCGGCAGACGATCCCAGAATTGATCTGAATTTACTGAGCGATCCGCGCGATACCCGCGCCATGGTCAAGGGCGTAAAAATCCTGCGCGATTTGTTCCGCGCCCAGTCACTGGATTTCAGTTTTGATGGCGAAATCGATCCGGGCGATAAGCTCAACAGCGATGCGGAAATAGAAACCTTCCTGCGCATGAAAGCCAACCATGTGTACCACCCGGTGGGCACGTGCAAAATGGGCAGTGACGCTATGGCCGTTGTGGATGCTGAACTGAAAGTGCACGGTCTGGACAACCTTCGGGTAGTGGACGCGTCGATTATGCCCACCTTGATCAGCGGAAACACCAACGCACCCACCATTATGATCGCCGAAAAAGCGGCCGACATGATATTGCAATCTGGCGCGACAGCGGCGATAGAAAGCGCGGCCTGATTTTGGCGTAAATTGCTAAATTGTTGGCGCCCCGGGTCAAATCCGGGCGCCAGAATCCTTTAAGAATAGTACTCCCGATAACGATAATGATGAGAGTACGGCATGAAAAAATTACCCCTCGTTCTGGCCATAGGCATCAGCAGTTCGCCGTTGATGGCGCAGAATCTGGTTTTGGAAGAAGTCACTGTCACTGCGCAAAAACGTCCCCAGACGTTGCAGGAAGTCCCCATATCCGTATCCGCCCTGGATCAGGCCCGCATGGAAGATGCCGGCATTCAACGCTTTGAAGACCTGGCCGCTTACGTACCCAATTTTGCCGTGGTGAAAGACCCGGTGGGCGACAAAATCAATATCCGCGGTATTCAATCCGGCAATCAGGCGGGCTTTGAGCAATCAGTGGGCACATTTGTCGACGGCGTTTACCGCGGTCGTGGCGTGCAGTCGCGTTTTGCGTTTCTGGACGTGGAGCGGGTAGAAGTCTTGCGCGGTCCGCAGGGGACCTTGTTCGGTAAAAACACCATCGCCGGCGCACTCAATATCACCACTGCCAAGCCCACCGAGGAATTTGAAAGTGAACTGAGCGCGGGTTATACGCCGGAATTTGAAGAGTCGTTTGTCAAAGGTCACGTGTCAGGTGCGCTATCCGATACTGTGCGCGCACGCGCGGTGATTCAGGACCGGCGCATGGACAAGGGCTGGATGGAAAATGTCCACTACAGCCACGACGTGCCGGTATCCGAAGAAACCGCCGGACGCATCAGCCTTGAATGGGATGCCAGCGACAACACGCTGGTGACCGCAAAAGCCGAGCACGGCAATTTTGATGTACAGGGCCTGCCCTGGGATATTCTGGTGGCGGGCAGTTTGTCTGCGTTTGGCGTTGAAGGTGGCGCGAAATACCGCACCGATATGGGCAATACCGTGCGTCCGCCGTTTGAGTTCTTTGGCCAGTCGCCCGCTAACCCAACCGGGTTTGCCAACGACTCCAATGGCGTAATGGATTTTGGTTCCAACAATACCATGAAAGGTGATACTACAGAGGCCTCGCTCACCGTTGAGCATCAGCTGGCATCGGGCCATATCCTGACCTTTGTGGGCGGCTATTCTGCCTATGAATACGATCGTTACCTGGACGCTGACTTTGGCCCGCTCAATGCGGTGCGATTTGATGACAGTGAAACCTTCGATCAATCCAGTGTGGAGTTGCGGCTTGCGTCGGATGTGGGCGGGGACTTTGAATACATTGTGGGTGCGTTTTATCAGCAGAACCATCTCGAGGCCGACGGCCTGAGCTATTTCAATGCCGGGACGTTGCAGCCATTGCTGAACGGCGCCTGTTTTAATGGCCTGACCGCGTTAGGCGCGGACTACAACAGTGTGTTCGTGTCGGGTGATGCAGGCACTACCGCGGCGCAAACCGCCGCGGCAATCGGCGCCGGATTTGGACAAGGGGCGGCTATTGCCAACGCCTGCGGCCAGGCGGCGGCGTTTGATCCGTTGGTCAAGGCGGGTATCAATGGCGGCAACCGCTATCTGATGTTGGACCAGGATAGCCGCACCTGGGCGGTGTTCGCTCAGGGTACTTATCACCTTACCGACAGCACCCGCTTGACGGCGGGCTTGCGCTATACCGCCGAGACCAAAGAGGCGAGCCATGTAGCCTACGCCACAGACTTCAGTGAAAACAATAAAACCGCAACGGCCAATCCGTTTGTTATTGGTCTGGCGACCGCGGCCGGGGAATTCACTCCACATAACTTCAGCAAAGATGATCCGGGTATGTCGCGCGATGAAAGTGGTGTGACCTGGTCGCTGAATCTGCAACACGACCTGAACGACACCACGATGGTGTATGGCTCGGCCTCTACCGGTTTCAAAGCCGGCGGCTTCAATAGTTTTTACACCGGATTAACACAGGGGCAGGGCGCTGATTCGAATGACGTGGCGTTCGATGAAGAGCGCGTGATCACCTTCGAAATTGGTTCCAAATTGCGTTTGCTGGATGGCGCTGCAGAACTCAACGCCGCGATCTTCCATACCCGGTTTGACGACCTGCAGGCGGCCATTTTCACCGGTGGCACCACCTTCGAAGTGCAGAACGCGGCCAAGGCTACCAGCCAGGGGGTTGAACTGGATGGTCGCTGGCGCGCCACTGAAAACCTGACCCTGATGGCGAGCCTCGGCTACGTGGATTTCACATTTGACGCGTTCCCCAACCAGGCCTGTACGGCCGCGCAATTTGCTGCCGCTCGTCAGGCGGCCTATGAGGCCGGATTGAGTCTGGGCGGGGCTGCCGGTCTCGGTGCAGCCGCCGGTGCTGCCATGCTGTACAACAACGGCTCCTGTGCGGCAGCCGGTATCAATGACCTGGCCGGTGGCACATCGGAAAACACGCCCCAATGGACCGCCTCGCTGGCCACCCAGTATGTGAAGCCAATCGGCCAGTATGATCTTACTGCCAATGTGGATTTCAACTGGATGGATGAGGTCTATCGTTCAGGGGATTTAGACGCCAATGCGCTGCAGGATGCCAGTCACAAGCTTAACGGCGCGTTGATCTTTGGTCCGCAGGACGGGCAGTGGGATATTTCACTGATCGGTAAAAACCTCACCAACGAGACAGTGGTGAGCTATGTCAACGATACGCCCCTGTTCAATGGCACCTTCCAGTACATGGTCGAAGCCCCGCGTTCGTTTGAGCTGCGCGGCCGCTACCGATTCTGACCCGGTTTTCGTGTGATGTTTTTACGGGGGCTCTGCCCCCTTTTTTATGCCTATCAAGACAAAATTTGCCGGAACTCTTTCGCTCTCATATTATCCAATAGCTGAACGCCAACAGGAGAGTGCTATGAAAGTCTGGAAAACCCTCGTTATGCCCTTGGTTGCCTGCTGTGTGTTGGCGATTCCGCAGGTCCATGCGGATGCTCCGGCAGGGATGGAAAAGGTCAAGGTCAAGCGCCTGGACACCGTGTATAAAAAGCCGGATGTGGATTGGTCCCGCTACGCGGGTATCTATGTCGAGCCGCTGGATCTCACCGGTGTAGAGATTAAATACCCGCGCGATACCCACAAGCGCGATCAGAAGCCGCTGTCGGAAAAAGGTATTGCTCAATTGAAAGAGCTCTACCAGAAAGCGTTTACCCGTGAATTGTCGGAAGACGGTTTTCTGGTGGCAGAACCCGCCGCCAAAGAAGGTGCGCTGGTGCTGAAAGCCCGGGTGTTGGAGATTGCGCCCACTTATGTGCCCGACAGTCTGATGGAAACCAGCGGTCGCAACCGGGTGTACGCCGAAACGGCGGGCAAAATGACCATTCAGTTTGATTTTGTGGATGGCAAGACTGGCGAGTTGCTGGTGCAGGCCACGGATAAACGCGAGCCCACCCGTCAGTGGCGCGAAATCAACTCGGTACAGGTGCGGTCACAGGTAAACCAGCTGATGGGCTCCTGGGCGCGCATTGTGCGCACCAACATCGAGGATGTCATCCAGCCCCAGGGCGAGTAACATATTCACGGAACCGAATAACCTAGGGATAACTCAATGCAAAAATATCTTCTGGCGGGATTGGCCACATTACTGCTCAGTGCCTGCGCGTCTCAGCAAGCGCCCCAGCCCGACGCTCAGGCCAAGGAAAAAGCGGATCTGGCGGCTTTTTCCGTGGTCAGCGTGACCGACCCTGAATTCAAGCCCAACCGTGGCGACACCATCAGCTGGACTGCCGATGTGGTGTTTGTCGGCGAAGAAGAAACCGCGGAAGACAGCCAGGGCGTCGAGTTAATCCAGGCCGATATCGAGAAAAACCTGACCCGCAAAGGCTATACATTGGGCCATGGCGTGGACGTGGACTATCGGATTATTGCCGTCGTACAGGTGGGCGATGAGAAGCTGAGCGAAGAAATGCGCGAATTGTTCCGGCTCTATCCCAGCCTGGGTCGCGACAGCCAATTGCACAAGGGCATGCTGATTGTGGCTGTGGCGCGCCCCGGTAGCGTGCAGGCCTTGTGGCGTGGTGCCATTAAAGTGTTCCTGGACGAAGATCACCTGCTTAGCGATGAGCAGCGCCGTGCACGTCTGGACCTTGCGGTACAAAAGGTCATGAGCTCAATGCCAAAAGCACTGTGATTTTATGATTGGATGAACCATTCAGCCAAAGGCCGCTTTACAGCGGCCTTTGTGCTCTTTAGACTGCCTGCCAACTTGCGGGGTGCCCGGCATAGCCGAGCTGAGATAGACCCGTTGACCTGATCCGGTTAGTACCGGCGTAGGGAACAAGGCCAGTCCGGGGTGATACACCCATTTTTCTTGTTCTTGAAGCCGCTGCTCGTTTTGCGAGGGCTTCATGTCCATTGTCCAAAACCCGCAGCCCGTGCTTCTCAGCATCGCAGGCAGCGATCCGTCTGCCGGTGCGGGAATCCAGGCTGATTTAAAAACCGCTGCGGCCTTGCAGGTCTACGCAGTGACCGCCGTGTCGGCGTTGACCGTGCAAAACAGCCTGGGCGTGACTGAAGTACACCCAGTGCCGCCAGCGGTCTTGCGCGCGCAAATCGAATCCTTGTTGGTCGATCACCAGATCGCTTGTGTCAAAGTCGGCATGCTGGCCGATCCGTCACAGGTGGCATGTCTGAATGCGCTGAGGCAGCAACCGGTACTTGCCCGCGTGCCCTGGATTGTGGATACCCCCTTGCGCGCCAGCGCGGGTTGTCCGCTGTTTGCGGGCGCGCCCGACCAGGCCTACGCGCGCTTGTTGGCGGGCGCCACGCTGATTACACCGAATTTGCAGGAAGCCGCACAGCTTACCGGCCAGGCCGTTGCGCGCGACGACAACGACATGCTGGTCCAGGCCACCACATTGTTGCAGCAGAGTGCTCAAGCCGTGTTGCTCAAAGGCGGACACCGGGCTGATCAGGCTGTGGATTTGTTGCTGCAACCGGGTGCAGCGCCCGTGTGGTTTCGCGCACCGTTGATCAATACCCGCAATAGCCATGGCACCGGTTGTACGCTGGCGAGTGCCATTGCCGCGTTTCTGGTGCGCGGTCAACCGCTCGCACGTGCAGTGGCCAGCGCCATCACATTTCAACGCGCCTGTCTGGCGCGGTCCAAACATTACGCCATTGGTGATTTTGACGCAGGAAAAGGCCCGCTCTGGCATTTTCCCGATCCCCTATACCCTCGAGAGGAACACGATGAACAGCATGACTGAACCCAAAAAGTTGTCCGATGTGGCGGCTGTCGACCAGGACTCGGTGCAACCTTTTCCCAACTCGCGGAAAATTTTTGTGCAGGGAACCCATGCGGGTATACAGGTGCCCATGCGTGAAATCAGCCTAGCGGATACGCCCACCGATTTTGGCGGCGAAACCAATCCGCCCGTACGCGTTTATGATACCTCTGGCCCCTACACCGATCCGGCCGTGGCGATTGATGTGCGCAAAGGTTTGCCCGATGTGCGCGGTCAGTGGATTGAGGCGCGCGCTGACACCGAAAGGCTTGCCGGCAACAGCTCTGCGTTTACCAATGTCCGGTTACAGGATGATGAACTGGCCGCGTTGCGGTTCGATCATCAGCGCCAACCGAGGCGCGCGCTGCCGGGTAAAAATGTGAGCCAGATGCACTACGCCCGTCAGGGCATCATCACGCCTGAAATGGAATACATTGCGATCCGCGAGAATATGAGCCTGCAGCAGGCCAGGTCGTTAGGCGTGCTGGAACAGCAACACGCCGGTCACAGTTTCGGTGCGGCCATACCCGACGAAATCACGCCGGAATTTGTGCGCAACGAAGTGGCGCGCGGGCGCGCCATTATCCCCGCCAACATCAATCACCCGGAGTTGGAGCCGATGATTATCGGGCGCAACTTTCTGGTGAAAATCAACGGCAATATCGGCAATTCTGCGCTCGGTTCCTCCATCGAAGAAGAGGTGGCCAAACTGACCTGGGGAACCCGGTGGGGCGCCGATACCATCATGGATTTATCCACCGGTAAAAACATTCACGAAACCCGCGAGTGGATCATCCGCAATTCGCACGTACCCATTGGCACGGTGCCGATCTATCAGGCGCTGGAAAAAGTCGGCGGCATAGCCGAAGACCTGACCTGGGATATTTTCCGCGACACATTGATTGAGCAGGCCGAGCAGGGCGTGGATTACTTCACTATTCACGCCGGTGTACTGCTGCGTTACGTGCCGCTCACCGCCAAGCGCGTGACCGGCATTGTATCGCGCGGCGGCTCCATCATGGCCAAGTGGTGTCTGGCGCATCATCGGGAAAACTTTTTGTACACCCACTTCGAAGATATTTGCGAGATCATGAAGGCCTACGACGTGTCTTTCTCGCTGGGCGACGGCCTGCGCCCCGGTTCCATTGCCGACGCCAACGACGAAGCTCAGTTCGGCGAACTGGAAACCCTGGGCGAATTAACCAAGGTGGCCTGGCAACACGATGTACAAACCATGATTGAGGGTCCGGGGCATGTGCCCATGCACCTGATCAAAGAGAACATGGACAAGCAATTGCGCGAGTGCGGCGAGGCGCCTTTCTACACACTGGGTCCGCTCACCACCGATATTGCGCCCGGCTACGACCACATCACCTCCGGCATCGGCGCGGCCATGATCGGTTGGTATGGTTGCGCCATGCTGTGCTACGTGACGCCCAAAGAACACTTGGGCTTGCCCAATAAAGCCGATGTGAAAGAGGGCATTATCACCTACAAAATTGCAGCGCATGCGGCCGATCTCGCCAAAGGGCATCCCGGTGCGCAATTGCGCGACAATGCCCTGTCGAAAGCCCGGTTCGAATTCCGCTGGGAGGATCAGTTCAATCTCGGCCTGGATCCGGATACGGCGCGCAGTTATCACGATGAAACCTTGCCCAAGGAATCGGCCAAGGTGGCGCATTTCTGCTCCATGTGCGGCCCCAAATTCTGTTCGATGAAAATCACCCAGGAAGTACGCGACTACGCCGCCGCCCAGGGCATGGCGGCTCCGAAAGAGGAAGTGGTGAAGCTGCTGGATGTGGAAGCTGAAATGAAAGCAAAAGCCCGGGAATTCCGCGCCCAGGGTTCGGAAATCTATCGCAAGGTGTAATACACTCAAGTAATTGCAGGCGAGGGAGAGCGACATGGTATCTGGCAAGAAGATGTACCAGGGATTGTTGACGGTCTTTGTGCTGTTGGCTGCGTCGGTATTGCTGGCCTGGTGGTTCTCGCTCGCCGCGGCCCGGCATGAACAGGCTCAGCAACTCGAGCGCTTCGTTATGCAGACACAGGCCCGGGTGAGCAATCTTTTGCGTGGGTTGGAAAAAACCGAGCGTGAACTCAATGCACTGACAATGCCTTTGTGCAGCGTGGAGATGCGTCGTCGACTACGTGAGCTGGTGTACGATCACCAATTTGTCCGGGAAGTGCTGGTCACACGTGAGGCGCAAATCCAATGTTCCAATATGCTGAGTCAGCTGGGGCAACCGGTGGATTTGCCGCCGCACGATTTTGTCGGGCGCGAAGGTAACCGGATCTGGATGCCTGGCAGTGCGCCCTTGGCTGCCCACGCCGAATATCTGTATGTATCCTTTGGGCACTTCATTGTCGCAATCCATCCTTCGCACCTGATCGATGTGGTGCCAGACCATCCCCAGCGCAATCTGGCATTGCTGATAGCCCAGAACAACGAATTCCACGTGCTGGCCTCCTGGCCCCAGTTCCCGGTTAGCAACGGTGCGCGCTATGACCCGCTGGAGCCCCTGCCGGATTGGCTGGCGGCAACGGCGGGTGACGCATTTTTGCAGGTGGTGGCGGTGGAGCCGCTGGTGTACATACGCAAAGGTGCGGAAAATTATTTTGTGTATTTGCTGGTGTTGTTCTGTGCTGGGTTCGGTGCCATTGCCTGGTGGGTCCGGCGCTGGTTACAAAGCCGTTATTCATTACTGGGGGTGATGGACGACGCGATTGAAAATGGCGAATTTGTTAATTATTACCAGCCAATCGTGGAATTGGCGACGGGGCGGATTACCGGGGCAGAGGCTCTGGTGCGTTGGGTCAAGCCGGATGGCAGTCTGATCCGGCCTGATCTGTTTATTCCTCTGGCGGAGGAGAGTGGAAAAATTCGCGGCATCACACTTCAGGTACTGGAGAATCTCGAGCGGGATCTGGGCGCTGTGTTGCGCGCCCGCCCGGATCTTTATGTGTCGATCAACGTGACCGAGCCCGACCTCACCGACGATGTGTTTTTTGATGCGCTGGCGGCAACGTGCTCGCCTGGAAGGCTGCCTGCCGGACAGGTGAGGATTGAATTGACCGAACGATGCCTGATAGATTCCGCGCAAGGTGTCGCCCGTGTCATACGCCTGCGCGAGGCGGGACACGCGATCTATATTGACGACTTTGGCACCGGTTACTCCAGCCTCAGTTACTTGCAGAAATTCCCGCTTGATGTGCTGAAAATCGACAAGGCGTTTGTGGATGCCATGGATACCGAATCGGTCACTGGCAGTGTGGTGCCGCACATCGTCGGCATGGCATCGGCACTGGGCTTGCACACGCTTGCAGAGGGCATTGAGCAAGAAGGTCAGCGAGCGCGTCTGAGTGCCATGGGGGTGCAATATGGCCAGGGCTGGCTGTTTGATAAACCCTTACCGGCGGAACGATTTATAGAAAGGGTCAGCGATGAGTAAACCGCAGTACGCCAAAGAAGATGTGGAAATCCAGACCCGCCAAGCGGGTTACCAGGGCTTTTTCCGGCTGGATCTGATCAAGCTCCGGCACCGGCTGTTCAACGGCGGGTGGAGCCAATGGTTTTCGCGGGAATTGTTTGTCCGTGGGCCGGCGGTGGCGGCCATTTTGTACGACCCCGCGCTGGACCAGATCGGCTTTGTGGAGCAGTTCCGCATCGGGGCTTTGAGTGAGCCCACCGGTCCCTGGTGCCTGGAGGTGGTGGCGGGTATCAGTGAACCCGGCGAAACACCGGAGGCGGTGATCGGCCGTGAGATACAGGAAGAAGCCGGCCTTACGCCACACAAACTGATCCCAATTTGTAACTATCTTTCCAGTCCGGGCGGTTCGGATGAGAAACTGCATCTCTACTGTGCGCTATGCGACCTGAGTGCCGGTGGCGGCGTTTTTGGTCTGCCCGAGGAGAACGAGGATATCCGCCTGCATGTGGCGCCCGCCGCCGAGGTATTCGCCAACCTGTACACCAGCCGTTTTAACAATGCCGCTACCCTGCTGTGTTTGCAGTGGCTGCAGCTGAATCATCGCGAAGTGAGAGCTGGCACACTGTTATCGCGCTAAAAGGGTGAGTTTGCGCCCAAGCTGTGCCATGCTTAGCCTGAATTTACGGGGATTTCGGGAATTTATGGCTCAAATGGCCCATCTTGCACAGCGCCGTCGCTACCAGGTCGATCTGGTTGCGCAACAGGCTATGGGCGATATGAACTATTTACGCCTGTGCAAACTCCTGCACGACCTCGACACGCGCGATCAATGGTGTTTCTCCATCTGCCTGCCCGTGGGGCATGACTGGCATGTGTCGGTGAATGTCGAAGAACGTGCCAGATTTACTACCACCGTGCTACTATCCCGTCATCAGGGGCCCTGCCGCTGGACCCAGAGTCCAACGTTGAAAGTGCGCATGTACCACGATGCCCGCATGGCGGAAGTGGTTGCCTGCGAGCGCCACAGGGTCAATCAGGGGCGCTACGAGTACCCCAATGGCAAAATGTATCAGGCCGATGAAAAGGCCCAGTTGAACCGGTTTTTGGGCGAATGGCTTGCGTTGTGCCTGGCGCAGGGTAAAGCCCCGGTAAACCTTAAATTGACCGGCTAGCCGCAACAGGATTGGCAGACCCAGAATGGATTTTCCGGACAACATCGCCTTCCCCGCCAACCGCCCGCTGCGGTTGTTGCAAATCACCGACTGCCACCTGGGCGAATACCCCGGCGAAGAGCTGTTGGGATTGAACACCGACGAAAGCTTCAAAGATGTTCTGGTGCGTCTGGCGCAGGACGATGCCGATCTGATTATCAATACCGGTGATGTTTCCAGCCATGGTCACGTGGGTTCTTACGCCCGCTATCAGGCGCTGCTCGATAAGGTGACCCGGGTGCCTCACGCCTGGATCCCCGGCAATCACGATGAGCCGTCTGCCATGTACGACGCGATGCCGGGCCAGCAACGGATCCGGTTGATTGATGCCGGCCAGTGGCAATTCATACTGCTGAGCTCGCATGTGCCCGGCCAGGAGTACGGCAATCTGGACCAGGCCGAACTGGCCTTTCTGGAACAGCAACTCAATGCCGATGCCCGGCCGGCATTGGTGTTTATGCATCATCAGCCGGTGCCCGTCGGCAGTGCCTGGATCGATCAGTACATCGTGCGCTCGCACCAGGCGTTTTTTGACATTGTGGATCGCTTCGCCCAGGTCAAAGGCGTTATCTGGGGGCATGTGCACCAGAATGTCGACCGGCCCCGCAAGCACATGCGCTTACTCGCCAGTCCCTCCACCTGCATCCAGTTTCTGCCCGACAGCGACGACTTTGCGCTGGACCCGGCCATGCCCGGCTACCGCTGGCTGGAACTCTATGCCGATGGCCGGTTGGAGACGGGCGTGGTGCGCATTGATCACAAAAACTACCCCATCGATTTCAGCTCGCCCGGCTACTGAGTTTCCCCAAACCAAGGTCTGACCATGCCGAGTGTGCTCTACATTCACGGATTTCTCAGTTCGCCCCGATCCGCCAAGGCCGTTGAAACCCAGCAGTGGTTGGCGCAACACAGGCCCGATCTGGCGTTCATTTGCCCCTACCTTCCTCCTTACCCGGACCAGGCCGCCAGCATACTGCTGGAATCTATCGAACAGGCCAGCGGCCCGGTGGGGGTTATGGGCTCATCCCTGGGCGGTTTCTGGGCCACCTGGCTGGTGGAAACGCAGGGCATGCGAGCGTTGCTGATCAATCCCTCGGTCAACCCGATGAAACTGCTGCCGCAGTTTATTGGCAGTGACGTGGAGAACTACCACACGGGCGACAGTTACCGACTGACGCAACAGCACCTGACCGAATTGGCGCGCTACCATCAGCCGGTCATCAAACGGCACGACAATTACTGGTTATTGGCCCAAACCGGCGATGAGACACTGGATTACCGGTTGGCCGTGGAAAAGTACCGCGGCTGCCGGCAAACCATCGAGCCGGGCGGGGACCACAGTTTTCAGGGCTTCAGCCGGTTTATTCAACAAGGAGTCGACTTTGTTACTCAGGACAATCCTTAGTGGCCTGATGTTCAGCGGGCTCGTGGTATTGCCCGCACAGGCAGAACTGAGCCCCATGCAGCAATGTCTGCTGGACAAGCTCGCGCTCGCCGCGGACGAGACCGAAGTAGGTGAATTGCGCACCAGCTGTGAGAACCTGCAGGCGATCAAAAAGCTCGATGATGAAACCGACCTTGAAGCGGCGTTGAAGCGGCGGCTGATGGCTGAAGAAGAGGCGTTGGAAAACCCGTTTGAAATTTCGGCGTACCGGCGCAACTACCTGTTAGTGGGGTCCTACAATCACACGCCCAACCGGGACATCTGGGCGCTGGATCATCCCGAGCAGGATATCAATCCCACCGAAGTGAAATTCCAGTTGTCGATGAAAGCCTTGGTGGCGCGCGGCGTGCTGGGTGGCAACCTGTGGGCTGGCTACACCCAACAAAGCTGGTGGCAACTCTACGCCGCAGATTCCGCGCCGTTCCGGGAAACCAACTTCGAGCCGGAATTGTTTCTGCGCTGGAAGACCGACGCCGAATTTGCCGGCTTCAATGTGCGGGGATTTGCCTTCGGTTATAACCATGAATCCAATGGCCGGTCGGGCGATTTTTCCCGCAGCTGGAACCGCCTGATGGGCAGCATGCTGTTTGACCGGGGCAATCTGGCCGTTTATCCGCGCATCTGGTGGCGCATCCCGGAAGATGCCGACAGTGACGACAATCCCGATATCGATGATTATCTGGGCTCCGGCGATATCACACTGACCTATAAATACGGCAGTAGCATCTTTACATCCTTGCTGAGGGGCAACCTGAAAAGCCTGGATAAAGGCGCCGTGCAGCTGGATTGGACCTTCCCCGTGGGCGGCCGGTTCAAGGGTTACGTGCAGTATTACTACGGCTATGGTGAAAGCCTGATCGATTATAACCATCGCAATCATCGCATCGGCGTCGGCATCTTGCTGAATGACTGGCTCTAGCAGGCAAGGGGTTTTTCAACTGCCTGCCAGGGCCCGCGTCTGCATGCCTCCGCTGTCGGTTAAGCATTGATCAGTGCCGATGGCGGCCGGCAGCGGCAGAGGCCATTTCCGAGCCGGCGCCCTGTGATATAGTGCGGCAATGCGCCGGCTCCGCCAGCCGGCCCCAGAATAACCACCACGCGGTATCCGATGTCGAACTACAACGCCCAAGATATTGAGGTCTTAACAGGCCTGGACCCGGTCAAAAAACGCCCGGGGATGTACACAGAAACCACCCGCCCCAACCATCTGGCGCAGGAGGTGATCGATAACTCTGTGGATGAGGCGCTCGCCGGCCACGCCAAGCAAATCGATGTCATCCTGCACAAAGATCACTCGCTCACGGTGGTGGACGATGGTCGCGGCATGCCTGTTGACCTTCACCCCGAACAGAAAAAACCGGGCGTGGAAGTGATTTTGTCCACCTTGCACGCGGGCGGCAAATTCTCCAACAAAAACTACCAGTTCTCGGGCGGTTTGCACGGGGTGGGTGTATCGGTGGTGAACGCCTTGTCGGAGCGATTGGTGGTGACCATCCGGCGCGATGGCGAAGTCCATCAGATCGAGTTTTCCAACGGCGAAAAAACCAAAGACCTGCACGTGGTGGATACCTGCGGTAAACGCAACACCGGCACCAGTGTGCACTTTTTGCCGAACCCGTCTTACTTTGATTCGTTTAAATTTTCTGTCAGTCGCCTGCGCCATGTTTTGCGCGCCAAAGCAGTCTTGTGCCCCGGCCTGAAAGTCACCTTCAAAGACGAGATCGCCGGTGAAACCGATGAATGGTTTTACGAGGACGGCCTGTCCGATTACCTGAATGCGTCGACTCAGGGTTGGGAAACCTTGCCGGCGCAACCGTTTGTGGGCAGCTTTACCGGCTCCACAGAAGGGTGCGATTGGGCCGTGCAATGGTTGCCCGAAGGTGGTGAAATCATTCAGGAAAGCTACGTCAACCTGATTCCTACCGCACAAGGCGGCACCCACGTAAACGGTCTGCGTACCGGTTTGTTGGACGCCATGCGCGAATACTGCGAGTTCCGTAATCTGTTGCCGCGCGGGGTCAAGCTGGCGCCGGAAGATATCTGGAACCCCTGCTGTTTCGTACTGTCTTACAAGCACCACGACCCGCAGTTTTCCGGCCAGACGAAGGAGCGGTTATCGTCGCGTGAGGCGGCGGCCTTTGTCGCAGGCGTGGCCAAAGACAGTTTCAGTTTGTGGCTTAATCAGCACACCGAAGATGGCGATAAACTCGCCGAAGTGTGCATCAGCAACGCACAAAAACGGGTGCGCTCCAGCAAAAAAGTGGCGCGCAAACGCGTCACCCAAGGCCCGGCGCTGCCGGGTAAACTGGCTGATTGTTCAAGTGGCGAACCCGAACGCGGCGAACTGTTTCTGGTGGAAGGGGATTCGGCCGGTGGTTCTGCCAAGCAGGCCCGCGATCGTGAATTTCAGGCGATCATGCCCCTGCGCGGAAAAATTCTGAACACCTGGGAAGTGGACTCGGCGGAAATTCTGGCCAGTCAGGAAGTGCACGATATTGCGGTCGCCCTGGGCGTGGATCCGGGCAGCGACGACCTGAGCGGATTGCGTTATCACAAGATCTGTATTCTGGCCGATGCGGACTCGGATGGTCTGCACATTGCCACGCTGCTGTGCGCTCTGTTTGTGCGGCACTTCAAACCACTGGTGATGGCGGGGCACGTGTTTGTAGCCATGCCGCCGCTGTACCGGATCGATCTCGGTAAAGAAGTGTATTACGCGCTCGACGAAGCGGAAAAGCAGGGCATACTGGATCGTCTGACGGCCGAAAAGAAAAAGGGCAAGCCCAACGTGCAGCGCTTTAAAGGTCTGGGTGAAATGAACCCACTGCAATTGCGTGAAACGACGATGGCACCCGATACCCGCCGCCTGGTGCAATTGTTCGTCGACAATGGCGACGACACCCTGCAGGTGATGGATATGATGCTGGCGAAAAAACGCGCGAGCGATCGGAAAGCCTGGCTGGAACAGAAAGGTAACCTGGCAGATATTGCCTGATACATGCCCAACGGAGGAAGCATGAACAAGTTAGCAACGTTATTGGTGGCCGCGGCCATGTTTGCTGTAGCAGGTTGCAGCAGCCTGCCTAAAGCCGACAGCGACTGGAATCAGGATTTCGATTTCAGCAAAGTCCACACGTACAACTTTATCGATCGTTCGAAGCTGCGCGACATGACGCCGCTGACCGATGACATCACCCGCAACCGCATCGAGAATGCGGTGGATAAATCCATGAAGCTGAAGCAATTCACGCTCGAGGCCGATAAAGCCAAGGCAGATTTGCTGGTGTCATACCACGTGACCACCAAAGACAAACAGGATATCCGCACCTACAACGTGGGGGTGAATTCCTGTTGGAATTGCTGGGGCCGTGGACCGGGCATGGGCATGGGTTACGGCACCGATGTGCGCGTGAACGAATACACTGAAGGCACATTGATCATCGATATGATCGATACCAAATCCAATGAAAGCGTCTGGCGCGGTACCCTGAGTGCAAAAATCAGTAACCTGAAAACCCAGCAAGAGCGGATTGATGCCATCAACTACGCGGTAACCACCATTCTGGCCCAATTCCCACCGGGCACCCAGCCGGAAAAATAATCGTTAATGGAACGAGATGCGGGCGCGTTGAGCGCCCGTTTGAGTATTGATGCTGCAATTCAAGATTATTCCCGTCACGCCCTTTCAACAAAACTGTTCGCTGATCTGGTGTGACCAGACCAACGAGGCGGCCTTGATTGATCCGGGCGGTGACCTGCACCTGATTGAGGCGGCGGTCGCGCACGTGGGCGTCACGGTCAAACAGATTCTGCTCACCCACGGTCACCTGGACCACGTGGGCGGCACTGCCGCGCTGGCGGAAAAATACCAATGGCCGATCATCGGGCCACACCGCGAAGACGCTTTCTGGATTGATCAGCTGCCGATGCAGGCGCAAATGATGAACTTTCCGCCGGTGGGAAATTTCACGCCGACCCGCTGGCTGGAAGCGGGCGAGCAGGTCCGGGTGGGCAAAGAAACGCTCGACGTTTTGTTCTGCCCTGGCCACACCCCCGGGCATGTGGTGTTTTTCCATCCCGGCCAGCAATTGGCCTGGGTGGGCGATGTGTTGTTTGCTGGCTCCATTGGCCGCACCGACTTTCCCCGTGGCGATTACAATACCCTGGTCAATGCGATCCGCACGCAACTCTGGCCATTGGGTGACAGCGTGCGCTTTGTGCCCGGACACGGGCCCATGTCCAGTTTTGGCGAAGAGCGCAAACACAATCCTTTTGTTGCCGATCACCGGTTTGGATAAGCCATGGAATCTATCTGGAAAAGCCCTGCCAGCCTTGAGCAATTGAATGACATGGGTCGCAATACGGCGGCCGAGCAATTGGGGATCGTCATCACCGAAGTGGGTCCCGATTTTGTCCGCGGCACCGTGCCGGTGGACAGCCGCACCGTACAACCCATGGGGCGCCTGCACGGCGGCGTGAGTGTGGTGCTGGCAGAAACCCTCGGTTCCATGGCCGCCAATATGGTGGTGGATACGGCGCAGTATTTTTGCGTGGGGCAGGAGATCAATGCCAACCATGTGCGCGGAGTCAGCCAGGGCCTGGTGACAGGGACCGCAACGCCGGCCTACATCGGCAAAACTTCCCAGGTGTGGGAAATCCGTCTGGAAGATGAACGCGGTCGACTGACCTGTATCTCGCGCCTGACCATTGCCGCCGTCAGACACGGCGGATGACCCCTTACCCCCTCACCATTGCCACCTCGGCGCGGCGCCGGACGCTGGCAATTCAGGTGCGGGCCGGGCAGGTCATCGTGCGCCGTCCGCGCGGTGTCAGCGATGCCGAAGTGCATGCATTACTGGTTCGCAAGTCGCGCTGGATCAAAGCCAAACTGCAATTGCAGGCCGAACGTCTGGCCACAGAGGTGGAGCACAGCTTTGAAACCGGTGACCGGTTTGACTGGCTTGGCCAGGCCCAGGTGCTGACCGTACAGCGCGGTCGTGAGTCGTCGTTACAGCACCAGCCGGGTGCAATCCATATCACCTTGTCGTCGCGCGCCCGTCGCGATGCCCGGACCTTGGTGCGCGAGCAATTACTGCAATGGTATGCGGACTGCGCCCTGCAGTGGTTTACCGAACGGGCGCCGGCGCTGGCCGCGCGTTTGGGTAAACGGGTCAGCCGGGTGCAGGTGCGGGTGACCCGCTCCAAATGGGGTCACTGTACCAGTCGGGCAGTGCTGCAGTTCAACCCGCTGATCATGCAAGCGCCTTTGCCGGTGATCGAATACCTGTTGGTGCATGAGGTGTGTCACCTGCGCGAGCCAAATCACAGTCCCGCGTTCTGGTCGCTGGTGGCCGAGCATTGCCCGGATTACAAAGCGTCGCGCCGGTGGCTCAAAGAGCAGGGCCATTCACTTTTTTTCTGAAACAGAAAGTTTTTTGACCCCTTGGTTCCACGCTTCGGTTATAGTAGCGGCGCATAATGATTCCGCACGAGATTGCCATGACTCCGCTCAGTGAAGACTTTGACGAAAACTACGATCGCTTCATTGTGGAAGCGACAGAGTCCGGTGTGGTCTGGGGTTTGGAAGGCGATGATGGCTTTGCGGTATGCCCGTCGGTCAAGCACGAAGACACCGACGTGATGCCCTTCTGGTCCAGCCGCGAATTAGCCGAAGCCGTGTGTGTGGATGAATGGGAAGTGTATTCTCCGGTCGCCATCGATCTGGAAGAGTTTCTCGACGATTGGCTGCCCGGCCTGCATCAGGATGTGATCCTGGTAGGTATTAACTGGAATGACGATCTGGAAGGCGCGGAAGAAGAGCCGCTGGATCTGCTCGAAGACATCGACGACGAGTTGTCCTGATTTCTATTGGCTGGTGCCTGCCAGCCACTGCGATTGCCACACTGCCAACACCGCGTCCGGTTCCGATTGAGCCGGCCCGCTCCACACTTTTTCACGCGCCGCATTGACCAATACCACGCGAGCTTCCTGTAACGCGCCGTACTGCCGCGCAACCACGCGCGCGTTGTACAGCTGTGTTGCCGGCGCCGGTGCTGCCGCAGGTTGCCGGCTGCTCGACAGCCAATACACCTTGGCGTGTTGCGCGTTCGCGGCTTCTACCCAGAGCCCGAGGGCCTGTTCGCAACTGGCGCGACAATGCGCCCCCGGAAACAACAGCACCGCGGCCCGGTTGTGGGCGTCATCGTAGAACGTCAGGCTGCGGTCATTGGCATCCGGCAGAATCCAGTTGGGTGCGGGGTCGGCCCACAGGCGAGCGGCGCCCGACAGGGCGATGAACAGAAAGAACAAACGCATGGCAAATTATCTGCTGCTGAATACAGCCCTTAGACCGGCGTTTTGGGACTGAAGTTCCCGGTCTCGATCAGCCAGCCGGCGTCGGGCACCACCTTGCCGATGATCGCAGCGTGGTAACCGGCGGCACGCAATTGTTCCAGCGCCTGCCCGGCCGCTGGCGGTGGCAGGGCAGCCAGCAGTCCGCCACTGGTTTGAGGGTCAAACCAGAGCCGGACCCGGGGATCGGCGAGCGCCTCGGGGGCGGCCAGCGCCGATTTGATGCGCAGGTTACTGTCGTACAAGCTGCTCACCCAGCCCTGGCTGATCAGCTCAAGTGCGCCCGGCAGCAGGGGCACCAACGCGGGGTTGACCCGCGCCGACACAAAAGACGCGCGCAGCATTTCGGTCAGATGGCCAGCCAGACCAAAGCCGGTCACGTCGGTGCAGGCGTGCGCGCCTTGGTCGAACAGTATGTGGCCCGCGGTGCGGTTGGATTGGGTCATGACCTTGAGTGCCTCGCTGATCCAGCGGCCGCGCGCCGCGCCCTGTGCGCGCGCGGCAAACAGACAGCCGGTGCCCAGCGGTTGGGTCAGGAGCAGGTAGTCGCCCGGTTGCAGGCCGGCTTTGGTCATCAGCCGTGATCCGGCCACCCCGTTAACCGCAAACCCCAGGCTCAGCTCGGCGCCCTCGCTGGTGTGGCCACCGGTCAGTTGGCAGTGGGTGGCGTTGAGCTCCCGCACCGCACCCTGCATCAACTGCCCCAGATCCCGTTCGCTGATGGCATCGGCCGCATACGGCAGCGTCACCAGTGCTTGCGCGGTGTGCGGCTGTGCATGCATGGCGTCCAGGTCACTCAGTGCATGCAAAGCGGCGATGCGCCCCTGTAACCAGGGATCGTCTATCACCGCACGAAACTGATCCACGCTTTGCACCAGCGTGGTATCGGCGGCGAAGCGCACGGCGGCGGCATCGTCCGGTTGGTCCAGCCCGATCAGCACCTCCGGATGCGTCACCGTCTCCAGTTCGGCCAGCGCCCGCTGCAGGATGTCGCCGCCCACTTTGGCACCACAGCCGCCACAACGCATGGCGAGTGCGCCGGGTGCAGGCGTTTTGTCATCCCACAGGCGCGCGTCCGGTGCACCGGTGCTTGCCTGCATGGGCGCTGTCAGGTTTTCGAACATGGCCATAAAGCGCCGGTCGATGCGGTCTTTCCAGCGCCAGACCCAGGACCCGCTGAAACTGGGCATAAAGCCGCCCGGCCGGCTTGCGAGCGCGCTGCCGTCGGCGAGCGAGAGCAGGCTGAGAAAACTGGTTTGGGCCCGGTAGGCAATCAGTGGCTCCGCCAGCAGGGCGGCGCGCAGATTGTGGAACAGCACGGGCGCCTGACGCACGGCGTAAACGCCGGCTTTGGGCCGGGGTTGATGCTGCAGGCTGACGCAATCGCCGGCACCGAACAGCCAGGGGTAACGCGGATTCTGCAGATGATCGTTCACCACCATAAAGCCGTTGCTGTCGGTGGCAATGTCTTGTCTGGCCAGCCAGTCGGGCGCCCGCACCGGCGTGCACAGCAGCAACAGATCAAACGCTTCGGTGTCGCCCCGCTCGGTCTCAAACTGATGAGGCTCAATGCGGGTCAGGCGTGCGCCTTCGTGCAGTTCGATGGCCCTGTGCGCCAGTGCCTGGCTGACTTTGCGCCGGAAGCCGGCGCTGTAGCCGCTGAGCAATTGACCGGCTGGAAAGTAAAGGCCGATTCGGGTGTCAGGCGCGCTGGCCCGCAGCGCAGCGGCCAGCTCCACCGCGGCCGCGCCACCGCCGGCAATGGCGATCGTTTGCCGGGGCCGCTCGGCCAGCGATGCCTGCATTGATTGCCAGCGTGCGTAGAACCGGCTGATAGGTTTTACCGGCACCGCCTGTTGGCTGCCGGCAATGGCCAGATCGGGCGCCCCGCCCACATCCACCGATAAAAGATCAAACGCCAGCGGCGGTCGGTCGTCAAAGGTCAGGGTTTTGTGCGCGCAATCGATACCCGTGGCGGCGGCGCGGATGAAGCGCGCGCCCGTCAATGCGCACAGGCGATCGAGATCGATGTGGGTCTGGTCAAAACTGTACTGGCCGGCAATCAGACCGGGGAGCATGCCGGAATAAGGCGTGTGGGGTTCGGGCGACACCAGCGTCAGGCGCACACCGGGCATGGGTTGCATCGCCCATTGGCGCAACACCAGGGCGTGGGCGTGGCCGCCGCCGAGCAGCACCAGGTCTTTGAGAATAGGAGAGGCGGGCATCATGGCCGCCGATTATAGCGGCCAGGCTGTGCTTGCGGCAGAAAACTTAGTGGGCAACCGCGTCTTCGGTCTGGAACAGGTAACCGTGCAGGATATCCACCATATTGGCATGCACGTGCCGTTCTAACGCTTCGAGCGAATCGAATGCCGGTGTAATGGGGTTGCCCTGGCTGGCGCGCAAATGAAACTGCGCCTTGTCGTCGATGACGCGCAAGCTGAAATCCATGCACAAGCGCATGAGATGAGGGAACACTGACTCCTGTCGGCTGGCAAACTGAACTTCCTTATTCTCTGACCCGGTTAACGCAACATGGGGCTGAGACATTGGCTGGACAACCTCTGGTAATTAGCTATGTGTAAGTAAGGCACTTAGGCTCGTTATTGTTCTGGGCCGCTTCGCTGACTGGTACGATCGTCTTATTCCAGTATGGTCTAGTCGGTCGAATTTCTTATGCGAAAAGCGGCTGGAACTGATACTAACACCCCAGAACAGAAACACAACAGGGACTTTGCAGTCAGTATAAAAAACAATAATGTTGCTCAAAAAGCAGGCGTTCAGCGTTTTTTATCGCCGGATTTACTCACTTTCAGGTGTTGTTTTAAGCGCCAGGTGCGATCTGAGCCAGCGCGACAGGCTATCGGCACCCAGGGTCATCAGGCTGCTCACCAGTATCAACAGCAGCGCCACATCAAACGCCAGCCGCTCGAAGGCGGAATCGATATAAAACCCCAGGGTCGGTATACCCAGCACGCCCAGCATGGCGGTTTCCCGCACGATGATCTCCCACCGATACAGCAAATACGCCAGAAACTGGCGGTACAGGCGCGGCAGCAGATGATAAAAAAAGCGGTCGGTGGCGCCTGAGTGCATGGCTGCTTCCGGCAGCTCGCCCGAGTGCTGGCCCAACAGGTGGGCAATGATGGCGCCATTGTGCAGGCTCATGGCAATCATGGCGGGCAACATGGACGGGCCCAGGCAAATCAGGCCAATAAAATTGAGCAGGTATTCCGGCAGCGAGCGCACCACAATCAGGAGCCCATCGCCGGCCCACCTCGCCCAGCCCGGCAACATCTGGGGGCTGTTGAGTGGCATGGCCAACAAGGCCAGCAGGCCAGTGGCGGCCACCACCACTTGTGCCAATACCAGCGTATGCCAGCTGCCGTCCAATGCTTGGGTGAGCAAGGCCTTGAGCCAAGCCATGGCCTGTTCGGCGTTCAGGTCCAGGCGCAAGGGAGCGGGTATCAGATCCTGAGCGAATTGTGCCAACAAGCCCGGCTGCCAGTGCACCGCCGGCGGAAACCACCACAGTGACAGCGACAGTGCCAGCACAAAGCCCCAGCGGTTGAGCCACAGTTTCAGGCTGAAAACCAGTGCGATCAGGGCGTAGAGCAGTGCCGAGGCGCTGGCGTAGTCACCTTCGCGCAGGGCGGTTTCCAGAAAGTAGCCCAGCGTCGGCAGGCCGATAAACCCCAGCACCACCGACGAGCGCAGTGCGCATTCCAACCGGTAGCGGGTGTAGTGGCCAAAGCCCGCCCACACAAGGGGCAGACGGCAATACAAAAAGTAGGATAAACCGGCGCGCGTAGAGAGAGTAAGCGCTTGCACCGGGCGGGGGTCCGACTCCTGCAATTGTTCGCCATAGATCTTTGCCAGCGTGCCGGCATAGGGCAGGAACAGGGCCAGAAGTCCTGCGCCAGTGCTCAGCCCCAGCACCTGAATGAACAGCAATGCCCAGAACACTTCGTGTACGCTGCGCGCCAGTGCCGCGAGCCAGCGCACCCAGCGCCGGTGCCACACCAGCGCCAGAACAAATCCCACCAATGCCGCCAGCGCAATCGCCTGCAGGGCAAACGCCAGGGTCATGCCAATGGCAGACAACCACTGGCCCCAATCGGCAACGGTGGGCATCAACAGTCCGCGCCCCATCGCCGTCAGCTCGCGCCAGGGGTTGGGGCTGGCAAGATCGGTATCGGCCAGCAGCCACGCGACCATGGCGGTCAACGCGAGCCACAGGCTCACAGTGCGGGTTGTCAGAGGCGGTAGCCGGATCACTGGTACAGGGCGGCCTGATCGGCGGGACTGAACGCGTGGATGGGCTTGTCGAACAGCACCCGGCCATCGCGCAGGCCAATCACCCGGTTGCACAGGCGTTGCGCCAGCGCCACATGGTGCAACGCCACAAGGCCACCCCGATGGCGTTCGAGCAGCCAGCCAAGGGCGGCCTCGGCCTGTTGTTCATCCAGGGCAGATACCGGCTCGTCTGCCAGCAACCAGGGTTTCTGTTGCCAGGCCGCGCGCGCCAGGCTCACCCGTTGTTGCTGACCGCCGGAGAGTTCGCCGGCGGGCGCATGCAACAGGGTATCGATGCCCAGCGGCTTACTCAGCGCACTGATTTCTGCCAGCCGGTCGGGCCAGGGGCGGATCAGATTGATGGCGTTGTACAGGGCGTTATGGCGTTGCAGCCCGCCGGTAAACACATTCTGGTAAGTGCTCAGGCCCGGCACCAGTGCCGGCGCCTGCGGGCACCAGGCGCACTGGGATTCCTGTGCCTGGCGCACGGCGGCCAGCAGGGTGGATTTGCCTGCGCCGCTTTTGCCCAGCAGTGCAATACGATCGCCGGGCCGGATGCAGAGATCGATATCCGCCAGCACCGTCTGGTCGCCAAAGCCCAGGCGCGCGGCCTGAAAATGCAGCACCGGTGTTACCAGTCGTTCATCAGGCCAATGGCCTTGGCCGTGTCTTCAATAGGCTGGTAGAAATCATTGCTGGCCGGCACAAAGCGCGTGCGGGCAAAACTTTTCAGCAATGCCGCGTCGTTCATGTTCAACAAGGCGGCGCGCAGTTTCTGGGTGAAGCCCTCGCCGTATACTGCGTCCAGATCGCCGCGTGCACTCCACTGGTAGTCCGGGTAGGTGGGGGTGGTCCAGATCACTTGTACGTCGTCGGTATTCACCTCGCCGTTGGCTACCGCCTGATCCCACACGGAATAATTCAGCGCGCCCACCTGATAGGCGCCGCTCGCCACCAGCGCAAGGGTGCGCGAATGATCACCGGAAAATCCCACGCGGGAAAACACCTGCTCGGGTGCCGCGGCAAATTGCTCGCGCACATAAAACTCCGGCATTAACCGGCCAGAGGTGGAGCCTTTGGAGCCAAAGGTAAACGTCTTGCCTTTGAGGGCGTCGGTCAGTTGCTCAGCGGGTGCGATGCCGGCACTTTTGTGGGCAATGAAATAGGTTTTGAAAAACTGGTCTTCGTAGCCTTGTGCCAGCG
Organism: Simiduia agarivorans SA1 = DSM 21679; assembly: GCF_000305785.2. NCBI lineage: Bacteria > Pseudomonadati > Pseudomonadota > Gammaproteobacteria > Cellvibrionales > Cellvibrionaceae > Simiduia > Simiduia agarivorans. The sequence goes on along the minus strand of NC_018868.3, from coordinate 2,465,848 downwards.
CCTGTGAACCGGGCACCAGTGCACGCGCCTGCACACCGGACAAGCCGCCAAACCAGGCCAGTTGCACCTGATTGTTGCGGAAGGCGGTGATGGCAGCCGGGTAACTTTTAACCGGCACATAGTGCACTTTAAGGCCAAGCGCGCCGCTCAGGTAATCGGCCATGGCGCCAAAGCGCTCGCGCAGGGCGGCCTCATTCTGGTCGGGGATGGCTGTGAAGGTAAATTCAGGCTGTGCTTCCGAGGCATTGCCGGTGCTTGCGGCACCAACGCCAAGAGAAACGAGCAGCGCTGCTAAAGCAGTCAATAACCGCACGGTAGATTCTCCAGTAATGGTTCATGATGGGAAGGTTTCCAGTGACGCGGCCCACTCGATGTAGGCCGCTTTATCACCGCGGAAAATTTCACGCCCCTTGCGCAATCCTTTCTGGAAATCGTACATGGGGTCGTAGTATTCGGTGAGCAACAATTCGATGCCCGGACGGAAATCGTCAGCCACGCCGGTGGCAAAAAACCGCGTTAACGCCTGCTCAAATTGGGTGGATAAAAATTGGTATTTTTCACCGCCCAGACGTTTACGGATGCGCGACAAATTGTCCAGTATCTGTTTGCGGAAGGCCTGTTCGGCATCGCCGCGTGAATCCGGAAAGTGCGCCAGATACTGCGGGAAGGCCTCGGTAACGTAATCCGCCAGCGCTATCTCCACCCGCTCGTCCATGGGCGTTTCCAATACCGCCAGCGGCGAATTTTCCATCCGGGTTTTGAAGCAGATGGGCATGGACACCCGGCCAATCAGTTTGCCCTCGTCTTCCACAAACAAGGGCGCGCTGGCAGATTGGTGCATGGCCTTCAGCAAGCCGATGCTGAGCCGGTTTTCAAAATCGATTTGCGTCGGTTGTGGTGCCAGCTGGCGTCCGAAGGCGCTGCCCCGGTGGTTGGCCATGGCCTCCAGATCAAGCGTGCGCGGGAGTTTGGGCAGTAACAGGGTTTTGCCCGAGCCAGTGCGGCCGCTCACCAGCACCAGTGGCGCCGTCTGGCTGTTGGCTTCCAGCGCATCGATCAGAAACCGGCGCAGGGCTTTGTAGCCACCGGTGACCAAAGGGTAGTCGAGTCCCGCTTCGCGCAGCAGCTGCTGCGACAGGCGCGAGCGCAAGCCGCCACGGAAACAATACAGGTAGCCGGTGGGGTGCTGGCTGGCGTGGGCCAGCCAATCCCGTTGGCGCTGGGCCTTGATCTCTGGCGTGGCCAACTGCCAACCGAGCTCGATGGCCGCATCCTGGCCCTGCTCTTTGTAGCGGGTGCCCACGGCGGCGCGTTGCTCATCGTCCAGCAGGGGAATGTTGACGGATTGCGGAAACGCACCTTTGTTGAATTCCACCGGCGCGCGCACATCCATCAAGGGTAAGTCCTCAATGAACAGACGGCGGTAATCGTCGGTATTGGGCCGTTTCATCGCAATAATTGACGCTTTTTAAAGGCCGGCCAGTGTACCTGTGCAATTAGTGCCGGACAACGGTTACAATAGGCGCCCCGCACAGACGGGGCCGGTAGGGCGAGATACCGCGCATCAATCAGGACCCGGGCCTTAAGTAACCTTTAAGAGCCCAGGCCATACCAGGTGCCAGCGTTCAGCACTGTAATCACGCTGAACGCGACCAGACAGAGCACTGATGCACTGCCGCATTGAACAGTGAATGCCGGGCAGTTATAGACAAGTCACTACACCGTCACAGGAGTTACCATGAGCGCATTGCGCAATCAGGTGAAGGCCTTGGGCAGCCTGCTGGGCCAGACCATTGCCGATCACGAGGGCCAGGATTGCCTGGATCTCATCGAAACTATCCGGTTACAGAGCAAGGCCATCGATGCCGGCGACCAGGCCGCGTTGGCGGATCTGACGGGCAAGATCAGTGCCGCAGACGACAAAACCCTGCTCACCATCGCCCGCGCCTTCAGCCAGTTTCTGAACCTGGCCAATATTGCCGAACAGATTTACACCGTCAGTGATGAAGCCAAAACCCTGATCGACCGTCCCGATCCCTTCGCCAGCTTGCGCAGCCAGTTTGAAAACCAACGCTGGAGTGCGGAAGCCTTTACCCGCGCGGCGGAAAAACTGCACATGGATCTGGTGTTGACCGCGCACCCCACCGAGGTGACCCGTCGCACGCTGATTCACAAGTACCGGCAGATTTTCGATCAGTTGCGCCGCGGCGACGATGTGGACATGACCCGCATTCAGGAGCTGATCAGCCAGGATTGGATGACCAACTCCATCCGCCGCATCCGGCCCACCCCCGTGGATGAAGCGTCCTGGGGTCTGGCAGTGATTGAAGATTCCCTGTGGGAAGCTGTGCCGCGCTTTTTGCGTGAGCTCGACGCCCAGTCCGAACAGATTACCGGCAAGCCACTGGCGCCGCAGATTACGCCCCTGCGCATGTCGTCCTGGATGGGCGGCGATCGCGATGGCAACCCCTTCGTTACCGCCAAGCTCACCCGTCAGGTGATCGCCATGAGCCGCGCCAAAGCGGCCGAGCTGTATGCGCGCGATCTGGAGCAGTTGTCGATGGAATTGTCCATGATGGATGCCAGCGATGACCTCTGGGCGCTGTTGCCGGAACAGCACAAGGATTCCGAACAACCCTACCGCGAACTGATCCGCCCGGTGCGAAAATTACTGGCGCACACGCGCGAGCAGATGGACGAACTCTATCGCACCGGCAGCCGCAGTGATAACCAGCCGGTATTGGAAAGTGTGGAGCAATTGCTGACGCCCTTGTACCAGTGTTACGACAGCCTGATGCGTTGCGGCCTGACCCGCATTGCGCGCGGTTATTTGCTCGATACCATCCGCCGCATCCAGTGCTTTGGTGTGGGCCTGATCCGGCTCGACATCCGCCAGCACTCCGAGCGCCACAATGATGTGATGGCAGAAATCACCCGTGCGCTCGGCGTGGGCGATTACCTGAGCTGGAGTGAAACAGAGCGGCAGGCATTTTTGCGTGCCGAACTGGATAACCCGCGGCCACTGCTGCCAATTCACTTTGCGCCCTCGGCCGAGGTGCAGGAAGTGCTCGACACGGTGCAGGTGATTGCCGAAACGCCGGCGGAAATGATGGCCATCTACATCATTTCCATGGCCAGTCAGCCGAGCGATGTGTTGCTGGTGGAATTGCTGCAAAAAGCCTGTGGCGTGAAAAAACCGCTGCCGGTGGCGCCCCTGTTTGAAACCCTGGACGACCTGGATAACGCCGAAGGCGTGATGCGCGACCTGATGGCCATGCCCGGTTACAAGGCGCGCGCAAAGGGTCGCCAGTATGTGATGATTGGTTACTCCGACTCCGCCAAGGATGCCGGTGTGCTGGCCGCGTCCTGGGCCCAGTACCGCGCGCAGGACGCCTTGATCAAATTGCATACCGCCGAAGGCATGGACTTAACACTGTTCCACGGCCGTGGCGGCACCATCGGCCGTGGCGGCGGCCCAGCCCATGCGGCCATCCTGAGCCAACCACCGGGTTCGGTGAACGGCGGCCTGCGGGTGACCGAGCAGGGCGAAACCATTCGCTACAAATTCGGCTTGCCAAAACTCGCGGTGCGCAGCCTGTCGCTGTATGCCAGTGCGATTCTGGAAGCGCTGCTGGCGCCGCCACCCGAGCCCAAGGCCGAGTGGCGTGCGTTGCTCGATTCCATGGCCGACACCGCCTGCAAAACTTATCGCTATTACATCCGCGAAGAGCCGGATTTTGTCCGCTATTTCCGTCAGGCCACGCCGGAGCAGGAACTGGGTCAGCTGCCGCTGGGTAGCCGGCCGGCCAAGCGCAAAGCTGAAGGCGGCATTGAATCCCTGCGCGCGATTCCGTGGATTTTTGCCTGGTCGCAAAACCGCCTGGTGTTGCCGAGCTGGCTGGGTTTTGGCACCGCGCTGAAACAAGCGGTGGACAATGGCAGCGCGGATTTGTTGAAAGACATGCAGGCCAATTGGCCGTTCATGCGCTCGCGTTTGGCGATGATGGAAATGGTGTACTCCAAATCCGACAGCCACATAGCCTCACTCTACGACGCGCGCCTGGTAGACGACTCGCTCAAAGGCCTGGGGCAGGCCCTGCGCAATCAATTGAGTGAAGATACCGCCACCTTGCTGAATTTCCTCGGTCAGCAGGCGCTGCTGGAAAATGATGCCTGGGGTGCGCAATCACTCGACGTGCGGGAAATTTATCTGGTGCCACTGCACCTGTTGCAAATCGAATTGCTCGCGCGCGTGCGCGCCAAGCAGGATGTGGATCAGGTCAGTGATTGCAATCGCGCACTGATGGTGGCCATGGCGGGTATTGCGGCGGGGATGCGCAATACCGGTTAACACAATTAAGCCCGCACTCAGTGCGGGCTTTTTCTTTTGTGGGAGCGCAATCCTTTGCGCGAAAATCCCAGTGTTATCAATCGTGATCCTTTCACCCCAACCAAACGCGTACAATCTCGCGTGTGTCCGACAATTCAATATTCACCCTGTTGGGCACAAAATCCTGCGTCAGCATATCGCCGGTGGTGTAAACGCGGGCGTTTTTTCCGATTAAGGTGGCAATCGCTTCTGTGGATAAATCCTGGGGCTTGGTGAGTGTCATCAGAGTTTTTCGTCCTCTACTGTGCGCAAGGGTAATAAATCCGAGCCGGTGGTAATGATCAGTGATTTATCCACCCGCACACAACTGCCGGCGTATTTTCCGCGCGCGGTGAAGGTACACAACTGCACCCGGTAGCCATCAATCTCGGGCAGTTTCCAGAGTGCCTGATAAATCTGGTCCTGCTCGTCAAAGCGACCATCGGTTTCGTTCAACACCTGGTCATTTTTATCCACCAGACTGATGTTGTAACCGCAGCGCCCGGCAATGGGTTTGGACACATAGCCTTGTTTACTCAGATCTTTGGTCAGCTGGAACTGGGCGTTGAGCAAATAGGGGTGATTGGGGAAAATCTGCCACAAAATCGGCAGGATCGCTTTGTTGCTGGGGATCAATGTCCAGAAGGGTTCAAACACAATCACTTCGGGTGTGAGTAACACATCCACCAGGCGGGGATGACTGTGCTCGTCTTTTGCGTGGCGTAAATTGGGGTGGGCGTCGTCGTCTTCACATTCGGCGCGGATCTGATCCAGCGCGGTTTCCCAGGCCCAGGTTTTCCAGACAAACTCAATCACCTGACCTTCGGCATCGGTGATGCGGCCCTCGCTGTTCCAACGCAGACTGCTGACCCCTTTAATCACTTTGCATTGCAAACCGGCGGCTTCAGCAGCGGCCTTGATGAATTGGGCGTGATAACTTTCTTCCGCGTCGTTGTCCTGCATGATGTGCAGCAGGCCGTGGGCGCCGCTGTTTTTCCAGGCGTGGGTAATCCGCTCGGCCAGCGCTGCGCCCGGGTCGGTGCCTTCCTGCACGCCAAAGGCTTTGGCCCACTGCCCCTGTATGCGACCGGCTTCGGTGTGGCAGCTGGCGGAATCGGCATTGTACTCGTACACCTTCAGGCCTTTGTCCGACATGCAGAAGTCGAACCGGCCGGTAACGGTTTGGCCGCGCCGGTTTTCCCAGGATTTTCTGAGCCGGGGCCAGAGCGCTTTGGGAATATTGAACCGCGCCAGCAGCTTGTCGTCATTCAGTACCGCCTGGGTGGCGTGCATGAACATTAAGTGCAATTCGTTGGTGGCGCGCACCAATTCGGCTTCAGCGGTTTCCGACATGCGGAAGTAGCGATAATGCTCTGCGTCTGAATCCGACTCACATAAGCGATGCCCGCCCATGGCTTTGATAAAGGCCGCATCAATTTTATTGGCTTCATCGAGCCACGGGCGCGTGTGCTGGCCCAGTTGATTGGTTACCCGGCTGTTTAGGCGGAACAGCGAATAATCGCGTTTGGTGGGCGGCTGGGCGTGGGTATCGTCCTGGGTCTGGATCATCCAGCCCAGTATCCGGGTATTACTGAACTGTTCGTGTATCTGGAACCGGCCGTTGGGCTTGCGCTCCAGGCGCAGCTGCCGGTTCCAATGCTGGCCTTCGGGCAGCTTGGCATGCTCCACATTCTGCTCGGCAATGCGCACAAAATCCGGGCCGATATCGGTGATGATGGCCACGTGGCCCGTGACTTCAAATTCGCCGCCCTCGGCCCAGATCAGCAGGCAGCCCACTTCCGGCGCGCGCAGGCTGCCATTGGCAAAGGCGCGCAGGGGCAGGAGCGTATCGTCTGCCAGGCGGGTGACATGGTGCAGTTGAAAAATATCGTAGGCCATGGGCACGTCGTCAAACACATAGCCATAATTCTGGTACAGCCAGCGCCGGGCAAATTCCACGCATTGCCACTTATAGCCCATGGGGTGGCCGTCGAGTGTGCTACGGTAACTCTGACGGTCCGGGTATTCGGCCTTGTTGGCGCTGGGGTAGTGGCTGGAGTAAATCGCCACCTTGCCCGGTGCATAACCAAGCAGGGTGCCAAAGGGTTCGGGCGGGAATTTGAGTTGGTGGGCCATGACTACCTCGTGGCAAATGACCGGGTTGAAAACCGTCTGCGGCAAGGTGACAGCATTGCCGTGACGCAGTACCTTTGATCCGGTGACTCTACCCTGTTGGGGTGCATATTTATAGCAGCGCAATCACTATACTGGACTGACTATGCCAACTTCGACCGACAAAAAGAAACGCGTCCGCAAGGAACAAATCGCCCTGCGCCTGTCGCTGGGCGGGGTGGTGTTTTTTGTGGCGCTGGCGCTGGGCTTTGCCGTATATACCAATTCCGATGCGATCCTGTTTGATGGCATCTATTCGCTGGTGTCTTTTGCCACCGGCCTGCTGACCATCAAAGTGGCCAAGCTGGCGGAGCGGCCAGATGACGAGCAATTCCATTTTGGTTACACCACGCTCGAACCCACGCTCAACCTGTTCAAATCACTGATCACCATCGTGGTGTGTATTTATGCTGCCACCGAAGCCTTGCGGCGTTTGTTGGATGGTGGCAATGAAACCGTTTACGGCTGGGCAGTGGTGTATGGCGTGTTGGCAACCGGTGGCTGCTTTATTGTTGCCTTGTTGCTGCGCCGGTTCGGGCGCGATGCGCGCTCGGACCTGGTGAACGTGGAATCCAAAGCCTGGTTTGTAGACGGCATGTTATCCGGCTCGGTGTTGTTGGGCTTTATTATCGCCTACGCCTTATCGGTATCGGCCTATGCCCATTGGGCGCCGTTAGTGGACCCTTTGTTGTTGATTCTGATCATCGCGCTGGCGCTGCCCATCCCCGGCAAGGTGTTTCTTAACAGCCTGCGCGAAATCATCGTTATGGCACCGCCCGAAACGGTGGTGGATGAAATCGGCGAACGCCTGATACCCACGCTTTCGCACATTCCCCACGAGCTGATTGAATACCGGGTCAACAAGCGGGGGCGCAATACTTACTTGCTGGTGCACGTACTTGTAACAGACGCCTTTGATCAGGTCTCCATATCGGAAATGGATAAAGTGCGCAGACACAGTATGAAAATCATGAAAGCCTGGAACCCGGAAATCGTCATGGACATTTTGTTCGTGCGCGATAAAAGCCTGATCTATTGATGCCTGCCACCCGCGTCTGGCTGCTGACCGCCATTGCCATGCTGGCCTTTGCGGCCAATTCGTTGTTGTGCCGTATGGCGTTAGCGCAGGGGCACATTGATCCCGCCAGTTTTACCGCGCTGCGCCTGATCGCGGGCGCGGTGATGCTGGCGCTATTGGTTTCAGTGTCCGCTAAACCCAGGGCGCCTGTGTTTGTTCAAGGCAGCTGGCGCGGCGCCTTTGCATTGTTTATCTACGCCGCGGGCTTTTCCTTTGCTTACGTGGAACTCAATACCGCCACCGGTGCGCTCATCCTGTTTGCAGCGGTGCAGTTGTGCATGATTGCATTCGGCCTGTGGCAGGGCGAGCGTTTCAGCGCGCTGCAGTGGGCCGGTTTAGTTTGCGCTCTGGCCGGGCTTGCGTATCTGCTTGTGCCAAACGCGACGCGCCCTGACCTGTGGTCGGCGTTGTTGATGGCCGCTGCGGGCGTAGCCTGGGCCGTCTACTCACTATTGGGTAAACAAAGTCGCGGCGCCTTGTTTTTTACTGCCGGCAATTTTGTGAAATCGCTGGTCTTTGCGGCGCCCTTGCTATGGGCTTTTAATGATCTTTTTTACGTCAATGCCAAGGGCGTTGCGTTAGCGATTGCCTCCGGTGCCTTGGCATCGGGTATGGGGTACGCACTCTGGTACGCGCTGCTTCCGCACCTTAAGGCGATGACAGCCGCGTCGGTACAATTGAGCGTGCCCGTGCTTGCCGCGCTCATGGGTGTTGTGGTTTTGTCGGAACCGCTTTCGCTGTCTTTGGTGCTTGCCAGTATCGCTGTGCTGGCCGGAGTGGGGCTGGTGATCTGCCGATCGCCCCGCTGAATGATCCGCGTGGTTTTTCTGTGATAGTCTGGCGGTATCAAAAGAACAGGGAATGCAGACGTGAGAAAGCTGATCGTGATGGCGCTGGCGCTATTCAGCCATCTGGCATGGAGTCAGGCAAATAACGACAAAGTCGAAGCGGATGCGGGCACTGAAAAAGAATCTCCCTGGCTTCTGGCTCCCACCGTTTCCAGTAACCCCAAACTGGGAAATACACTGGGTTTCCTGGCGGGTTATCTGCACAAATTTGATGAGCAATCGCCTTCGTCAATGGTGGCCATTGCGGCCAGTACCAGCGATACCGACTCCACTGTGGCCGGGATGTTTGGGCGCGTGTTCTTTGATCAGGACCGGCAGCGGATATTGGCCGGTCATGCCCGCGGTAAAATTCTGAACGAATACGAAGATTTTCTCGGTACCGGGCTCAATATCAATACCACCGACGACCTGACGCTGACGTTGTTCCGCTATTTGCACCGCGTGCAAGGCAATTGGTTTTTGGGCGGTCAGCTGATACGCACGGAATACACCATTGAAGGGGATGACCCCTTCTCCAAACTGATTTTGCAGCAGCTGGGGCTCACCGGCTTTGAGGGCAATGCCCTGGGTCTGTCGGCCGAGCGCGATACCCGCGACAACCAGAACAGCCCCTACCAGGGCTCCCACACGGAAATTCACACCAATCACTACCGCGATGCCTGGGGTAGCGACGTGGAGTTCGATGTGGTCACTGCCAAGTACGCGCACTTCGCCCGCATCACCGGGCGTCAGGTACTGGCGGCCCGTTTCAACACCCGGATCACGGCAGATGCGCCCATCAGCGGCTACAGCTCATTGGATTTGCGCGGCTATACCCGCGGCGAATACCTGGCGCCACACGTGGCGACGTTTGAAGTGGAAGATCGCATTAAGCTGGGCAATCGTTGGGGCGCGACCCTGTTCGCGGGTGCCAGTTGCCTGTTTGGCGAAAAAGCCCGTTGTGATAACCGTGAAGACTGGTATCCGGCAGTAGGTGCGGGCATTACCTATCAGCTGAAAGTGGAAGAGCGCATGAATGTGCGGGCCGAAATCGCGCTGGGTAAACATGACAACTACGGTTTCTATCTACAGTTTGGCAATGCGTTCTGACACGGAGTGATGCATGGACATTACATTTTTCAGCACCAAAAAATACGACCGCGCAAGTTTTAACGCTGCGATTGCGCAATACCCACACATCAATCTCCGCTATCTGGATTGCAGACTCGACGCCACCACGGCGGCGCTGGCGACGGGTGCCGACGCTGTGTGCGCCTTTGTCAACGACAAACTCGACGCCGAATGTATTGGCCAACTGGCTGCCGTGGGTATCCGGCTGGTGCTATTGCGTTGCGCGGGGTTCAATCAAGTGGATCTGGCCGCAGCCAGCGCGCACAATCTTGTGGTGGCGCGAGTGCCGGCCTATGCACCTGAAGGCGTTGCCGAACACGCGGTCGGTCTTATTCTGGCGCTCAACCGCAAGTTGTGTAAGGCCCATGCCCGGGTGCGGGAAAACAATTTCTCGTTAGAGAATTTGCAGGGCTTTAATCTGCATGGTTGCACCGTGGGTGTGGTGGGCACCGGCAAAATCGGCGCTGCTTTCGCCCGCATCATGCTGGGCTTTGGCTGCAACGTATTGGCTCATGACCCAACCCCAGACAGCGCGCTCACCGCTTTGGGTGTGAACTATGTGCCTCTGGATGCACTGTGCCGCGCCTCCCGCATTGTCAGCCTGCATTGCCCGCTCACACCGGCAACCCGCTACCTGATTGACGACGCAGCCCTCAGTGCCATGCCGGCAGGCGTCATGCTCATCAATACCAGCCGGGGTGGGCTGGTGGATACCCGCGCTGTGATCAAACACCTCAAGACCGGCCACCTGGGCTACTTAGGCCTGGATGTGTATGAAGAGGAAGCCGGCTTGTTTTTTGAAGACGAATCAGACCACATTTTGCAGGACGACGTCTTCGCCCGGCTGCAAACCTTTCCCAATGTATTGATCACCGGCCACCAGGCGTTCCTGACCCAGGAAGCGCTGGCTAATATTGCCGAAACCAGCCTCGCCAATGCCGAAAGTGAACGGCAGGGCATTGATTGCGGTAATCGCGTGAGCGCTTCGTAAGTTTTGGTGTGTGCCCGCCATGACGTGGGGTAAACAAACACCTCGAACCGCGCAAAGGAAGACGTGCTCTCAGGCGGGCGCTACGCACTGCCTGACCGCACTTCAGTATCGATACGATAGACACATCGCTGGCATCTGTTGTGGCACGTAAAACCACATAAAACTTTAACCACACGAATTTTGTGGATTCTCTATCGCCCATTCATCAGCAGAAAATCTGCAGATATATGCCTGCAAAGCGCAAATAATCACGTTTCATATTGACCGGCGGTCCTGACTTGCTGATTATTGGGGGAATTTAAAAAGTATGAATTAGTTGATAAGCGGATATGTGCCGCCGAGACGCACTCAATAGCGCTTATAAGTTATGGATTAAGATTGTTAGTGTATTAAATATAGAGAGGGAGCTTCTATGTTAGTTTTATCGATTATTGCCGCGGTAGCCATTTTCGCTCTTGTGGGCTGGGGGTTGTATCTGTTTGAGAGCAGAGTAGATGAAAAATTTGGGTACAGATTTTTCTCGGCGGGCTCTTTCTTGGCTCTTTTCATATCTTCAGCCCTTTGTTTTTTTGGTTTTTTGTGGTGGCACAGTGAGAGCTTGAAAAATGGTGACATTCTAAATGGCATAATTATAGGTGGTTTGGGTTTGGTTGTAGTGCTGGCAACCGTGTTTGTGAACTTCAAAAAAAGCAAATTTTGTTTATGGCTTGTTCGGAAGTATTGTTCAGCTTTCTTTGTTTGTCGTATTGTTGCCAATAGGGCTGCTCTTTGTAGTAGCAAAAATTATAGGTATGTTCTTTGACGCGTTTACAACACAGAACGTTCGTGTAATTGAGTGAACCTCGAACAATTGACTTTTGTACGCCACACAAAAGTCCTGCGACGGGTAGGTTTTGCTATCGTTCTTCCGCCGCAAAGCCAGGCGTTAACTTATAAATATGAAAAGGAGATCATTATGTTCCCAAAGGAATTCTTTATTGTCCCAGAAGAGCTGTTCAGGCTCGGCAATTCCACAAGTCCAAAATTATCGAATGTTCGACAAAGAGACGTCGATACAACAGAGATAAATGGAATTCGAGTGATTATTGCCAATGGCAAAGGTATAAGTGTTTTTGATAAGGAAGGTATAAATGAATCCCCGATGACCGGTTGGGTTTGGAGATTTCCGCCAAACACTAAGCCTCCTGTTGGACTGAAAATGGTGCAAGATAAACCTCATCACTATTGCATATCTCCCATGCAGAACATGCCAATAGACAAATTTAAAGGGCTTCTAGAAGAAATGGCGCTTAAGGCAACAAGAGTCTTCAAGAAAGAAGGAAAAGTGGTATGAGTGACTTTCAGCTAAATCTCGTGGAGTCGGAACTAAAGATAGTTCTTGAGGCTCTGACGGAAATGGAGACAAGAATGTCAAATATTTGCGAAGCTTCGAATGATGAGGATGAGGTAGCAGATATCGGCAATGACTTGATTCAGGTTAGGCTACTTTTGAAACCTCTTAAGGAAAAAGCGATAAAACAATTTGGTGAAAATATTGTTAATTTTTCACGTGAGCTGCTTTGAAGCTGATGGGCAAGCGGAGTATGCGGTTGCTTAGGGCGATCCCGTTGCCCTCTAAAGGTTCGGGCTGCCGGAGGTCAGAGATCCGGGAACAGTTTACTTAATTACCGCACCAGAGTTTTGTGTATGGGAAATTAAGTAAACTATCCCTGGAATCGCAAAAAAAACGTGCGGCGGGACGGCTACGCATTCGCTTCGCCGCTCAAAAGCCATGCGTTATGCCAGAAGAAAAGTAAAGAGATGTGCAATTTACTCGTAGTTTGCTTAGGAAAACGTTTCACCCTGTGAAGGCAAAGGGATATATTGGATGATTGCTGAGACCGATCTAAAGGAGATAAGGCCTAAGTTGCCAACAGCTGCACCTTCGTCCGCTCATGTGCAATCAGGTATTCCTGTTCCCAAGGCGATCCGTGTCAAGAATTTTAGCCCTGATGATTGGGAAGACTTTATCGAGGAATGGTCGACGAGCCTTGACGGCTCGTATGTCAAAGTGCGTCGTTTCGGTGGCTCAGGCGATTGCGGTGTCGATATCGCCGGATTCTGCACCTATAAGGGTTTTGAAGATACGTGGGACAATTACCAATGCAAGCGTTATGCGCACCCTTTGCGACCAAGCGATATTTGGGTTGAACTGGGTAAGGTCATTTATTACTCGTACATCGGGGAATATACACCACCACGAAAGCACTATTTTGTGGCTTCTCTTGGTGTCGGAACAACATTGGAAAAACTTCTAAATAAGCCGACAGAGCTTCATGAACTATTCAAGGAGCATTGGGAGGGGCACTGCAAAAGCGGAATCACCTCAACCAAGGAAATCGAACTCAGCGGAAAGCTGCTGTCATATGTGGACGCTTTCGATTATACGATCTTCTCGTCGAAGTCACATATTGAGCTGATCGAAGCGCATAGCCATACCGGGTTTCACGCGGTCAGGTTTGGAGGTGGTCTGCCTGCACGCCCAGATCCCAAAGCGCCTCCAGCAGTCCCTGCGATATCGGAGAGCCGGTATATCCGACAGCTCCTTGACGCTTATGGAGAACATTTAGGGGGCTCGCTCCAGGACATCAGCGCTCTCGTTGCAAACAGCATGTTGGAAAAGGATTTCAGAAGGCAACGTGAGCGCTTCTATCATGCTGAAGCATTGAGAAACTTCGCCAGAGACACGGTGCCAGAGGGGACATTCGATGATCTTCAGGAAGAGATTTATAACGGCGTCGTAGATGTTACGGACGCAAACCATCCCGATGGGTATGAAAGGATGAAAGCGACAGTGGTGCAGGCGTCATCTATCGCTTTGACCGCAAATCCACTTGCGTCAGTAACCAAGTCGCAGGACAGGCAGGGTATCTGCCACCAGCTAGCTAATGAAGATCGTCTCAAATGGGTGATGGATGATGACTAGCCACTCACGCCCAACACCATTCAACAGTCCACTGGAGACTGGTATCCGCTCCCTGGAGATTTTGGTCGCTGCCTATCCGGCAGCTCTCGACCTCGAAAGGCTGGTCGAACTAGATTATCTCGTCGTACATTCCGGTGATGCAGATGGACCTGGAAGTCTTCATGCGCCCCTGCCTATGAGGGCAGGAGAATTGCTGGTTCGACGCGGGCTGATTGAAAAAGGCCTTCTATTGATGACAAGCCGGAATCTCATACAGCAAATACCCACAGAAGATGGTTTCGACTACATCGCCGGAGACGCGGCTGCGCCGTTTCTCGCCTCGCTTACATCCACCTATTCTCAGAGACTCAAAGAGCGGGCGCAATGGGCGGTCGAGCGGTTTGCGGGTGTGGCAACATCGGAGGTTCGACAAATGACGCACCGGCTGTTTGAGAATTGGTCAAGCCAGTTCCAAGCCATAGATAGACCACGAGGTAACCAATGAGCAACAGTTATCTCCAACTGCGACGGATCGCCTTTTCCGGCCCCAAGAAAATGGCCGAGATGACATTCTCGAATGGCGTAAATGTGATTTGCGGCGCATCTGACACAGGGAAGTCGTTCCTCGCTGAATCCATTGATTTCATGCTTGGAGGGTCTGTACTAAGGGATATTCCGGAGCGAACCCCGTTCGGTGAAGTCCAATTTGACCTTGATGTGACCTCCGGGGAGAAATGGCGGTTCTATCGTGCGAGTTCTGGCGGAAACTTCAAGGCGGAGAATCTGCGCGATGAGGAAGCCAAAATTGAAGTTCTTAGAAAAGATCATAGTCACTGCAAAACCGACAATATGTCGGGATTCCTTCTCGATAAGATCGGGCTTCTTGGAAAACGCATATTGCGCAGCAAGAAGAATGGTACGACGCAGAGTCTTAGTTTCAGAAATCTAGCAAGACTTGCGCTTGTCCAGGAAGGCGAGATTCAGCAAACTGGCTCACCCTTCTGGGGTGGTCAATACACTTTGAAAACTGCCGAGTTGGCGACGATAAAGCTCCTTCTGACAGGCGTAGATGACTCCGATGTTGTTGCGACGGCGAGGGGTGGAACAGATAGTGCGAAACAAATCGAACTGATCGACGAGCTGCTGGCCGAAATCAGACAGGAGATTGCGGATGTTGGTAAAGAAGAGGTAGATCTTAAAGAACAGATTGGTCGCCTTGACGAGACTATCGAGCGGCGTCGGGAAACTCTGAAGAGCATTCAAGCTAAGCTCGATTCTCTTTTGGCGCAACGGCGGAAGCTGATGGATGTCCGAACGGCGATTCAGGATCGATTGGATGAAATTGCGAATCTTTTGACGAGATTTGATCTGCTTCTGGAGCACTATGCCGTAGATATTGGGCGTCTAACAGCAATACAGGAAAGCGGAGCGATGTTTGCTCATGTGGAATCGGTTTTTTGCCCTCTCTGCGGAGCGCCACCAGAAGCACAACAACATGCTGCAGCCTGCGATGGGAACGTTGAGGCGATCGTTCAGGCGGCTACTGCAGAAATTGAAAAAATAACGCGACTTAAAGACGAACTCCAAGCGACTGTTGCTGATTTAAAGTCCGAGGCAGTCTCTCTAGAAGAAGAGTTATCAAATAAGAATGACGAGTATGAGCATGTTAACGCCCAGATTCAAGAAACCATCGTACCAACGGTGAGTGAAGAAAGGGCATCTTTCTCGGAGCTTATTGAAAAGCGGGCCGAGGTACATTTAGGGCTCGATCTTTACGCTAGAGCGGCAAAGCTCGAAGAGCGCAGGGCAGCTTTAGAGCAGGAAGAAGGCGAAGAACGCTCTTCTGGCGCTATTGTCTCCGGCCTGCCGGACTCTATTGCGCACGACTTTTCTCTTAGGGTTTCCAAATTGCTGAAGGAATGGGATTTTCCAGGTGACTGCCTAGTTCATTTTGACAAGGAAACTACCGATTTCGTCATTGATGGAAAGCCGCGAGGTAGCCGGGGCAAGGGGCTCCGTGCTATTACACACGCAGCGGTAACGATCGCATTGCTGGAGTATTGCCTCGAAAATGATCTGCCGCATCCTGGCTTTGTTGTGCTGGACTCGCCGCTACTCGCTTATTTCAAGCCGGAAGGCGACGAAGATCGGCAACTACAGGGCACCAATTTGAAAGAGAGTTTTTATTCTTATCTTATCGATCACCATAGTGCTGATAGCCAGATCGTAATCGTGGAAAACCAGCATCCGCCCGATTCGGTGCTTGGCGGGCTAAGAATGACTGTGTTTACCGGCAATCCAAATGAAGGTCGGGAAGGTTTTCTGTAGTGTTACATGATTCTGTTTTTGCGGAGCTTCAAGTGTTGAATTCGGGAGGCATAACAGCGAGATCCGGGGATGGTTTACCTAGTTCCCACTCCAGAGTTGTCTGTCTGGGAGATTAAGTAAACTGTCCCCGGAATCTGCCCGGAATCTGCGCCGAACCGTGACGCTCGTAAATTCGCGCACGTTAGGATTAAGTTAAATCTATAGGAATCGCATTGAACAAAGATGAATTTGATGAGCTTTATAGGTTTTTAAGGTCTGAGGTTTCTCGCGCTGGTTTCAGCTATATTGACCAAGTGATCGACGGTGAATTTAATAGAAGTCAAGAAGGGAAAGAAGCCGTTGAGAGTTACCTTGAATATCTAATAAAGATGCTTCGTGAACGTAATTTTAAGATGGGAGATTCGGTATTAGATGAATTAAATGGTTCCATCGAAACCAAGTCCGGAAACCCAATAAAAGAGATTGAGATTGTTTTATCGAACGAGGAATCTCAAAGGTATAAGGTTAAATCTGAAAGCTTAAGAAAAGGCGTAGATTATTCGCCTCTGATTATCAGTTTAGAATCTTTTAAGAAAAAAATTAGCAATACTCCAGAACATACACCAAGAGGACCAAGTGGTGGCCCTAGTTTCCCTTAAAAATGAAATCGTTAGTATGTTTCAAGAATCAATTTATGCGGAGTCTGAATCAGAATATGAGATCATTAAGGCTGAGGAAAAAGGAGGCAAGCTGTATGAAGCTTACTCGCTAGCAATCCTATGTAGGAATCTGAAGGAAAAAGAAGGATTTCGGTTGGTTTTAAGTAAAGGCCACAAGCTTTATCTTAAGCGTGGTACAGGCCCAATCAATCGTAATTATCCTTGCATTCAAGCTTATAAAAATGATGAGTTAGTTGCAGAAATATGGACGGATGTCTGCTTTCTCTCACAGAGCTACTTGCGCACAAGTTCTTTTCTGAGGTCTGCACAACCACAATACGGTGATTATCATGAGCTCGACATATTGATGGTTGATCCCGGGTTGGAATCCTATCCAACTCCTGATCAAATATGGCTTGGTGTCGAATGTAAGAATACTGGGATGAAGAAAGGTATACTGAAAGAGATTCTCGGAGTGAGAAGAGAGCTCAGTTTTATAAGCGAAGAATGTGAGACCAAGTTCAGTAAATGGCCACAGTCAAAGGCAAGATCAAATCCTCCGTCATGCCTTTTGTTATTTTCTAGTGATTCTTCGGTGAAAAATTATTCCTGCTCGGGTCGTTTTTACGATATTAAATTTATTCATGAGCCATTCGAATAATTATTTAACAAGCCAAAGAAAAATAATAAATGGATCTGAGTGAATTAACCTAGTTGCTACAGGCATAATTCACTTGACTGCCTTGTATTATATCAAATTATAGCCGTTAAGTAGGGTAATCCATGGATTTTAAAAAGAATCTCTCTGACCACTTTAAGAAGTTCTCTGCATCTCCATTTCTTTTTGTTGGCTCGGGTATGTCAAGGCGATACCTAGGAGCAGAAAACTGGGAGGAGTTATTAAAACGATTTTGCAAATTGATTGGTGAAAATTATACAAAAATTAGATCTCAAGCTGACGGTGACATGATGAGGATTGCTAGTATATTGGCCCAATCATATAGTGACAAGTGGTGGGATAGTGACATCAAGGGAGGCAAGGAGGATGCCTACTCAAACCATTTGTTGAAGATGGACTCTCCAATAAAAATTGAGATATCAGATTACTTAAAGAATATTCACGAGAATATACGAGAAGAATATCACACAGAAATCAAGCTCTTATCCTCTAGCAAAATTGATGGAGTTATCACTACAAACTGGGATCTATTTCTGGAATCTATATTTACCGAATTTTCCGTTTTTGTTGGGCAGGATGGGCTTTTCTCTAGTAGAAACCATGGAATAGCGGAAATATATAAGATTCATGGTTGCTCTAGCGAGCCTAATAGCCTCATATTAACTTCTGAAGACTATGATCGTTTTAGAAAAAAGAATCCTTATCTATCTTCAAAGTTGCTAACGATATTTATAGAGCACCCAATTATTTTTTTAGGGTACTCACTAACAGATCCTCATATACTGGAAATTCTAGAGGAAATTGTCGAATGTTTCCCAAGTGACAAGATTGACGCATTAAGAGAGAATATTATTTTTGTTGAATGGTCTGCAGATGCCAATGAGCCAGTGCTAACAGAATCAATCATACTCAAGACGCTGCCTGTTAAGCTAATTAGAGCAAATTCTTATGTGCAAATATTTGAAGTTCTTTCGGAAGTAAAAAGACGTATTCCTGCACACATATTTCGACAAATTAAAGATGAGTTATACGAATTGGTTGTTACTAATGATCCGAAAGGCAAGCTCTATGTTAAAGAAGCTGACGACCTGGATGGAACTGAGGGGCAACACGAATTTGTGGTCGGCTACGGAGCTATTAGCAAGATAAAAATGTCAGAGGGAATAGCCAAGCAAGGAATTGTTGGTGTCACTAGGGAGGACATAGTTAGGGATGTGATTTTTGATAGTGGAGGCTATCAAGCAGGCTCGATTCTCTTTGATGCGTTTCCCAGTATTATTAAGGGCCAGGTTAACATCCCAATATATAAGTATCTAAACGGTGCCGGCTTAATTTCTGAGAAAGGCGAAGTGAATAGCGACGGCCTATGTGATGCGGTAAAGTCACGAATAGGGCATGGCGTTGAAAAGTTTAGACCTACTGGGTATGAAGAGAAGCGATCAAGAGGCATCCCGCAAGTACAAGAAGGTATAGAGCAGTTGTATAACGCGGTGGATTTTAACCTGTTTTTGAGAATGGCAGTTTTTGTTCCACCTGAAAAAGTTGATTTGTCGGATCTTGAAAGCATACTGAAAGCACATGCAGATGATGATTTTTCTACGGGAGAAAGAAGTCAGTTTATAAAAATTGTATGTGCTTATGATTTTATCAAGTACTCGCGTAGATATGAGATAAAGAGATAAAATGGGCGGATTGAGTTAGCCCCAATAATACGACAATTCCCCTAATTTATAAGGTCTTAAAAGTATTTTTCGAGAAAATTCAATTGATTTCCTTTAGCCCAATCATTGATCTGGCCGCATCCGCCAAGCTCACCAGCGTCAATATGCGAGAATACTATGAGCGCTATGGTGTGGCGTGGGATGTTGCTGCTATAGAATCACAGACTGCTGATCTTGATAACTTTGACCTCATTGCGGACGGTGTGGCTGTTGGTGCTGTGCGCCTTTCCTATGAAAGCGACTGCTGTTATCTGCGGGATTTACAGGTAGCGGAAGGCTATAAGAATCGTGGCTATGGTGCGGCTGCCATAGCCAAGTGCGTGCAGTTGGCATTGTCCAAAGGTGCACGTGTATTGAAGTTAAAGGTGTTTCAAATCAGTCCGGCTTATCGTTTATATGAGAGATCCGGCTTTGTTGTTGAATCAAGCGATGACAGATTTTATTACATGTCGCGGGTGCTGTAGCCAAGGTTACTAAGATTGCTCGGATGCACAGGTGGGGCTGCCTATATCGATAGAGGGTGTTGGCAATGAATCATGCACTGGGTGCCGGGTTGTTCCTCGGCGCAGTGCTGGCAAGTAGCTCGGTTTGCTTGCCGAAAAACCATATGTTCTTAAAGGGCCCAAGATCATTGCTCAGGAGCGGCTTAATGGCTGCGACGATGGCGGTATCGGTGGCGAGGGTTTGACCGGCGGTGTAGATCACCAGGTCGATCGGTTCGGCGACGCGGTAGCGCTTGGTGAGTTTCTTGATAACGGTCTGGCGGGCGTTGTGGATGCCGTCGTTGACGCTGGCGGAATGATCGGGTTGTTTCGCTGCCGCCAAGGCCGGATTGCAGGCTTCCGTTAGTTCAAAATACTGCACGCGGCCCTGCGTATGGCAACGGATATCCGGTTCTCCTTGGGTTGGGTCACCTTTCTCAATGTGCAGGTGGTTGGTGTTCAGGCCAATGGTCTGAGCAAAGGCCAGAAATACACGTTGTTCTGTTTTAAATTTTTCGGCTTCGCCGTTCATGTCGGTTTGATGCTGCGTTAAAACCTATTGCGGTGTCAGTCTTCCAGGAAAAAAGTGACGGTGGTTACAACGCGCACGTCCTTTTCAAGTTTTTTGGTGTCGCCGTAGTTTTCGCCTACATCGCGGATTTCAAAACCCCCTTGGCGGGCACTACGGATTCCGCCTACTTTCACGCCGGCAATGGCGGCGAATTCTGCGGCTGCGATCTTTGCGTTACTGGTGGCCTCTTTCAGCATGTCGGGTTTGATATCGTTGAGTTGGGTAAAGTGATAGGCCGGTGCGTTGTTCTGCAGGTCCATGCCTTCAGCCACCAGGCGATTCAGCTTGTTCCTGCCGTCGGCCACCAGCTTGACTTTACTGGTTTCCACTTCAATTTCACCCACCAGAAGATGGCTTTCATCCACCAGCTTCTGGTTTTCATCCCGGAATTCGTTTTTGTAGTAACGCACGATGCCGGGTTTGATTTCAGCCGCATCGAAGCCGGCGTCCTGCAGTAAGGCGACTATTTTTTCCCGGTTTTTCTCGGATTGGGTATAGAGGTCCGGTATGTCGGATTTGGTCTTACCCGTCACACTGTATTCAATAGACCAGTAGGCTTTATCTGCCATGACCCGGCGCTCTGCCAGGCCTTTCACGTCGGCGGTATTCACCGCCACATTGGATTTGTAGAGCGTTTCGCTAACGAAGAAGCCGGCAAACGCTAGGCCTGCAGCGATAAATACAGCGGATACAATTTTTTCCATGGCCAATGGGTCCTTTTGGCTTAAACGTGAGTAAAGCGTTAAATGCGTGGGTCTGACTCCGCCACAAAGGCCTGTGCCTTGTTGGCCTCGTGTTGTTTGACCAGCGCCGGGTGAGACGAGAAATCGTACAGATGGCGAAATGCCGCCCAGTCCAGCAGGCAGTAGAGGCTGATGGCCGGGTAGTTCCAGTCTGCGAACAATCCGGCTTCACACTGCCGGTTCAGCTCGCTGAAGATTTCAGCCATGCGCTCGCGCTGCAATTTAAAAAACATCACATCGCTGTTGGTATCCAGATTCGAGCGCTCGCACAGCAATAGCTCAATCATGGAATCGTTGGCGGCGTTAATCAGGGTGAGCTGATTTTGCTGGTCCCAGCTCAGCGGTGTAAGGCCGAGTTTTTCCGTGAGGTAGCGGTGGATGACATTGGAGTCAAACATGACTTTGCCGTCGTCTTCCAGCATGGGGATTTTCAGTGTGGGATTGATGGCCTTGAGCGTGGCCCTGTCTTCCGGGCCAAAGATGTTCATGTTGACGAAGTCGTACGCCTGATTGGCCAGAAAAACCCGCAGGCGGCGGACGTAGGGGCTGGTGGTTGAACCGTATAGCTTCATGTGAGTTCCCCGTATGGCGCACTGGCGCGCACAAGTTGCCAGTGCGGGATGTTCGGATCGCCATCGGGGAAGAGCAGGTGGGTTCAGGCAGGGGGTCAGCTTATTTGCTGGCTTCCAGTTTCCTCACCTGAATCGCCTCAATCCCTTGCCCGGCATCGGCATCGTAAAGGCCCAGGGTGTCGGAAATCACCACTACCTGATCGCCCTCACTGAAGCCGTAGCTTAACAGCAGATCAAAGGCTTTGCGCAGGGTTTTTTCCGGGTCTTTGGAGAACAATAGTTTGTGCGCGTACACATTGCGGTTCAGGCCCAGTTGGCGGCGGGTGCGGCCGTCGTTGGTGAAGGCGTGAATCACTGAATGCTGTGGATGGCAGTTGGTGATGTAGTTGGCCATGCGGCCGCGGCGGGTAATCACCACAATGGCACTGGCCTTTAAGGATTCGGCCAGGTGCACCGCGCTGGCGGCCAGGTTCTGTTTGTGGTCCCGGGTTTCCAGGTCATTGGTGAACGCGAGCCCGCGGTGCTTCTCAATGGTGGTGGCGATGTTGTGCATGGCCTCCACGCATTTGATGGGGTATTTGCCCACGGTGGTTTCGCCCGAGAGCATAATGGCATCGGCTTCTTCGTACACGGCATTGGCCACGTCGGTCACTTCGGCACGGGTGGGCATGGGGTTGTCGATCATGGATTCCAGCAGGTGGGTGGCCACAATCACGCGTTTGCCCTGTTGTGCGCAGGCGCGCACGATGCGGCGCTGGATGTGGGGCAGTTCCCAGAATTCCACCTCACAGCCGAGATCGCCACGCGCCACCATGATGCCATCGGCGGCGTCGATGATGGCATCGATATTGTCCACGCCTTCCTGGTTTTCGATTTTGGCCACGACTTTGATGCGGCCGGCCTTGTCGCCCAGCAGTTCATTCAGTTCGGTAATGTCGCTGGCTTCTCGCACAAAGCTGAGCGCGATGAAATCCACATCCATGTCCATGCCGAACAGAATGTCGTTGCGGTCTTTGTCGGTGATGGAGGGCAGGTTCACGCGGATGCCGGGCAGGTTCACGTGGCGTTTGCTTTTGAGTACGCCGCCATCAATCACCCGGCAGCGCATGACGCGTTCGTGTTTTTCCAGAATCTCCAGGTTGATCAGGCCGTTGTCTACGGTGAGTTTATCGCCCACATCCATGTCGTCGATCAGATCTGCGTAGTTCACCATCAGCGAATGCTCTTCCACATCCTGGGTGCCGCGCGCCACCACCGAGATAATGTCGCCGGTTTGCAGGTTCAGGTCGTTGTCGCGCTCACCGGTGCGGATCTCCGGGCCCTGGGTATCCAGCAGAATCGCCACCGGGTGCGGCAGGGTTTTATTCAGGCGCTTGATGGCTTTGATCACTTTGGCATGGCTCTGGTGGTCGCCGTGTGACATGTTCAGGCGTGCCACGTTCATGCCGGCATGGGCGAGCCGTTCCAGCATGGCGTAGGACTCCGTTGCCGGGCCGATGGTGCAGATGATCTTGGTTTTGCGCATGAAGCCATCCGTTGATGCGTGAATTTTCAGTGTAGCGGGTGCTTACACCAATAAGCATACCCCGAATGGCGCACTAGCTTTAGAATAGCTGCCATTCAGGAGGCTAATGTTGGACATTGTATTTATTCTGGTGGCGCCGGCGGTGCCGGAAAACATCGGCGCCAGTTGCCGGGCGCTGAAAACCATGGGGTTTGGCCGCTTGCGGCTGGTGGCTACCGAGGCGCACCAGCACAAGCAGGCCCGCATCCTGGCGCACGGGTCAGGCGAGGTATTGGAGGCTGCGGAAGTCTTTCCGGATCTGGCAAGCGCTCTGGCCGATGTGGACCTGAGCATTGCCACCTCCGCCAAAAGCCGGCACCAGTGGCGTAGCCTCACGCCGGCCGATGAACTGGCGGACCTGATTGCCCACAAGGGCGATACGGTGGCGCGCGCTGCCATCGTGTTCGGCTGTGAGGAGTCCGGCCTGTCCAACGAGCAGCTGGCCCTGTGTCAGCTGATTTCCTGCATTCCCCTGCCGGTGACCTATCCCTCGCTGAATCTGAGCCAGGCGGTGATGCTGTACGCCTATGAGCTGCGCAGCCTGGCCGCTAATGCGGCGTCCCCGTCTGCGCCCGTGGTTGAGGATGGCCGCCAAAGCCAGTACCTTTCACTCAGGCATAAAACCCAGGAACTGCTGGAACAACAGGGCTATGGCCCCGAATCCAAGCTGGCGCGCTGGGCGTTGGAGCTTCTGCCACAAGCGGATGCCAAAGCCATCGGCTTCCTCCACGCCCTGTGCGATAAATTCACAAAACGATAAAACACAATAAAAAGGACATGACCATGGCTGATACCCCTGCCACCGCGCCGGAACAATCCGGCGGTCTGCAAAAGGTGCTGGACTGGATTGAACGCACGGGCAACAAGCTGCCCGACCCGGCGATGATTTTTTTCTTCTCGCTGGTGATTGTATGGCTCCTGAGCTGGCTCTTGTCCGGCATGAGCTTTGAAGAGATCGATCCGCGCACCGGTGAAGCGATTGTGGTGAACAACCAGCTCACGGGTGATGCCCTGGCCACCTTTCTGGCCGGCATGGTGAAAACCTTTACCGGCTTCGCGCCGCTCGGCGTGGTGCTGGTGGCCATGCTGGGTGTGGGCGTGGCCGAACACTCGGGCTTTATCAATACCGGCATCAAGCGGGTGCTGGACCGCACGCCCCAGTTCCTGCTCACGCCCATCGTGATTCTGGTGGCGATTGTGAGCCACACGGCCACCGATGCCGGCTACGTGCTGGTGATTCCGCTGGCGGGCGTGATTTACTACGCCATGGGCCGGCATCCGCTGGCGGGTATTACGGCGGCCTTTGCCGGCGTATCCGGCGGTTTTTCTGCCAACTTTGTGCCTTCAGCCATCGACCCGCTGCTGCAGAGCTTCACCCAGAGCGCGGCGCAGATTGTGGACCCGGCCATTCAGGTGAACCCGCTCAATAACTACTTTTTCACCAGTGCCTCGTCGGTTCTGGTGATTCTGGTGGGCTGGTACCTGAACGATAAAATCATCGAGCCGCGCCTGGCCAAAGTGAAGGTGGACGGCGACCCGGAAGACATTCCGAAATTTGCCGATGTCACCGCCAAAGAAAAGCGCGCGCTGTTCTGGGCGCTGGTGGCCATGGGCCTGGGCGTGGTGGCGCTGGTGGCGGCGGTGTGGCCGGAATCTTCGGCGCTGCGTGCGCCCAATGGCGAGATTGCGTCCTTCAGTGCGCCCCTGATGCACTCCATCGTGCCGCTGATTTTCCTGCTGTTTATTATCCCCGGCATTGTCTATGGCTACCTGGCGGGCACCTTCGAAAACTCGCGTGACGTAATAGGTGCCATGAGCAAAGCGATGGACGGGATGAGCTATTACATTGTGATGGCGTTCTTCTGTGCCCTGTTTATCAGTGCGTTCAATACCTCCAACATCGGTGCGTTATTGGCGGTTAAAGGCGCCGACACCCTGCGCGAATGGGCGCTGCCGGCCTCGGTGACCGTGGTGGGGATGATTCTGCTGACGGCGTTTGTGAACCTGTTTGTGGGCTCGGCCTCCGCCAAGTGGGCGCTGATCGGCCCGATTCTGGTACCCATGCTGATGCAATTGGGTCTGTCGCCCGATCTCACCCAGGCCGCCTACCGTATCGGCGATTCCAGCTCCAACATCATCACCCCGTTGATGCCCTATTTCCCGCTGGTGGTGGTCTATGCCCAGCGCTATGTGAAAGGCACCGGCATTGGTACGCTGATTTCAATTATGTTGCCTTACTCGCTGGTGTTGCTGGTGCTGTGGACGGCATTTTTACTGATTTACTGGTCATTCGGCTTACCACTGGGTATACAGGCCAGTTATGTTTATCCCGCGCCCTGATCGGGCGCCTGTGAAGGAGTTGTGATGCGCATCGGATTGTTGCTGGTGGCCCTGGTCGCCACCCTGTGTGTGGGCTGTGCGGGGCTCAAGCCTGGCATGGAAAAGCCGCGCGTGAAGGTGGTGAGCCTCACGCCAGTGGCGGCTGAAGGCTTCCAGCAGCGTTTTGCGGTGGGCCTGGTGGTGACCAACCCCAATGCCGATGACATCGCCCTGCGCGGTATGAGCTACGACATCGGCATTGCCGGTCACGACATCTTTTCCGGTGTGGCTGGCCAGCTGCCGGTACTGAAGGCCTATACTGAAACGCCGGTCACGGTGGAAGTGTCTGCTAATCTGATGAGTGTGTTGGCGTTGATATCCGATCTGGCCAACCGCAAACCCGATGAGTTGGATTACAAGCTGTCGGCCAAACTGGATGTGGGTGCCATGCTGCCTTCCATTACCGTGGAGGAAGCTGGCCCGCTGCCATTTTTCAAACCCGCACAATTGCGCGCGACAACGCGCTGATGGTTGCCATCGTGGAGTGAACGTGTCAGAAAAATCGGCCCCGCTGAATTTTACCCAGTTATTCAACGACAGCTACGAGCGGTTGATGAATGCGGGGCAACACGATTTTTTCCAAACGTTTTATCAGCATTTTGTCGCCGCCTCGCCCGAGGTGGCGGCAGCATTTGCCAATACCAATATGGAAAAACAATACGACATGTTGCATCTGTCACTGATGCAAATGATGTCGTTCGCCTCCGACCGGCGCGCCAACAGCTACCTGGAAAAGGTGGCAACGCGCCACGCCAATCTGAATATCCACAGCAATCTTTACGACCTATGGCGCGAGAGTCTGTTGAAAACCGTGCGCGAACTCGATCACCAATACGATGCGCAGGTGGAACTGGCCTGGCGCATTACGCTGGCGCCCGGGCTTGAATTCATGCGCGCCTACGGGCAATTGGCTTCCTGAACCTCAAGGCGTTGGCGGTTCCCATCCGCCGCCCAGTGCGCGATAGAGCTGCACCAGTGCCTGTAACTGAATAGTGCGCGCGCCACTGAGCGTGAGTTCCGCATCAAACAATTGGCGCTGGGCATCCAGCACATCCAGATAACCCAGTACGCCTTCACCGTATTGCAGCTGCGCCAGCCGCAGGTAGGCGCGGGTACTTTGCATCAGTTGTTCGGTGGTGCCGAGGATGCGGGTGGCGGAATCATAACCTTGCAGTGCGTTACTGACTTCCACCAGTGCCACGCGCACCGTGCTCTCGTAATTCAGCAGTGCCTGCGCCTGGCTATTGCGCGCCAATTCCAGATTGGCCAGATTGGCGCCGCTGTTAAATACCGGTTGCAGGAGCGAGCCGGCCAGGGTCCAGCCATTGGCGCTGGATTGCAGTAACGTATCGAGTTCGTTGCTGGTTTGGCCGATACTGCCGGTCAACTGAATGCGCGGAAACAACGCACCTTTGGCGACGCCGATACCGGCGGTGGCACTGTGCAGGCGGGCGTCGGCGGCGCGGATGTCCGGCCGCCGTTGAAGTAATTCTGCCGGCAGACCCACCGGCAATTGATCGGGAAGCGCCATATCGCCCAGCGTACGGGTCAGAGGCAGCGCCTGCGGCGCGCGTCCGAGCAGCAAGTTAAAACTGTTTTCCAACGCGAGTATTTCGTCTTCCAGCGCCGGCACCCGCGAGCGCGCCTGAGCCAATGCCACCTCTGCCTGACGCACATCCAAACCGGAAATAATGCCACCTTGCTTGCGCAATTCGAGAATACGCAGCGCTTTCTCCCGGGCGCTGACCGTGTCCTGGGTTATCAATAGCCGGTTGTGGGCATCGAGCAGATCAAAATAGGTGGTGGCCACGGCGGCAATCAGCGCCACCTGAACGTCATAGTGACTGAAGCGGGCGGCATCCAGTTCGGCATCGGCGCGCTCGGCCGCGCGCCGGTTAACGCCCCACAGGTCCAGCTCCCAGCTGACGCCCAGACCCAGCGTGTATTCATCGATCGGTGCACTGCCGGGGCTGTCCTGTTCAGATTTTTGTTCGCGCTCGGCACCGGCATTGGCATTAATGTGCGGAAAAAGCGGCGCGCGCGCTACCCGTCTGGCGGCTTCAGCGCGGGCCAGCTGCAGGCGAGCCGTCTGAAGATCGGGATTGTTGGCCAGCGCAGTGTTCAGAAAACCGCTGAGTTCGGTGTCCACATAAATCTGCTGCCATTGCATGGCCGCCAGGTTGTCCGCCTGAGGCGCGGAACGCTGCTCCACCAGATAGTAATCCTCGGGTGTGTTCTGTGCGGGCGTCTCGTGTTCCGGTCCGAGGGCACAGGCGCCCAGCAACGCTGCGACTGCGAGTGATAAAACCCTCATGACTGCACCTCCCGGGCCTGCAGACGTTTCGCCAGTACCACAAAAAACAGAGGCACCAGCACAATGCCGACACTGGTGGCCAACAACATGCCACCCAGAATGGGAATCGACATGGATTGACGTGCGATTGCACCCGGGCCCGCCGACAAGACCAGCGGCATGACACCCAGAATAAAACTCACGCTGGTCATCATGATCGGGCGGAATCGCTGACGCGCGGCAGTGATGGCGGCCTCCACCGGCGACACGCCCTCGCGCACGAGCGTGTTGCAATACTCCACAATCAAAATGGAATTTTTTGCCGCCAGACCAATGAGTGCAACAAAGGCTATCTGGAAAAACAAATTGTTTTCTACACCGCCCAGCCAGGACGCCGCCAATGCGCCGAGCATGGCGACCGGCGCGATGGTGAGCACCGCGAGCGGAATTATCCAGCTTTCGTAGAGTGCTGCCAGAAACAAAAAGACGAATACCAATGCTAACAACAAGGCGGTTTGGGTTTGGCCACCGGAACGGATTTCCTGGAAGGTCAGTCCGGTCCACTCATAGCCCATGCCGGGCGGCAACAGCTTTGAAGCTTCGGACTGAATTGCCCTGATGACTTCGCCCGAGCTGTAGCCGGTATTGGGTTCTGCCACCAGACTGGCGCTGGAAAACATGTTGTAGCGCACCACGTTGGCAGGGCCGGTGGTGAACTTCAGGTCTGCCAGCACTTCAATGGGTACCATGTCGCCGCTATTGGAGCGGACATAGTAATGGCGGATCGCATCGGGGCGGTCCCGATAATTGCCTTCGGCCTGGACTTTGACCCGGTAAACCCGACCAAATAAATTGAAGTCGTTTACTGAGCTGGAGCCGGTAAAGGTCCGCATGGTGGAATAGATGTCCGCCAGTGGAACGCCGATGGCTTTGGCGGTGGCGCGGTCCACTTCCAGTTCATAAAGCGGAATATGTGATTTGAAATCGGTGCTCATGCGTTTCACCGCCGGGTGTTGCTGGACTGCGCGCGACAACTGCTCTGCATAGGTGGGCAATTGTTGCCAGTGAGTACCCGAGCGATCCTGTAACTCCAGTTCGACGCCGTTGGAGTTACCCAGCCCCGCAATGGCTGACGGCTTGAATACCCGGTTGGTGGTTTCCAGAATCGTGTCGAACGCAGGCGCCAATTCATTCATCACCTGATCCACGCTTACGCCCTCGCGTTCAGACCAGTCTTTCAGAATAACTTCCAGCGTGGCATCCGCCTCGTCGCCGCCCGAGCGTTTACTCTCTCCCGCCAGACTGAAAACGTGCGCTACTGCGGGATGTTGCTGGGCAATAGCCTGGGCGCGGCTGGCAATGAGTCGCGAACGTGCCACCGAGGCGCCATCGGGTAATTCAAGGTCCACAAAAAAACGTCCCTGGTCTTCCACCGGCATAAAACTGGCGGGCAGGTATTTGAACAGCAAAAAAGTGGCACCCAGCAGTGCACAAAAACCTACGAGCGCACGGCGTCGGTGATGGAGGCAAGCGCGCACGGCCGTTTCGTACACCTGGCCGCCGCGGGCCAACCATTGGTCCACGCGGGTAAACACGGGGCGCAAACGCGCGGGCGGCGGTGTGTTTGAGCGAGTGAGCAACAAGGTGCAGAGGGCGGGGCTGAGGGTGAGCGCCACCAGTGTGGAAATCAGTACTGCGACGGTAATGGCCACCGCAAATTCCCGGTACAGAATGCCGCTGATGCCGGGTAAAAAGGCCACCGGCACAAACACCGCCGCCAGCACCAGGCTGGTGGCCACCAGTGCCCCGGACAGTTCCGCCATGGCCTGCCGGGTGGCTTCCAGTGCGCTGGCGCCGGTGTCTTTCATGATGCGCTCAACCGATTCCACCACCACAATGGCGTCATCCACGACGATGCCAATGGCCAGCACCAGGGCCAGCAAGTTGACCGTGTTGAGGGTAAAGCCGAAGGCCTGCATGGCGGCAAACGTGCCGATAATCGACACCGGTACCGCGAGGGCGGGAATTAATGTGGTGCGCCAGTTCTGCAGGAACAGGAATACCACCAGCACCACCAGCAGCAAGGCCTCGGCCAGGGTCAGAATCACTTCTTTAATGGCCTCTGCAATAAACAGTGAGCCGTCGTACCACACCTGCCACTGCAGCCCCTGAGGAAAGGCGCCAGCCAATTCAGCCATGGTGGCTTTTACCTGAGCGGCCACTTGCAGTGCGTTGGCGCCCGGCATGAGGTAAACCTGCAGAATGGCGGCGTCTTTGCCATTGAGTTTGGATTCCAGCGTGTAAGCGGAAGATTCCAGTTCGATGCGCGCCACGTCGCGCAACCGGATCATGGCACCGGAGCTGTCGGCCCGCACAATTACATTGCCGAATTCGTCGGGTGACGACAGTCGGCCCTGGGTGGTGATGGGGTAAGACTGGGTGACGTTGTCCTTGGTAGGTTGCCCGCCCAGCGAACCGGCCGCGGCTTCGGTGTTCTGCTCTTTAATGGCATTGATCACATCGCTGGTGGTCAGGCCGTGTGCGGTCATGTAATCGGGCCTGAGCCAGACCCGCATAGAGTAGGAGCGCGCGCCGGTATTGCGGGTGCGGCCCACACCGGGAATGCGACGCAGGGCGGCCTCGATGTTGATGGTGGCGTAGTTGGAGAGGTAAATGTCGTCGTATTTCGGATCGGTTGAGGTAATCGCCAGCTTCAGTAACTCGACCGCGGATTCCTTGTCCACGCTCACGCCTTCCTGCATCACATCCACAGGCAGGTTGGCATCGGCCTGTTTGGCCCGGTTTTGTACATCGATGGCGGCAAAATCCGGGTCGGTGCCCACTTCAAATGTGAGAGTGATATTGACGCCACCGCTTTTGGAGCTGGATGAGCGCATGTACAGCATGTTGGGGGTGCCGTTAAGCTCCTGCTCGATCGGGGTGGCGACCGACTCCGAGGCAGTGCGCGCCGAGGCGCCGGGAAAGGAAGTACTGACTTTCACCGAAGGCGGGCTGATGTAAGGGTATTGGTCGATTGGCAAGGTAAATACTGCGATCAATCCCACCAACGTAATAACGATGGAAATGACCGATGCTTTCACCGGCCGGTCCAGAAAATGTGCGGCAATCATGGTTGCTCGCCGGCCTCCCCGCTGGGTTGATCGGGCACTGGCGTGTCCTGAGGGGCGCTGTCCTCGGGCGCGAGCAGGTCCGCTTGTTGCTGTTCCAGACGCTTGGCGTAGGCCTCGGCCGAGACCGTGCGAATGGTTTGGCCGTGACGCACTTTATGAATGCCCTCCACAATGATCTGCTCGCCTGCCGACAGTCCAGAAGACACCACTACTCGCGCTTCCGAGCGGGGGCCGGTGACAATAAAGCGGCGTTCAACGGTATTGTCTGGCATGGCCACCATGACAAAGGTCCCGCCCTGCTCGACCTGGATGGCTTTTTCATGAATCACCACCGCATCGGCAATCACATCCAGTTCCAGCCGGGCATGCACGTATTGGCCGGGCAGCAATTCGCGATCGGGGTTGGGAATCACTGCGCGCACGGCAAAGGTCCCGGTGCGGGGGTTCACCTGCGGGTCGGTGAAGTCTACGTCGCCCCAATAGCGGTAGCGAGTGTCGTCGGGCAGCGTGATCTGAACAAAGCCCTCCACCGCTTTGCCCTCGGTGTCCAGTTTCTGCTGGTCGTCAAAGCTGGATTTACGGCGACGGGCGTTCAGGTAGTCGAGTGCCGACATGTGGAACTGGACGTACATGGGGTCGACCCGTTTGACGGTGGTGAGCAGGGATTGTGCGCTGCTGCCCACCAGCGCACCCAGGTCGGCCTGGGTGGCACCCACAAGACCATCGATGGGCGCGGTCACCCGGGTGTATTCGAGCTCCAATGACGCTTCTTTCAATTCGGCTTGCGCGGCGGCCAGGCCGGCGCGGGCCTGATCCCTTGCGGCCAGTGCATTATCCAGATCCATCTGACTGGCGGCATCCTGTCTGAACAACGGTTCGAGTCGCTCCACATCGCGTTGAGTTTTTCGCAGCAACGCCTGCGCATTTTCCACACCTGCTGAAAGGCGGTTAACTCGGGCTTTGTAGGGGCGGTCATCAATCCGGTACAACAGGTCGCCGGCTTTGACCCGGCTGCCCTCAGTGAAGGCTACTTCTTCGATAAAGCCGTTCACCCGCGCGCGCACTTCTACGTCGAGTGAGGCGCGGGTGGTGGCGACATAATCACCGTAGATCGGGAAATAAGTGGATTGTGCGGGGGAGGTCACCACCTCCACCGGGGCCGGTGGAGGGGTTTCTTTGCAGGCAAGCAACGTGCACAGCACGGCGGGCCAAATCCTTTTGTACATGGGCAAGGTCTTTTTGGGACATTTGCCCGAAGTGTACTAAAAAAATCAGCTGGCTGCGGCTTTGGCCTGATCAAACTGATCCATCAGGTGTTGGGCCGGTGCCGGGGTCTTCAGGCTGACCAATACCAGCGCAACACTGGCCAGAATAAAGCCGGGGACAATTTCATACATGAGACTGCTGAGGCTCTGACCGTCGATTTCGATCGGCGCGTAGAGCCAGAACAGCACGGTAGAGGCGCCGGTGACCAGGCCGGCAATGGCGCCCGCGCGGGTGGTGCGACGCCAGAACAGGGAAAACAGAATCAGCGGGCCGAATGCCGCGCCGAAGCCCGCCCAGGCGTTGCTCACCAGACTCAGGATGGTACTGCTGCGGTCATAGGCGAGCCAGATGGCAATCAGTGCCACGGCCAGCACGCTGCCACGGCCGATTAACAGCAGCGTGGTGTCAGACGCGTCGCGGTTCAAAAACGCTTTGTACACGTCTTCGGTCAGCGAGCTGGAACTCACCAGCAATTGCGACGAAATGGTGCTCATGATGGCCGCCAGAATGGCCGCCAATAAGAAACCGCTGATCAGCGGGTGAAACAGCGTCTGGGCGAAGAAAATAAAAATCGTTTCCGGGTCGGTGAGCGCGGCATTGGTGTCGGCCACGTACGCCACGCCGGTGTAACCGACGGCCAACGCGCCCACAATGGTGACGATCATCCAGCTCATGCCGATGCGGCGGGCGGCGGGAATATCTTTCACGCTGCGGATCGCCATAAAGCGCACGATGATGTGCGGTTGACCAAAATAACCCAGGCCCCAGGCCATGCTGGAAATGATGCCAGCGAAGGTGACGCCGGTAAAAAACGTCAGCAGTGCGGGGTCTTGTTGCTGCACGGTGCGGTTCATTTCTGCGATGGAATCGAACTGACCGAAGGCGATCAGCGGCACCAGAATCAGCGCCACAAACATGATACAGCCCTGCACGAAATCCGTGAGCGACACGGCCAGAAAACCGCCGAACAGGGTGTAGATAACCACCACGCCAGCGGTAATCCACAGCCCCATTTCGTACGACAAGCCGAACGAGCTCTCGAACAGTTTGCCACCGGCGACCACGCCGGAGGAGGTGTACAGGGTAAAGAAAATAATAATCACCAGGGCGGACAAAATGCGCAGTGTCCGGCTGGTATCGTCGAAGCGCTTTTCAAAATAGTCGGGCAGGGTAATGGCATCGCCGGCAATCTCTGTGTAGGTGCGCAGCCGCGGTGCTACCAGCAGGTAGTTGAGCCAGGCGCCCAGCACCAGGCCGATGGCAATCCAGCTGGACGACAATCCGGTGACGTACATGGCGCCGGGCAGGCCCATCAGAATCCAGCCGCTCATGTCGGAGGCCCCGGCAGAGAGTGCGGTGACCGCAGGGCTCAGCTGGCGTCCGCCCAGCATATAGCCGGAGACGTCCTTACTGGCTTTGCGCCAGGCGTAAATGCCGATGCCGATCATGGCGGTGAAATAAAAGGCCAATGAAATTAATTCGCCGGTTTGCATGCACACTCCGTCATCTGTGTATTATTTGGCCGCTATTTAAACATATTGGCGGGCGGCTGTTTACCGGCAGACATAATCGTGCCGAAACCGGCATTGCAGGACACGCGCTGCCACTCAGCTGCTTTATGGCGCGATGCTATTGCGTGGAGGGGGGCGGCACAGGCCCCGCCGTGCGGCGGGGCGGCGCCGATCAGATGGGGCAGGTAAGCTCGCCCAGGCGCTTGGTGAGCAGATTGTTTTCGCGATAATCGATGGGAATCACCAGCAGGCTTGGGCCGGATTCGGCAAAGCATTGTTTCAGCGCTGCCTGTAAATCAGTGGATTTATCCACCCAGTGACCGTGCCAATCGAAGGCTTCTGCGAGCTTGAGCCAATCGGGATTGCCAAAATCCAGATCCGTGTGGCGGCCGAACTCGTTGTCCTGTTTCCAAGCGATCAGACCGTAGGCGTTGTCGGCCCAGACCATCACCGTCAGGTTCAGATTCAATCGGCGCGCGGTTTCCATTTCCTGCACGTTCATCATGAAGCCGGCGTCGCCACTGATGGCGAGAATATTTTTATCGGGGTTGATCAATGCCGCAGCGATGGCGCCGGGCAGGGCGAAGCCCATGGAACAAAAGCCGTTCGGAATCAGGCAGGTGTTGGGTTCATGGCACTGAAAATGCCGCGCGATCCACATTTTGTGCGCGCCCACATCGCTCAATAAAATGTCCTCGGGCCCCATGACCGCGCGCGCGTCCCACAGGGCTTTTTGCGGGCGGATACTGCCTTCGGTGTTATCGTCTTTGTGTTTGGCCAGCTCCGCACTCATGTCGCGGCGCACGGCGTTTTGTTGCGTGAAATCAAACGAAAACGCGCCCGGGTTTTTATCGACCCGTTCGTTCAGCATCCACAAGGCGTGTGCCAGATCACCCACCGCTTCCAATTGGGGGTGATAGTTTTCATCGATTTCTGCCGGTAAGAAATCGATGTGAATCACCGGCTTAGTGCGGCCGTTGTTCCACAGTTTGGGGTGGTACTCCACCATGTCATAGCCCAGACAAATCACCAGATCGGAGGCATCTACTGCGCAGGCCGGGATGTCCTTGGCGCCAAGGCCGATGGTGTACAGGCAATAGGGTGCGTCCATGTCCACGCAGCCTTTGGCCATAAACGTCGACACCACGCCGATGCCGGTTTTCTCGCAGAATATCCTCAGCTGTTTACTGGCGCGGCGGCGGATGCAGCCGTTACCGGCGATGATGATCGGGCGTTTGGCGCTTTTGATCCGGTCAAAAATCCGGTCCATGGCCTTGTCGTCGGGCACCGGCCGACGGAATTTGCGTACCGGCAGGGGCGCCTTATCGATCTTCAGCTTGGCAATATCTTCCGGCAGTTCCACATGCACGGCGCCGGGCTTTTCGGTGCGCGCCACGCGTACGGCTTTGCGCACGATTTCGGGGATGTTTTCCGGGTGCCAGATGGTAGTGGCCCATTTGGTCACCGGTTTGAACATGTTGACCACGTCCATCACCTGATGGGATTCCTTGTGCAGGCGGGTCGAAGCGCCTTGGCCCGTGAGCACCAGCATGGGCGCGCGATCCATGTTGGAATCGGCCACGCCGGTGATCAGGTTGGTGGCGCCGGGGCCCAGGGTACCCAGACAGCCAGCCGGGTTGCCGGTCAGGCGCCCGTAAATTTCGGCCATGAAGGCGGCGCCCTGCTCGTGGCGGGTCAATATGAAGCGGATCTGATCGGAGTGTTCCAGCGACATCATAAAGTCGGCATTTTCCTCGCCGGGCACGCCGAAAATGTATTCCAGGCCTTCTTCTTCAAGGCACTTCACCATCAGGTCAGAGGCTTTCATCAGGTTTCTCCCGGTTTCAATATCCTGAAAGGATAGACCATTTAGTCATAAAGCCTAAAATGGAGGCTGTCATCATGGAGGTGGATATGGATTGGGGCATTTGGTTATTGGCGTTACTGGGTGATTTGCTGGCACTGGCGGTGGGCTTGGGACTCTTGTGGGTGGCGTACGCCTGGTTGGTGGATCGAAGCCAGACCCGTCATACCATCCGGCGCAATTACCCGGTGATAGGCCGTTTCCGCTACCTGTTTGAACACCTGGGGGTGTTTTTCCGGCAGTACTTTTTTGCCCAGGACCGGGAGGAAATGCCGTTCAATCGGGCCGATCGCAGTTGGGTGTACAAGGCGGCAAAGCGCAATGGACTCAACATTGCGTTTGGCTCCACCCGCGATATGGACAAGCCCGGTACGCCGATCTTCCTCAACGCATTTTTGCCGGTGGACGCCAACAGCCATGAGCCGCCGGCGGCGATTACTTTTGGTGCCGATTGTCCATCGCCCTATACCACACGATCCATTTTCAATATTTCGGCCATGAGTTTTGGCGCGCTGTCCGCGCCCGCGGTGCAAGCGTTGTCGGCCGGTGCGGCCAAGGCGGGTTGTTGGTTGAATACCGGTGAGGGCGGACTCGCGCCGCACCACCTCAGTGGGGGGTGCGACATTATTTTCCAGATTGGCACGGCCAAATACGGTGTGCGCAATGACGCCGGTGAACTGGACGAAAAAAAGCTCGCGGCGGTTGCGGGTCACGCCCAGGTGCGGATGTTTGAAATCAAATTGAGCCAGGGCGCCAAACCCGGCAAAGGCGGCATACTCCCGGCCGATAAAGTCACCGCCGAAATTGCCGCCATTCGCGGCATCCCGGAAGGTCAGGCGTCCATATCGCCGTCATCGCACAGCGAAGTGCACAGTGTGGGCGATCTGCTCGACATGATCGAACGGGTCCGCCGCATTACCGGTAAACCCACAGGCATCAAATTTGTTCTGGGTGCCAGCGAATGGCTGCACGAACTGTTTACCGTGATTGGCGAGCGCGGTCACGCCAGCGCGCCGGATTTTATTACCCTGGATTCCGGCGATGGTGGGTCCGGTGCGGCGCCACAACCGTTGATGGATAATATGGGGCTGCTGATCAAGGAAAGCCTGCCGTTAGTGGTGGCATTGCTGACCCAGTACGGTTTGCGCGAGCGCATCCGGGTGATTGTGGCGGGTAAACTGATCACGCCGGGCGCGGTGGCGATGGCGCTATGCTGTGGCGCCGATGCGGTCAACAGTGCGCGTGGTTTCATGTTTGCCCTGGGGTGCATTCAGGCGCTGCAATGCAATAAGAACACCTGTCCCACGGGTATCACTACGCACAATAAAAAACTACAGCGCGGCCTGGTGCCGGCGGAGAAAAGCGAACGGGTGGCGGAGTATCAGCGGCAGATGACCGAGAGCGTGTCGATGATTGCGCATTCCTGCGGCGTGCGCGAGCCGCGCGCGTTGCGGCCGTCGCATGTACGCATTATTACCAGCCCCGGGCATTCCATGCCCATGCTGGATTACGTGGCACGCCAGGAGCAATCATGATTCTTCGTCGAGATAAATCTCGATGCTGAGCGCGAGGCCGGGGTCGGCTTTAAAATCGTATTCGCGGGTCCAGGCGACGAATGGCTGGATTTCCCAGAACAGCCATTCGCGATAAAAGCGCTTGCGGTAGCGATACCAGAGCCGGTGCCCTTCATCGTCAAAATTTCTTAAATGATTGACGGAAGTGGATACCCCCACGCCCCAAGCGCGGTTGCGATTGACCTGATGCAGGTATTCCACACTGGCGTCGTAATCGGCGCCAACAAAGTCCTCACTCACATCCAGCGTCTGCCGGATCCGGATCACTTCATTCACTTTCTGGCGCAAGGTGGTGTCGAAATCCAACTGGGTTCTTGCGCCCCAACCCTCGGCCGTGCGGTAGAAAAAGCTCTGGCCGGCGGACACCAGCACGTTGGGTGTTAATTCCAGTCGGCCGGAACTGCCGGCCTGGATGAACACCTGCGGTGTGCCGCCGCCTTGCACACCGGACGACAAACGGATGTCGTAGTTGTCGGTCATCTTGACCGCGTAGCTCAATGCCGCCGAGAAGGGGTTGTCGGTCTGGTCATCGGGCAGGGTCCGGCGCCGGTCCAGGGTATCGTAAATACTGTTCGGGTCTTCGTTGGTCAGCAACAACCGCAGACGTTGCTGGGTATGAGGCAGGGTCACGCGCGAGCGGATGCGGACATCCTGCTTACAACCATCCTGATTGCGGCAGGAGAGCTTGGGGGTAATGCGCAGGTCGTGGCTGGCGGTGTCCTCGGTGTTACTGCGCTTGAGGGCGAAGAAGTTATCAAACCACACCACCGGACCGGTGGCGGTGTCGTGCACGTATTCGCGCGTGGTGTCGATCCAGTTCTGATCCTTTTCCTTGACCAGAAAGGTGGGCCAGATATCGGGGTTGGCCAGGTGCTGGCGGGTGTGCACGACCATCCGCAGGTTGAGTTCGTGGCTGTTGTCGTAAGGCCGGTAATCCGCGGGCGCATGATGGATGTCAATTTCACCGTGCTGGTGTCCATCCTGCCGTGTATTCGCCGACCGCTGTAAATCGGGCCATTCGGTGATGGTCCATGGGGTGGGCGTGGCGGGCAGTTGCGCCTGCTGCCCGATGGCCTCCAGCCAATCGGGCTGGGGCGCCTGAGCCGCGGTTGGCGCACTGGCCGCCAAAATCCCTGTGACTATGATTGTCGATACTGCCTGGTGCATCCTCGCCCCTGATACGACTGCGTATTGCCTATTCTAGCGCCTGCGCCTTGCCATGGGCAGTGGCAGCCAGGGCCCGATTTTGGTATAAGCCATGCCATTCCCGCACTTTGAAGGCTGCGGGACGATAAAGCCATAACTATCAGGATCGAAGATGTCAGAGCTGATCCCCGCCGTACAAGCGGACGAACGCGTCTCCCTTAAAGAATTCACCGAGAAAGCCTACCTGGACTATTCCATGTACGTGATTCTCGATCGCGCACTGCCGCACGTGGGCGACGGCCTGAAGCCGGTGCAGCGTCGGATTATCTACGCCATGAGCGAGCTGGGCCTGAAGGCCAGTGCCAAGTACAAGAAGTCGGCGCGTACCGTGGGTGATGTGATCGGTAAATTCCACCCGCACGGCGATTCGGCCGCCTACGAGGCCATGGTGCTGATGGCGCAGCCGTTTTCCTACCGCTACCCGCTGGTAGACGGCCAAGGTAACTGGGGTTCACCCGATGACCCGAAATCCTTCGCGGCCATGCGTTACACCGAGTCGCGCCTGACCAAATTCTCCGAAGTACTGCTGTCCGAGCTGGGGCAGGGCACGGTGGACTGGTTGCCCAACTTCGATGGCACCCTGAACGAGCCCGCGGTGTTGCCGGCACAGGTGCCGCATGTATTGCTGAACGGCACCACGGGGATTGCCGTGGGCATGGCCACCGATATTCCCCCGCACAACCTGCGCGAAGTGGTGAGCGCCTGTATTCATCTGATCGATAACCCCAAGGCCAGTGTCACCGATCTGTGCACGCACGTATTGGGTCCGGACATGCCCACCGACGCGGAGATCATCACCCCGCGCGATGAAATCATCAAAATGTACGAAACCGGCCGCGGCAGTCTGCGCATGCGCGCGGTCTGGACTATGGAAGATGGCGACGCCGTGGTGACGGCGCTGCCGCATCAGGTCAGTGGCGCTAAAGTGCTGGAGCAGATAGCGGCCCAGATGCAGGCCAAGAAGCTGCCCATGGTGGCCGACCTGCGCGATGAATCCGACCATGAAAATCCCACCCGGCTGGTGATTGTGCCGCGCTCCAACCGCGTGGACATGGATCAGATGATGCAGCACCTGTTCGCCACCACGGATCTGGAACGCACCTATCGCATCAACATGAACATGATCGGCATCGACGGCCGGCCGGCGGTTAAACCGCTCAACACTTTGTTGAGCGAATGGATCAGCTTCCGCACCGTCACCACCCGCCGGCGTTTGCAGCACCGCCTGGAAAAGGTGGAAGAGCGCCTGGAGCGCCTGGCCGCGTTGATGATTGTGTTCCTGAACGTGGATGAAGTGATCCGCATTATCCGCACCGAAGATGAACCCAAGCCGGTGCTGATGGCGCGCTTTAATCTGAGTGAAGCGCAGGCGGAATACATTCTCGATACCAAGTTGCGCCAGTTGGCGCGGCTGGAAGAGATGAAGATCAAGGAAGAGCAGGAAGCGTTGGAAAAGGAAAAGGCCAACCTGCAGAAAACCCTGGATTCCGCGGTAAAACTGAAAAACCTGATCAAAAAAGAATTGCTCGAAGTGGCGGAAATTCACGGCGACGAGCGCCGTTCGCCCATCGTGGCGCGCGACGCGGCGCAGGCCTTCAGCGAAACTGAGCTCATGAGCGCCGACCCCATCACGGTGGTGATTTCCGATAAGGGCTGGATACGCGCGGCCAAAGGTCACGACATTGACCCGGCCGCCCTCAGCTACAAATCGGGCGACAAATACAAGCTGTCGGTGAAAGGCAAAAGCAACCAACCGGTGCTGTTGCTCGATTCCACCGGGCGCTCCTACAGCCTGGCAAGCCACACCCTGCCATCGGCCCGTGGTCAGGGCGAGCCTATAACCGGCAGCCTCAACCCGCCCAGTGGTGCCACGTTTGAGGGTGCCCTGATGGGTGCCGACGAAGATAAGGTCCTGCTGGCCACCGATGCCGGTTACGGCTTTGTGGGCAAATTGGGCGATATGGCGTCTAAAAACCGCGCCGGTAAGGCGCTGTTGACGCTGCCCAAAGGTGCGCGCGTGATGGTGCCGACGCAGGTCAACGACGCCGGTTCTGACCTGTTGGCCGCCGTGTCCAACGAGGGCCGCCTGCTAGTGTTCCCGCTGTCGGAATTGCCGGAACTGGCCCGCGGTAAAGGCAATAAAATCATGAATATACCCAGCTCGCGGCTGCAGGCGCGGGAAGAGTATCTGTTGGCCGTGGCCGTGCTCAAGCCGGCGGACGAGCTGACCATTTACTCGGGCAAACGCCACCTGACACTCAAGCCGGCCGATCTCGAGCATTACCGCGGCGAGCGTGGGCGGCGGGGCAATAAACTGCCGCGGGGCTTCCAAAAAGTCGACAGCGTCGCAGTGCAGCACAAGGAATAGTCGGGATTCTTGCCGCAGGCTGCTAGAATCGGCTCTTCAGGCCCTGGCAAGGACGCCTGAATGCACATTGAGGTGAATTATGGGAAAGAAAATTTTTAAATTGGTGGTTCTGGTTGCGGTATTGCTGGTGGCAGGTCGCTGGCTGTTGCAATGGGATATCCGCAATAAAGTCGACGATGCCATCGCCGACCTGTCGGGTGTGATGTATATCACCTACGGTCGCCTGAGTCTGGGCTTTGACGGGGTGATCACCGTTAACCGGATTCAGGTGAATTCGGTTGATGGTGAAGATTTCAGTGCCTTCATTCAGTCGGTGGAAGTGGATATGGAGTCGCTGCCAGCGCTGGTTCAGCAGCGTTTCAGCCGTGCAGCGCCTGAATCCATGAGCATTAAAATCTCCGGTGTGAACGCCAATCTGAACCACGTAGCGGCGGCGGCCGAAGTGGATGTGGATTGTACCCATCCGGAGCGTCAGCCGGCCCCCTGGATGCTGGGTATTGATGCCGACAGCGACGTGAGCCTTAAGTATCAGTACGGTGCTGCTGCACGCGACCTGATTGTGGATATCGATCTGCTGGTGCGCGGTGCCTACGAATTCTCCACCCAGTTGCGGTTCGGCGAAGTGAGCAGCAATCTGCAGCGCATGGGTTCGCTCGATCTGATCCGCTTCAATTTCGACGACATCCGCAGCATGAAGGCCTGGTCCGAGTACTGCGCCCGTCACCACAGCATGGACGTGCCGGCGTTGCATGCCGCTCACCTTGCCGGGGTGGAAAAATACCTGGCTTACCGGGGCCTAGGCCTGAGTGCGCCTGCCCGGGCCGCGTACGCCCGATATCTGGAGAACCCCGAGCGCCTGACCTTGCGCTGGTTGCTCAATATCAACTTCGATGAGCCGGAAGCACCGGAAGTTATCAGTCAGCGGATTATGGACCGCTTGGAAGTGGAACTCGCAGGATCGCCCATTTCGCCTATATTTATAGAGGTGGAGCCGTTGCGCGATGAACCCAAAGTGGTCGCACCGGTACAACCTGCGGCACCGAAAGGGCCGTTTGAAATCAGTTTTGATGAAGCGCGTGGCTATGTGGGTAAAACCATTCATGTGGTCACTGGCAGTAAAACCACGACCGGTACTGTTATCAGCGTGGGTGAGTCGGAACTGGTGGTTGAGGTGGTGAGAGACGGTGTCAATCGCTTCTCCATTACTTTCTATCGCAGCCGCCTTGATCAACTGTTGGTGGACGACAAGTAAGCTGCGTGGCATGGCGGCCGTCTGCGTTGGACGGCCGATCACACGGACCCTGGCCTATGACCAATGAAAACAGGCGTTACCCACGTATTCCGGTGCGTTGCCGGGTACTGATCACGCACGATTCATTTGGTGAATTGATGGTGCAAACCCGCGATATTTCCGATGGCGGCATTTTTATTGTCACCGATCCGCAGGAAATGCCGCCGGTAGGTACTCAGGTGCGTGGCCAGGTGCAGGGTATGCTCATGGATGCCCCTATCGTCGATATGCTCATTGTCCGGGTCGAGCCCGGTGGCCTTGGCCTCAAGTTCGTTTGAATCGCTGTTCCTGCCGGTACGGGAAGGTGTCGTTGATCTTTCCGTCCAGTAGTTCTGTCTGAATTTTTTGCCAATAGCGGTAATCGTACAAATCCTGGTGGTAGCGCTCAAAGGCGGCACGGGCTTGCGGTGCGCCGGTAAAAAATAACCTGAATTCTTCTGGGAAAATGTCGTTTTCGGCCACCGGATACCAAGGCCGGTCGGCCATCTCTTCCTGCTCGTTGCGGGGCTCCGGGATCTTGCGGAAATTGCACTCGGTAATCAGACAGATTTCATCGTAGTCATAAAACACCACGCGGCCGTGGCGGGTGACGCCGAAGTTTTTCAACAGCATGTCGCCGGTAAAAATATTGGCGGCAGCCAATTGTTTTATGGCCAGCCCGTATTCATTCATCACGTCGGCCAATTGGTTTTCGTTTGCCTCGGCCAGATAGAGATTGAGCGGCGTCATCCGGCGCTCGGTGTACAGGTGTTTGATGATCACTGTTTTACTGGTGATGATGAGTTTTGACGGCGCCACCCGTTGCAGTTCCGCGAGCAGTTCCTCGCTGAAGCGGTTGCGGTAAAAAATAAAATTACTGTATTCCTGGGTGTCGGCCATACGGCCGGCGCGATCCGAACGGGACACCAGTTTGTATTTTTCTTTAACGATGGCCTCGGTCACGGTTTTGGGTGGATCGAACCGGTCCTTGATGACTTTGAATACCACGTCATAGCTGGGCAGGGTGAACACACTCATCACCATGCCGCGGATGCCGGGCGCTTCCACAAACAGGTCATCACTGGCTTTCATGTGATTGATGGTGTGCCGGTAGAACTCGGTCTTTCCGTGCTTGTTGAAGCCCAGGGCGTTATAGATTTCCGATACATCTTTGCGCGGCATCAGCGTGCGCAGGAACCGGACAAAACGTGAAGGAACCGGCGTGTCCACCATGAAATAGGAGCGGGTAAAACTGAAGATCCGGCTGACGCTGTCCTGGTCCAGCAGCAACGCGTCGGCAAAAATACCGTTGCGCTCATTATTCTGAAAGGCGATGACAAACGGGCAGATGAGGTTGTCGAACACCAACCGGCCCACCAGGTAGGCGCCTTTGTTGCGGTAAAAAATGGATTCCAGTACATCAATGCGGCCATGGACGGGATCGAGACCGGCCTCAGTCAGGTGCTGGTTCAATGTCTGGTCAATGCGCGCCACATCGCGCGCCATATCCTCCCACGGCGTGGAGAAGGCGAACTCTTCGAACAGCCGCTCGATAATGGTTTGGGTGCCGGCGTCGAGCGGATAGCTGAAATAGATACTGTAGTTTTCCAGCTGTTTGTTGTCGGTGGCTTTTGAGGGTTTTACAAAAAGATTGGAATCATGAATCTGCTGGTGGTCGAACAGATTGCAAAAAATAGAATTGAAAAACGTCTCGGCAATTTCATAGTTGTTGTGATTGCTCACCAGCTGGGCATAGGCCTGCCGGGCCTGTTGCCAGAGCGAAAGATCCAGCACATTTTTACTGGTGACGGTGCCCACTAACTGGCG
The DNA here is from genome assembly GCF_000305785.2 of Simiduia agarivorans SA1 = DSM 21679. Lineage (NCBI taxonomy): Bacteria > Pseudomonadati > Pseudomonadota > Gammaproteobacteria > Cellvibrionales > Cellvibrionaceae > Simiduia > Simiduia agarivorans. Next base: position 2,422,349 of record NC_018868.3, on the reverse strand, counting down.
CACCTGGTCGGCCTTGGTTTTGTACAGCTCGATGCGGTCGCGGTGCGCGCTTTGTGCCCTGGCCCAGTTGGCGGTTTCAAAGCGCGCCTTGGCGCCCAGGGTGATGTTCTGGTAGTCGGCAAAGTAGGCGTCAAAGCCATTCAGAATGGTGCGGGCGATGCGTTTGGCGCTGGGGCTGGAGCTGGGCTGGTTCACGTGACTTGAGGGCCTCGCACAGACGGTTACAATGATGCATCCTGCCGTAAATCGGCATCCGCTGCTTGCATGTTCACTATAGTCCTATGAAATACGTCCGGCACCTGGCCTGTATGGCCGCCCTGATTATCGCCCTGTTGCCCGCCACGGCGTCGGCCCTGGTCATTCTTCAATACCATCACATCAGCGAGTCCACGCCGGCGGCCACCAGTACCAGCCCGGCGCGTTTTGTCCGCCATCTGGAGTTGATTGAGGCGGCTGGCTTTGCGGTGGTGTCGCTGCCGCAGGTGCTGGCGGCGCTGGAGTCCGAACAACCCCTGCCGGATAAAACCGTACTGATCACCTTTGACGATGCCTATGAGTCGATTTACTCGGTGGCTCACCCGTTGTTGAAGACCCGTGGCTGGCCCTATGTGGTGTTTGTCAGTACCGATGCAGTGGATAGCCGGGCGCGGCACATGATGACCTGGGACCAGCTGCAGCAAATGAGTCGCGAGGGCGCAGCCATGGCCAACCACAGCCGCACGCACGGGCATTTGGTACGACGCACCGGCGCGCTCACCGACGATCAGTGGGCAACGCAGGTCATGGCCGACATCGAACAGGCGGAAGCGCGTATCAAAGCGCAGACCGGCCACGGTTATCGCGCTTTTGCGTACCCCTACGGCGAAAGCAATCAGGCCTTGCAGACCCTTTTAGACCAAGCCGGCTATGTGGCATTCGGCCAGCAAAGCGGGCCGGCCACTCGTCGCGACAAGCTGGCGCTGGCCCGCTTTCCCATGGGCGGGGATTACGGTGACGATGCGGACTTCACGCTCAAGTTGCGCACCCTGCCGTTACCCTATGAGGGTTTCCGCCTGCAGACCGGCACCGGCGCAGACCTGCCGGACGGGGTGCTCGCGCGGGCGGACAGGCCGGTGCTGAGCTATCAGCTGCCGGCATCCATCGCCGGCCAGGTGCGTTGCTATGTGAGTGGTCAGGGGTTGGCACAGGCGCACCAGGCCGATGCGGGTTGGGTGGCTTTTCAGGCCGGCCGGCCGCTGGCGCCTGGCCGTTCCCGCTACAATTGCACCGCCCCCGCAGGTAAAGGGCGCTTCTATTGGCACTCCACCGCGTTTTTGCGACCAAAGGACGATGGCAATTGGCCGTTTGAACCCTAAAGGCCGCCGAATTCGCTTGTACTCTTGTCAAGGGCCACCTAGAATGATTGCGCTTTACCGTTTTGCCGCTCAGCCGAAAGACTTTTTGCCTTGCTCTGCGCTGCTGGATGGATAAGTTGGATCTTCGCCAGGGACGCGGCGCTTTATATTTTGAGACGAGGTTTAAAATGTCTACTATTCACAATGGTACCGTTAAGTGGTTTAACGATGAGAAAGGTTATGGTTTCCTGCAGCAGACCGCTGGTGGCCCGGATGTATTCGTACACTTCCGCGCAATCAACGGCACAGGTCGCAAGACCTTGGCTGAAGGTCAGTCAGTGACTTTCGAAATCACTCAGGGTCAGAAGGGCCCACAGGCTGAAAACGTAACACTCGTTTAATCAGCCCGCATAAAAAAACCCGGCAATGCCGGGTTTTTTTATGCCTGGTGTTTTTCACTCCAGCTTGTTGCCGCGGATCATCGCGCGCAATTCCCGGATGTATTCATCGCCCCGGGTGGAGTAGGCCTGCAGGCCGGCAACCATGTCGTAGCCCTTGAGTGGCTTACCCGCTGCCCGGGCCGCCTCGCGGATGTCGCGGATTTCAGAGTAGCGGTGGAAGGCGTTGATGTTCTGGAAGTAGGCCGCGATGCCCTGATCGACGCTGTCGAACGCTTTTACCTCATAGGTTTTGCCCGCCGGCCGACTGTTGGGCACGATGCCGCAGCCCGGGCGGAAGCACCATTGGCCAAACAGGTTGTTGGCTTCGCGTGCGAACCGGCTTTGGCCCCAGGCCGACTCGATGGCGGCCTGCGCCAGCACCATTGACACCGGAATGGTATCCATGCGGCGCATGAGTACCGGGATCGCTTCTTCATCGGTCAAGGATTTGTCGATTCTGTAGCGCTTGCGCATTTGCTTCATGTAACGCTGTTGTGCGCTGGACAGCTGTCCGCCATTGGCAATGAAAATTTCAATCCCCTTCAGTATGACCCGCCGTTCCCGGATCAATTGGTTCTGGTACTCCACCGCCGGCCGGAGGTAATCGAAAAACGCCTTTTTGCGGTCAGGGATGTGGCTGATGGCGGCAAAGTCGGGCAGTTGCCGGTAATCGTATTCGTTATTGAGCTCGTTCTTGATGGTGCCATCGTGGGCGACCAGCTTGAGCTTTGACAGAAACTGGTCGGCGTAATCCTCAAACGCGGCGTCGGCGGTTTGCTGTAAGGCCAGCGCGATACGCGCCTGGTATTCCTCTTCGGTTTCGCTGGTGAAGTCCAGCCCCGGTTCCTTCAGAAAAGAGCGACGCTCCATGAGTGGGTTGCTGGCCAATGTGAGGGTCAATGCCAGTACGGCGACTACATAGCTGGCGAAAACCCACGCCAGCATTTTGCCTTTTGAATGGTCCATCGTCTCTCCGGCCGCGAGCCGCCGGCTCGCCGCATAATCGGTAAAAAAAGGGTGTATTCAGATGTCCAGCGCTTTGCGCAAACTGGCTAAACGTTCGCGGTTTTCCGCTGAGGACAGAGGTGTTTCAATGGTTTCGGGCAACGCTTTACGTTCGGGCATCTGTAACCGGGTGCCGGCCCGGACCTGTTCGCACAGCGATTTGTAGTGCTGGGCAAACACCGGATAGGCGGTTTTTTCCGGCTGGGTGGCCAGAAAATACCAGTCGGCGGCCATGCCGGCCAGGTAAACCGCCGGGTGGCTCCAGCGTTGCTCGGCTTTGGGCGAGGCCGCATTGCAGGCTTCCACATAGGCGGCGTGGGTGTCGGGCAGTCCGTGGGTCTGGTTGTCGCCTTCGCAGGCGACAATCATTTTGTGCACCGTGGGCAGAAAATCGGACGCTTCGATAACCCGGCGTGCGCCCTGCAGAATCGCCTCCGGGCTGAACCGGGTGAGGGCATCCAGCCACAGGCGCTTGGCCATGTTGAGCGTCTGCACATCCGGAAACGCGGCAAAATACTGGTTGTGGTAATTCAGCCGGAACAGCTCGAACGCCTGGTTGATGGCATCGATGTGGGATTCCGTCGCCCGGGCGCGTTCAGAGCGCCCATGACCGGTCGGCGAGCTGATCGCTGACGCTGCGGTCGCGGGTCCTGCCGTTGGCTGGGTTGGTTTGTCCTGCATTCACATTGCCCTGTTGTAGTGGTGCACCGTTCAGGCGCTTGGCCCATTGGTATTTTACATGCTGGAGGAACTTTGTGTTCCAGGAGCCGTGCAGCTGGCCGGTGTCGCGCCAGTATATACAGAACTCCTTCAATTGCTCGCGGGCAAAGCGCAAGTCGATGTTTGCCAGCGCCAGCACTTCGAACACATCCTCGGACGGGGTCCAGTCTTCCGCCAATGGCCGCGGTTCGGTGTCGTGTTGCAGCGTGGCGGTATAGCGCGCCCACTGGCGGCGCACATGCTGGATAAACTTGCTGTTCCAGGTGCGCGAGGCCTCGCCGCGTTCGCGCCAGTAGAGCACGAATTCGGCAATGGCATCTTCCACAAAACACTGGTTGATGCCGGCGTGGCGCACCAGCACATCGATGGCGTCGGGGCTGGGCCGCCAGCCACTGGCCATGGGGGCTTCCTGCTCGCGCCGGCCGAACTCGGTTTCCTGTTCGCGCCATTTGCGCAATACCTGCTGGATGAACTTGGCGCCCCAGGAATGGGCGGATTGGCCTTGCTCGCGCCAGTAGGTGACAAACTCGGGAATCTGCTCGCGCGCAAACGCCCGCGGGACGTTGTGTTGGGCCAGCTGGGTGTAGACATCCTCGGTGGGTTGCCAATTGGGTGCCATGGGACTGGCGCCGGGGCTGACCTGGTTATGCGGGCGGTTGAGCGGGCTCTGGCTCACCTGCGCGCTGAAGCTGGCCGGCCCTTTGCGCTCGTTCAGGGCCACCCGCAATTCGTGGCTTTCAAAATAGGGTGCACTGGAAATCAGCAGTACGCCCTTGTCGCGCAGGCTCTTGGCGATGCGGGCAATATCGTGGTCGGACCAGAACGGCATCAGCCGCTGGACCTGGTCATCTTTCAGGTGACACCACTGGAAGCCGTTGCTGTGCACCGGGGCCAGATAGCTCATGGCCTCGGTCAACAGGCTCAGCATGACCGCTTCTTCGAGGCCAAGGGTCGCCGCCAGCGAGGGGCTCACGCTGATGGCGCGTTCGGGAATCAGGGAGGAATTCATCCGGCTACTTTATCACTTTCCTAGAGATTGGTGACCACGATGCCGGTATTGGAATTGAATTCGATGTGTTTGGTCAGGTCTTTTTCGTTGCGGTAGCGACAGCTGTTGGCGCCCAGGTATTGGGTGTGGAAGTCGGCCGCGCCCAGAGTGAGCGAAACGCTGGGCGCGCCCGGGCTCAGCACCGCCCGCCAGACATCCAGGCAGTCGTTGCCGGAATTGAGCGTGAGGCTCACGCCCCGGGTGTCGGCGGGCCAGCCATTGGCGTTTACACTCAGGTCACCGCCGGCCTGGGCGGCGGGCAGGGGAATAAAATTGAGTTTGGGACCCGGGCTGCCGGCGGCCAGCCACTTGGCGTTCACCTGATCTACACCGGCTTTGTAGTTGGCGGCGATCTGGACCATGTTGGCGTTGATGGCGCCCTCGAAAAAATTGATGAAGCGTGGAACCGCAATGGCCGCCACAATGCCCAACACCACGATAACGGCCACCAGTTCGATCAGGGTGAAGCCGCGCTGGCGAATTCTTGTGTCAGGCATTTGGCAATGGTCTCTGGTGTGGCGTTACACTATGTCCGGGTTTCGTGGGGCTGATAAGCCGATCTGGCGGATCCTGTTTATTTTAGCCGAAACACCGCGCGGGCGGGAAAGGAGCGATTGTGGCAAAGGCCAAAACCGCGTTTGTTTGTAATGAGTGCGGTGCAGATTATCGCAAATGGCAGGGCCAGTGCAGCGAATGCGGGGCTTGGAACAGTGTGGCGGAAATCCGCTTGGCGCCGGCCACTCGTGCACCGTCCGTTGCCAGCGGCGGCTATGCCGGCGCCACCACCGGAAAGATACAAAAGCTGTCGGATATCAGTCTGGAAGATCTGCCCCGGGTCAGCACCGGCATGGCGGAGTTCGACCGGGTGTTGGGTGGTGGCCTGGTACCCGGCTCGGTAGTGCTCATTGGCGGCCACCCGGGCGCAGGCAAATCCACGGTGCTGCTGCAAACCCTGTGCAAGCTGGCGGAAACCATGCCGGCCCTGTATGTGACAGGTGAGGAGTCGCTGCAGCAGGTGGCCATGCGCGCTCGTCGTTTGAATTTGCCCACCGACAAACTCTCGATGCTGTCGGAAACCAATATCGAACTCATCGCCCAGCAGGCTGAAATCCATCAACCTAAAGTGATGGTGGTGGATTCCATTCAGGTGATGCACCTGAGTGATGTGCAATCGGCGCCGGGTTCGGTGAGCCAGGTGCGCGAAAGTGCCGCCTTCCTGACCCGCTTCGCGAAACAAACCGGCACGGTCTTGTTGCTGGTAGGCCATGTGACCAAAGACGGCTCATTGGCGGGCCCGAAAGTGCTGGAGCACATGATCGACTGTTCGATTCTGTTGGAAGGCTCGCACGATTCCCGCTTCCGTACCCTGCGCGGCAATAAAAACCGGTTTGGTGCCGTGAACGAATTGGGTGTGTTTGCCATGACCGAACAGGGCTTGCGCGAAGTCACCAATCCTTCAGCGATTTTTTTGCAGCGCGCGGATGACATCGCTTCCGGCTCCATTGTCATGGTGGTGTGGGAAGGTACCCGGCCGTTGCTGGTGGAAGTGCAGGCACTGGTGGACAGTTCCAACATGGGCAATCCGCGCCGGGTTGCGGTGGGACTGGATCAGAACCGTTTGTCGATGCTGCTGGCCGTTTTGCACCGCCACGGCGGCATTATGGTGGGCGATCAGGATGTATTCGTGAACGTGGTGGGTGGCGTGAAAGTGGTGGAAACCAGCGTGGACCTGGCGCTGCTGCTCGCCATTGTGTCCAGTTTCCGCGATCAGGCTTTGCCACAGGATCTTATCGCCTTTGGCGAGGTAGGTTTATCGGGCGAAATCCGCCCGGTACCGTCCGGCCAGGAGCGTTTGCGCGAAGCCGCCAAGCACGGCTTCAAACGCGCGATTGTGCCCAAGTCTAACGTGCCTAAAGGTGGTATTGCGGGTATGGAAATTGTGGCAGTGAAAACGTTGAATGAAGCGCTTGAGGCGATCTGATGCTGGCTGCCATGTGGTGGAATGCGCTGCGCTTATTCCACCCTACGGGATTGTTTTTTTTCTTTGTATGTCTAAAACGCGTTACCAAACTGAATATAAAATCCGTAGTTATCGTTTTTACCCACGGCGATTTCTGTACGCACAATCATTTTTTCCTGAGGTTTCAGCAAGTAGGTGATGCCAGCGCCCGCTGCGGGGTACCAATTCTCCGATTCGCCACAATCCTCCTTGCCGCCATACAAACAGGACGCACCTAAAAACGCTGTGGCGCCCCAGCGCTCGCCAAACTGGTAGCGGTGTTCAATTTCAATGGTGGTGTTGTGGGGGGCCAGATATTCGCCGGCTGTGTAGCCGCGTAAACCCACCGAACTGAATGCGGCAGTGGGCGCATCGGCGGTAACGCGGGCGGTGATACGGGTGGCCAGCAAATGCTTATCTGCCACCTGGGTGTAGAGAGAGTATTTGGCTGACCAGGTATCAAAATCGGCATTGCCACTGAGGCTGGAGTTGAAGCGGGTGCTGGAAAACTGAAAGTAGCTGCCCGCATGGGGGTCGTTCTGATGATCGCGGGAATCCCTTTCCGCCACCAGGCCCCAGCCGCTGCCCTGGAAGCCGCTCACATCAAACAAAGCCAGCACAGCTTTGGAAAAATCGTCTTTGCCGGTAATTTCATAGTTGGTGCTGATCAGTTGGCCACCCACAAACCAGTGGGCAGGCAGGCGGTATAAATAGCGCACCATGCCGAAGGTGGCGTCATCTGTGGTGCGGATGTCCAGTCCGGTGCCCAGATAATCTTTGTATTCGTTTTCTATTTTTGCTCCGCCAAGGGCTCCGATGATGCGATGCTGATCGCCCGCCAGATAGGTTTTCGCGAAGGCGCCATAGACCGATGATTGAGTATCGGACAGGCTTCCCGCCACGGCAAATATTGAGGCAGGTGAACGCTTGTCAAAGTGATGCAGGTAACCTGCGAGAAAGCCCAGCGAATTGCCCAGCTTGGGGCTGCTGGAGGCGGTGGGGGTAAGGATCCAGGGTGACTCCTTGCCGGTATCTTCGGATGCAGCGCCGGAAATGGTGAATGCACACGCTGCAATGGCTGTCATCAATCGGCAATATTTCTGTGGCTGTGAGCGCACGGCTTTCCCCTGTGAAAAAGTGTCTCGCCACTGTAAAGGCATAATAGGGCAGGGGCAAGGATGGGCGCGGTGAGCGAGTTGTTGCGGCTGTTTCAGTTACGCGGAGAATAGATTCTGTACGCGGCCTTTATAATCTATTCGTATTACACCTTTTGTCTCTGAATATTTTATTGCTATTTGAGGTGGTTGGTTTATAGTTTCTTTCTTCCAAGCCTATTTTTTCTTTCTAACGCCACTATGCTCTCTTTGATAGTCCACGCATTGGGTTTGGCGCGCTCCATTTATGGCGCGTTAAAGCATGATGATGATTTTCTGGCTTTGTTGGTTTCACTGGTGATCTGCCTGAGTGGCGGCACCGTGTTTTATACTCTGGCAGAGGGCTGGCCGTGGCTGGATGCGCTGTATTTTTGTGTCATGACCGTGGCCACCATTGGTAGCGATCTTTCGCCTGCCACGCCCGTGGCGAAGGTGTTTACCATGGTGTATCTGTTTACCGGTGTGGGCCTGTTTTACGGAGTGGTTTTTAAGATATTGGTACAGATAGTGCAAAGGAACTCCATCGCTAACGCGATCAAGGGTGTGCACAAATAAACTGTAAATTTGGATAAGCCTAGTTGCACAAAGTACAAAAAGGAACTTGCTCTCAATATGCGTTTTCTATCGCTGCTCTCTGCTGTTTTGTTCCTACTCCCGCTTCAGTCGCAGGCTGAAACCACCCACAACAAACTGGCGGCGCTGGGATTGCCGGAAAACCTACCGAACTTTGTGTTGAGTTCGTTGACCCACGACTCTGCCTACATTGAACATGTGATCTATACCGAAGCGCACGGTGAAACCGAGGAGCGCATCGAAGGTTTTTTGGTGTATTCCAAGGATGAGCGCAACAATATTGACTTGCGGGTCAAGTACGATCCGGCCCAGTATCGCAACGAAAAATTTTTGGTTGATACGGTGAGCCGCGAATCGAAAGTCCAATACCGGATCAAAAAGTACGGCTCTACCTACGACCCGAAGACAGTCCAGATCGTCAAACTGGCAGAGGGGAAGTCGCAGGTGACGTTGGAGTTTTCCGAATATGCCCTGCCGCAGGATATTGCCTACTTCCGACATATGGTGGTCACATTCACGGTGGAGAATGGCGTTTTACTGACCGCCGACGTCGTTAACAAGCGCTCCTTCAACTACGACGGTAAGCAAATCAGCCAATATCGCCAACACATTGACTTTGCACCGGCCGATACGCCAGGTACTTATCTATTGAAATCCAAGCAGGTTTCGTTTGAAGGCGAGTGGAAAGGCAAGCCGTATCAGATGATTGCCGAGGGCAACTTTGTGGCCTTTTATGGCGATACTGGCAGCGCCCGGATTATGGATGCGGCCATGCTCAACAAGGTGTCTGACCCGCGTTGGCGTGAAGCCAAAATTGAGCTGGATCAGATGCTGCCCTTTATGGCGGATATGGTGCGACAGCAAGGCATTGATGTGCCTCTGCCTTTTGGTGTTTCGGTGAACTATCGCAAGCAGTATCTGGATCTTGATTTCACCAGTTTCAGTGTGGGCGGTGTGCCCTCGGACGTTATTGAGAATTTCTTTGACCCAAGTCAATCTACTGCCTCAGTTGAAGTTGATAGCATGTCCATCCGCGGTGACGCATTCATCCTGCCGTTTTGGAATATGTTCGGCGTGATTGGTAAAAACCGCACCCAGATTGACGTTGTGGGCCGCTTTAAAGGCGTGAGTTTGTGTCTTGGCATTGAACTGCCCGATGGCTCCTGTCTTGGCCAGTCGCTGGAAATACCCGGGGCGAACCTGCCGGTAAAACTTGATCTCGATTATGAAACTGCCGCCATCGGAACGACTCTGGCGGTGGGCTATCGGAATTACTTCGGCTCCGTAACCGCCACCTACACCCGTTCCATTATGGAAGACTCCACCGGCGAGGGAACCCGAATGTGGGTTGTGGCGCCGGTGGTGGGCTATCAATTTACCGACTGGCGCGCCCAGCTATTGCTGGGTGCCGAATATCAGGATTATTCCGCCAACATGGAAGGCGTGGTGGGTGAGTTGGAATACGATATTGGCATCAGAGCAGCAAAGTGGAGCGCAGGTCTTGGCTTTAGAAAGGAGTTCGGGCAGCACTGGAATCTGTTGGCGCTCTATTCAACGGGCAGTTCACGGGATTCTATGACCGTTTCAATGGGATACCGGTTTTAATACCCCGCCATTCGCCCAATAGCAATTCAGACAATTCAATAAAGGAGATGTGAATATGAAATCATTCATTGCGAGGCGCCTGGGTGTCCTGTGTATAGGCTCGCTGGCGGCGATGGGCATGGCGCACGCACAAGAGGTCTCGGATGCTGAAATTGCCCGTAAACTGGCCGACCCGAACAACTCCCTGGGTGTGCTGAATTTTCTGGTGGATTACACCAGCTACACCGGCGATCTGCCGGATGCCTCCAATCAGTCCTCTACCCGGTTGAGTTTTCAGCCTTCATTTCCCTACAAGCTCTCTGACACCACTAACCTGTTCGTCAGGCCGCTGATCCCGGTGTATTTGGATCAGCCCTACTACGATCCCGATGCACCGGTAAACAGCCCATTCTCCGATTCGGGTGTAGAGCTGGGTGACATCAGTTTCGACGTGGCTGTGGGGCGCAGCTTCAGCAATGGCGTGATGGTAGTGGGCGGCTTGGTAGGTACTTTGCCAACGGGCACTAAGGATGAATTAACCCTTGATCAATACCTGCTGGGGCCGGAGGTGCTGGTGGGCTACCTGACGCCCAAGTACGTGGTAGGTGCCTTATTTACCCATCAGTGGGATGTGGCTGGCTCCAATGACCGGGAGACCAGTATCTCGGGCGGGCAATACTTTTACACCATTAACCTGGAAGACGCCTGGCAAATTCAGGCCTCGCCCACCTGGTCGTACGATCATAACGCCACCAGTGACAATGCCCTGACCTTCCCTGTCGGGGTGGGCATTACCAAAACGACCCGCATTGGCAGTACGCCGTGGAAATTCGGTGTGCAGTATTGGCACTACCTGGAACAGGCCGACCCTTTCGGACCGGACTTCCAGATTCGCTTCTCCTTTGCGCCGGTGGTGCCTTTGCCTTGGTAAGGCAAACACTCTACGCTGACATGGCGAGGCGCTGAGCGCCTCGCCCGGGATTTTGGATAAAACAGAGATAGCTGATGGTTTTCATGGGCCTGAATATGAAAAAAACTGCACAGAGTTCTGCTAATACACTGAAGCTGATAGCGCTCGGCGTTGTGTGCGGGCTTGGCACGGCGACCGCCCTGGCGGATGACGCCGGCCAGACCAATGTTGACGCGCTTGAACGTCAGCTGCTGGAGGAGCGCGCACGCCTGGATGCTCTGGAAGCGCAACTGAATGCTCTTCGCAACGGCAATGAACACGGTGATCGGCCGTCTGCGCCGGCGGCCGTTGAAACGCCGCGCCAGCTGATCGCGGCCGAAGGGCGCGGCGATCCCTACGCGGACGCGGCGTTCAACAAATCAACGCCACTGTTTGGTTCGCCCTGGCGCTTTTCCTTCGGTGGTTACGCCAAAACAGACGTGATCCACGATTTTTCCGGCACGGGCAGCAAGCGTCAGTTTGTGCTGGGACAGATTCCAGTGGATAACAACCCGCCCGAGGGCAGTTATAGCCATATTCAGGTTAATGAAACCCGATTCCATTTTGAGTCGCGCAACACTGAGTCAGAGTACGAGAACAGCGTTTTCCTGGAGTTCGATTTTTTCGATGAAAGCACGCCCTCCAACCTGCGGCTCCGGCATGCCTATGCCCGCTACGGCAAGCTGCTCGTTGGTCAAACCTGGACCCTGCTCTCAGAGTTGCGGCAATTGCCCCTGATGATAGATTTTGCTGCAGGTGATTCCATTCTCGGCGGCCGCACGCAGCAGATTCGCTGGACGGAACACTCCAAAGATAAAAGCCTGGGTTGGGCTATTGCGCTGGAAAAGTTTAACGACGCTGCTATTTACAACCCGTTTAATTTACCCGGTGAAGCGCGAGCTGATTTTCCCCGGGTGGCAACCGGTGTCACCAAATTGTGGGACCAGTTTGAATGGAGTAATGGAGTAGCCGTTACGCAAGTGCGTTTTGATGGGCCAGTTGGAGACTCAGCATTGGCGGTTACGGCCACTTCGGCTGGCCGCGTTTACCTGAATGAGGCCAAAAACAACTGGTTTGGTTTTGGCGTGGGCTATGTGAATGGCTCTATTGATGACGTGATTACCTACGGCAATGCCGGCGTACCCAATGCCGTTATTGATGCTGACGGCAAGCTCGAACTGGCAAAAGGCTGGAACACCCAGTTGGGCTTGCATATGACCTGGTCGTCCACTTTGTCGTCGAACTTCAGCTATGCTCACGCGGATCTTACCGATGTGCCCGATGGATTTGAGGCAGATTGGATTCGGAAAGGTTCGGCATTTCACGCCAATTTGATGTATCGCTTTGACAGCCAGTTGACTGTTGGAGTGGAGGTGATGACCGGTGTGCGTGAGAACGTCAGCGGGCGCGATGGGGATGCGCAACGCATCCAATTCAGTACCTTTTACTATTTTTAATCTAACGTTCAACGGGAAGGAGATCTTTGATGAAACGTTTCAATCAAACTCACGTCCTGGGGCTGTGCTCGGCTCTGGCATTAACCCTCGGCCTCGCCGCCTGCGGCGGGGAGAAAAAGGCAGAGGCGCCCAAAGCGGCCGCCAGCCAGCCAGCCGCTCAGGAATTATTGGAGAAGTTCACCTCCAAGCAAATGCAGGGTGTTGAGCAGGTCACCATCGAAGTGGATGTGGACGCGGCAGCGGCAAGGCTTGCCAAGGCAATTACCTTCAAGACCATCTCGAACCAGGATCGGAATGATTTCGATACCAAGGCGTTTTCTGATTACCACGCGTACCTGGAAGAAACTTACCCCAACGTCCACAAGACAATGAAAAAGGAAGTGCTGGGTGACCCGCGTCCCTACAGCCTGCTCTTTACCTGGGAAGGTAAGGACCCGAGCCTGCAGCCTGCACTGTTTTACGCCCATCAGGATGTGGTACCCGTACCGGAAGATTCCCTCAGCCAGTGGGACCAGGAACCGTGGGCCGGTGCCATTGCGGATGGTTACATCTGGGGTCGCGGTGTACTGGATGACAAAAACCAGATTCACGCCATCCTTGAAGCGGCCGAGATGAAAATCAAAGAAGGCTGGCAGCCCTCCCGGACCATTTACCTGGTCTTTGGTCAGGATGAAGAAGTGGGTGGTGCGGAAGGCGCGGGTCATATTGCCGAAGTGCTGGAGAAACGCGGCATCGAGCGCTTTGCTTTTGTGATGGATGAATCTGCGCCGCTGACTCCCGGCATTTTCCCGGGCATTCCGCAAAATACGGCGTTGATTGGTATTGCCCAGAAAGGCTTTGTCAGCCTGGAGCTGACCATGGAAGGTGTGGGTGGCCACTCCTCGCAGCCGCCAAAAGAGTCCAATATCGGTATCCTGGCAAAAGCCATTACCAAGCTGGAAGAGGCGCAGTTCCCGTATCGGCTGCACCCGGCCGTTCGGCACCAGTACCGCTACATGGGGCCAGAACTGGATGAGTCCATGCAGCCGATGTTCGCAGCGGTTGCCTTCGGCAAAGATGGCGAGATGACAGACCTGGAGAAGCAATTCATCAAAACGATGGAGCAAAACCAGGTGACCCGTGCCATGCTGCACACCACCATCGCAACCACCATGTTCAACGCCGGCATTAAAGACAACGTCTTGCCACCCAAGGCGACGGCCGTGGTGAACTTCCGGCCCATGCCGGGCGATACGCCGGAAGTGATCATGGAGCACCTGAAAAAGGCCATCGGCGATGACCGCATTACCATGAGAGATATTTCGGCCTCAACGCCGGCCACCAATATTGCCAATCCCGAGAGCAATGCCTATAAGGCGCTGGAAAAAACCATCCGCCAGACCTGGGGTAACGATCTTATCGTCTCGCCGTTCTTTGTGATTGGTGGTTCGGATTCCAAGCATTTTCAGGCGCGTGATTTCGCCCCGGATGTATTTACCATCACCGGCATTCAGCTTGAGAATGTGAAAGAGTTCGAGGGCTTTCACGGTGTGAACGAGCGCATACTGGTAGAAGAATATGGCAAGTCCATCGGCTTCTTCTATCAGATGTTTAATAATCTGGAAGATCTGTAAAGATCCGAACGGTGGAATGCGCTGCGCTTATGCCACCCTACGGTTTAAATTTTTTCGCCGTGGTGGAACGCGCTATCGCTTGTTCCACCCTACGGGTTGGGTCGGGTAATTCTGGATTGTGGATGAAGGTCGTGTAGGGTGGAATAAGCGATAGCGCGTTCCACCTTTACCCACATTCTACGCAGCTTGGGTAGCTTGCTTTGCGGCGGCACCCAAAGCCTGTTCAATATCAGCAATGATGTCGTCAACGTGTTCCAGCCCGGGCGCCAAGCGGATCAGCGTCTGCGGAATGCCCGCTTCTGACAGTTCTTCTGGTGTGTAGGTGGAGTGGGTCATGGACGCCGGGTGCTGGATTAGTGTCTCGGCATCGCCCAGGCTTACAGCGCGTTTACACATTTTCAGCGCGTTCATGAACGTCACCGCCTGATCAAACGACGCTTTCAATTCAAACGCCAACACGCCGCCGCCGGCTTTCATTTGCTTGCCCAATAGTTTGTAACCTGGATGGCCTGGCAGGCCCGGGTAATCCACTTTTTTCACCAGCGGGTGGCTCTGCAGATAGTCGGCCACGCGCAAGGCGTTTTCACAATGGCGTTCTACCCGTAGGTGCAGGGTTTTCAGGCCGCGGATAATCAGCCAGGCGTCGTGCGGGCTGATGATGGCGCCCATGTCTTTGCGGGTGGTCATTTTGATCTGGTCGATCAGGTCTTTCGGCCCGCACAGAATGCCAGCCACCACATCGCCGTGACCATTGAGGAATTTGGTGGCCGAATGTAGCACGATATCGATACCGTGTTTGGCCGGTTTTTGCAGTACCGGCGACATGAAGGTGTTGTCGATCACGGTGGTGATGCCATGCGCCTTGGCGATGCCGGCAAGCATGTCCAGATCGGCTACTGAAAGACAGGGGTTGATCGGCGTTTCGCCGTAAATCACTTTGGTGTTGGGTTTGATGGCGGCGCGCACGGCCGCTTCATCGGCCAGATCCACAAAGCTCACTTCAATGCCGAATGCGGGCAGCTGGTGATTGAACAGCGCAAAAGTGCAGCCGTACAGGCGATGCGAAGTGACCAGGTGATCGCCTTGCTTGAGCAGGCCCAACACCACGGCGGACACAGCACCCATGCCCGAGCCGAACGCCGCGGCGGCTTCGGTGCCTTCCAGCAATGCCATGCGCGCTTCCAGTTCATCCACTGTAGGATTGCCCAGGCGCGAATAAATGTGGCCGCCGGCTTCACCGGCAAACCGGCTGGCGCCTTGTTGCACATCATCAAACACGAAGGTGCTGGTCTGGTAGATCGGCGTAGACAGGGGGCCGTGCTGACCCTGACCGTCTTTGCCGCCGTGGATGGTGTTGGTTTCCAGGTGTTCTGAATGCCACATGTTGCTGCTCTCGTCGTCAGTAAAGGCCTTTTGGGCCAAAACCCGAGCAGCGGGTTGGCTGGCTCAGGCGTTGGGCAACTTCAATTGGGTGGTTGCCTTCAATTCTTTCAGCACGATACTGGTGTGGATGCGGGCAATCCCCGGCAGCGGAATCAGCTGCTCTGAGATAAACCGGTCCAGCGCCCGCGTGTTTTCCACCGACACCTTGAGCATGTAGTCATACTCACCGGTAACGTGGTACAGCTCCATCACCTCTGCCATTGCCGTCAGCTGGGTCAGTACCTCGGCGATGCGTTGGTGCTGGTGCAGCTCCAGCGCAATCTCGATCAGCGCCAGGTTGTCATGCCCGAGCTTTTCGCGGCTCAACAGGGCGGCGTAGCCCTCGATAAACCCTTCCTGTTCCAACCGCCTGACCCTGGCCAGGGTAGCGGGCGGCGACAGATGCACATGGTCTGCCAGATCCACATTGCTCAGCCGGCCATTGGCCTGCAGCGCCTGGAGAATGGCGACATCGGTTCTGTCCAGTTCGTTGCTGTTCATTTAGTTTATCACCGGCACGTTGGTATTTATTAAGATTAGGTAATTATCAAAAACTACAAAATAATATTAAATTATTACTCGCTTTTTGCCTATTTGGCTGCAGGATGTTTTGTCGCCGGGCGATCGCACTTGTGGAAAATTACGGCATCCGGCCCTGCTCGCCAGGGCGTGAATTTCTGCTTTGGCCGGTGCAAATACGCAGTCAACCGATGGCCGCCTGTGTATGATGAGCCGCCGTTCCGGGGGTCTCTATGCCGTTATCTGAATCCTTCTTGCTGGTGCTGGTCGCCATTTTCCTGCTGCCCTGGTTGGTGTGGCGGCTGATCAACGCCGATCAATGGGCGCCCTTGGTGGTGGTGCAGATCGTGACCGGCATCCTGCTGGGGCCCGGTATCGCTGGCGCGCTATGGCCTGCCGCCCATGCGCTGGTGTTTACGCCCCAGGTGCTCACCGCACTCAGCGGACTGGCCTGGTGGGCGGTGATTCTGTTCGTGTTTCTGGCGGGGTTGGAGCTGGATATGCGCAGCGCCTGGGCGTCCCGGCGCGACACCCTGACCACCGCCACCTGTGCGTTGTTGATGCCGCTGGCCCTGGGGGCGCTGGTGGCCTGGCTGTTGTGGCGCTGGCTGCCTGGCTTTGAGGGGCCGGCGGCTTCTGGGCTGCAATTTTCCGCGGCGGTGGGTATGGCTTGCGCCGTGACCGCGCTGCCAATCCTGATGTTGTTTTTGCAAAAACTGGGCGTGCTGCGCACGGCATTTGGCCAGCGGGTTCTGCGTTATGCCTCGCTCGATGATGTGGCTATCTGGGCCGTATTGGCGTTGGTGTTGCTCGATTGGGAGCGACTGGGGCGCCAGCTGGTTTTTCTCGCGGCGCTCTGGCCCCTGGCGCTTGGTGTCCGGCGCTGGATGCCCTCGGCTAAAGCCCCAGATCGCCTGGCGGTAGCGCTGATCTGGTTGCTGCTGATGTCCCTGGCGGCGGACTGGGCCGGCCTGCATTTTATGGTGGGTGCATTTCTGGCGGGTTTGTTGTTGGATGCGGAGTGGTTCGGTCACGACTGGCTCGATACGAGCCGTGAGTTGGTGCTGATGCTGTTGATGCCGGTGTTTTTCCTGAGTACCGGGCTCAGAACTGACTGGGCCCTGGGTGGCCAGATGGTATTTGCGGTAGCAGGGGTTTTGTTGGTGGCTGCGGTGGTGGGCAAGCTTGCTGGCGTGGGATTGGCGGGCAGGTTATTGGGCTGGCAGGCGGGCGACGCTTGGCGCATTGGTTGGCTGCTGCAGACCAAAGCGCTGATCATGATACTGTTCGCCAATGTGTTGTTGGATAAGGGCATTATCAGCGCCGCTATGTTTACCGCCCTGTTGCTGATGGCGGTGGCGAGCACCGTGTTGACCCTGCCGGTGGTGTCGCGTTCAATGCAATCTACGCCGGAGAACACCTTGTCATGACCGAAAAAACTCCACTTACCCTGCACCGACGACTGGCCGGATTGCCGTTGCCTTGGGTGCTGTTGTTTTGCGCTACGCTTGGCCTGGCACCCTTCACGCCGGTGCCGCACCTGTGGGAAAAGCTGACACTGTTGGCCACCGGTGAGCTGCGCTCGGCGGTTGATTGGTTTGATTTATTTTTGCACGCCGCACCCTGGTTGCTGCTGTTGTTGATACTGGCAACCAAAGTGCTCGATCGATGGCAGCAAAAGTAATCAAGTGCTGGCAGGCCAGGGATTTATCAACAGCCTGCTAACGCAGCATGCCACGGCTTTTGCAGCTGAGCGAAAACCACAATAAAAATATCGCCAGCGTAATCACCACTAACGGCATGATCATGGCGTCCTTACCCAGTACCTCAAAGGTATCGCTCATCAGGAAGCTGTAGCTGTTTTGTGCCAGCACGCCAAGCAATGAAAGGCTGAACAGCACGGGTGCAAACAGGTTGCGAAGCAGCAGCATCAATGACGCCAGGCAACCGCCCACAACCGCCATGCCAAATGCCACGTTCAGCCAGGCCGGCGCGTCGGTGTAGAGCTGTTGTTCAGCGGCGGGCAGACTGGCCAGTTGTTCGGGTGTGATCATCAGGTGCATGGCAAAAGCGGCCAGACCGGCCAGATTCCACAAGAGCGCGATGATCGCAATAATCCAGAACCAGTAAGGAGGGGTTTGAGCGTGAGTCATTGGGGCGCCTTTTTTGTTGTTATTGATCAATCGACTGAAACGCGAAACGGTCGCGCGTGTTCAGTCGATTGTTAGCCCAAGACTAGCACGCTTGCCCCGCTCGGGGGCAAGCGTTCGGTTTGTGATCAGCGCGCGGCGCGGCTGCTCATGCTGCTGTTGCGGCTGGTATCGCGGGTCTGTGCCGGGTCGCGCATGCCGCTGGTGTGACACCAGCCGGTTTTGTGGCCTTTGTTTACGGCACCCGACAACTGGCCGGCCCATTTCTCTGTGGTGCCGTCATCGGGATCATCCAGCAGCAGGTCGGTGGCCAGATGGCAGTAATCGTAGGCCCACCAGCGATCGTTGAACGAGGTAGTGTAGTAATCCACTTCCGCACGCGCCCAGCCCGGAATGGTTGCCAGCCAATTGGCTGCACCGGAGTAAGTGAGGTCGGTGTTCTTGCCACAACCGGCACCGAATACCTGACCCAGCACCGCCAGGTTACCGGCCAGCGCCGTGCCCTGGTAGGGCGTACCCACCGACTGGATCAGACGACCGCCACTGGCGTAGTCGAGACCGCTCATGTACTTGGCATAGAGGTGCAGTGCCGCGGCGCCGCCCTGGCTGTGCGCCACCACGCCAAAGGACGGGTAGCTCGCGCCGGTGTCGCGGATTTTGCGGGCAAAGGCGTCGTGTGAACGGTTGGCGTTGTAGTCTTTGAACTCAACCGCATTGCTGAAGTGGCCGGTATCCCAAGCGCTGCTGGAACAATAACCGTGTACCAGCAGCAATACGCCACCGGCGGCACTGGGGCTGATGGCGGCCGGCGCAATGCCTACATCCATGGTCGCCGGTGCGCCGGGTGCCGGGAGGCGGCTGCCCACCGAGCGGAAGTGCTTGGGTGTGTCGGCGCTGCTGGCCTGCAGTCGTGCGCTCACCGGCGCAACCCGCAATTGTGCGCGTAACTCAGGCCGGCTATCCATGGGGGTGTGGTTGTCCGCGTGCTGGAGCCGGACATTGCGCACACTGAAGGGCGCTTGTGCGCCGTCCAGCCAGCGGCTGTCGAGTGCCAGTTGCAGGCTGGTCTGGCCTTGTTCGCCGTTGTCTACCATGCCGCCAACCCAGCTCAGTGGTTGCGCGCGACCGCGACGGTCGCTGCCCCAGAGTTCTGCGGCCACAAATACCCGCTCGCCTTTACCGCTGGCGTGCACGGGGATGTTGAGAAAACTGTCCTGGCCTTGCTGCACCAGTTCGGCGGCGTCATCGGCCAACCGGAAATCCTGTGCGATCACCGGGTACAGGTCCATGGTGGTGCGGCTGAAAGGCAGGCCATCGGGACGGGTGCCCAGCACCTGCAGCTCCTGGGTGTAGGTGCCCAGTTCGTCGGTGGGCAAGCGGACACTGAAGCGGCCGTCGTTGGCCACGGCGTCGCCGTCGCGACCTTCGTCGTTGAGCCGGAGCGTGCGGCTGTTACCGGATGGCCAGGTCAGGGTGACGTCGGCCGACTCGATAGTGGCTTGCACGGGACGGCTCTTGAGCAGTGCCTGGCGCCGCTCCCCACCGCGTTGCTTGCGGGCGTCGGTGGCATCCAGCATGTGCGCCACCAGTACCACGTCACTGTCGAGCAGGGTGCTGTTGCTGGTGCGGTAGCTGTAGAGTTTGAAGTTCGGGTCACCTTTGACCAGTGCATAGTGGCGCCGGCTCAGACCGCGGGTCTCGCCATCATCGGCGCTCAGCTCCAGCTGCCAGGTACCGGGTTTTTCCGCCACGGTGGGCAGGTCTTTGCCCGGCAGTCGGGCCTGCCCGAGGGCTACATCCCTTGTGGGCAGAGGCCGTTGCGACCGCTCATCCAGCCGAACCGTGCCATCCGGGTCGAGCAGTCGCGCTTTCACGGTGGCAGCATCGGGGCCTACCAGCACGATGGGCGTTTCTTCGCGGGTATCGATGCGCAAGGGCTGGTTGCCGAGCGCATCAATCGGCGCCATGGTGCTGTGGCTGAAGGTACCCAGCTGTTCGGCGGCTTGCAGTTGTTGGGTGTTGAGAGCATCGGGCGCAACGGCCACGTGCTTATAGCCTTGGGCATACAACGTTGATGTGCCGAGGCCCAGAGTACAGGCCGTCAGCATGGCCAGGGTAGAGCGACGTGTGGAGTGCAGATTCATGGTGATCTTCCTCTGAGGTTATTTTTTTTATTCAGAGAAAACAGTTGAGATACAGCGTGCAAACTGAATTCGGGATTAAGCGTGGCCCGCGTCAGGTGGCTTTGCCAATGATTTGGCTCGCCCGCACCAAAAAAAAGAATAATTGCATGAAATGCACCGAAAGAAGGCAAAGCTGGCGATAAATGATCATTAATTGTCCACTACTTGCGCGTGCTTCTGGTACGAACCGCTCAGTCATTTTTTGCGGGTCGGGTGAGCGTGCAGCCCTGCACCTGCGTTGAGCACTCAGGTACACCAGTACTGCTAAACTCTGTAAAACAATAACTACGCAGGAGCACAGGGTGCGGCGTTGGCTATTGACCCTAGCGATCCATCTTCCACTGTGGCTTCTGTGCCAATCTGCACGGGCCGGGGCGCTGGTGCCCGAGTGCTTTGCGGACCCGACGCAAACCTATTCAGCCGCGGATATTGCCGGACAGCACTTCGACGCCGACAGTTGTGCAGACGGGGACTATGTTCAAGGCACGCTTTGGGTGCGGGTGTTGTTGGACAACCCACACCCGACACCTATAGAAGGTGTACTGGATACCCGGGACAGTTTCAGTAGCCGGGTGTCGGTGTATCGGTCGGACGGGGAAAGGCTGGCGCTGTTGTTTGACGGCGGCACGGCCGGCGCCCAGCGCCGGAATTTTTTAGGTGCGCGCTCCGTGGCGGTGCCATTGCGCCTGGCGCCTGCCAGCCAGCACTATTTGTACTACCAGGTGCAAAGCCCGGTGTCCGTGTACCTGCACCCGCAGTGGTTGACCCTGGAGGCGTTTGTCGATCATCACCGCCTGCAGCAGGGACTGACCGCGTTATTTTACGGCGTATTGTTGGGCCTGTTGATTTACAACGGCTTTCTTGCGGCTGCGTCACGCGAGCTGGTTTACCTTTGCTATACGCTGTTCTTGCTCGCTACGCTTTTCATGCACGGGCTGCTGGATGCCAGTGCATTCCGTTTCTGGCCGGAGCCCTGGTGGCCGGAGGGCAAGCTGAGCCTCTTCTGGCCGGCTGTGCTAATACAGGCCATGTTGTTTTACTGCCTGAGTGGGTGCTTTCTGAAACCGGGTCTTTTTTCGCGCCGGGTTATCCAGCTGGCTGTGGTGTGCTGCCTCGCTCTGTTGGCCTTGTGTATCACGCAGAACTGGCCACTGGTGCGCAACATCACCCAGGTGGTGTCGTTAATTTTCAATGTCTACCTGTTGGCGCTGGCGGTGCGCCTTGCGCTCGCCGGCAGCCGGCCAGCGGCAATTTATCTGGTGGCGTTTTCCGGCTTTATGATGAGTCAGCTGGCCGCAGTACTGATGGCCGGCTACGGCAATATGTCGCCCTTGTGGTTAGAGGGTGTGATGATGCTGGGTTGCTTGTGGCAGGCATTACTGCTTTCCCTTGCATTGGGTGACCAGATCAATACGCTCAAAGTAGAGAATCATCGCGTGCAGGCCGAGGCCCGAGCAGCCACTGCAGAAGCCGCATTCAAAAGCCGTTTTCTGGCGAATATGAGCCATGAGATCAGAACGCCCATGAATGGTGTTATGGGAATGGCCGATTTGCTGGCGGATTCAGACCTGAATGAAGAACAGCAAAAATACGTTCAGACCATCCGCGGCTCGGGAAAAATTCTGTTGAAGGTGATTAACGATGTACTGGACATTGCCAAAATCGAAGACGGCGGCATTGAACTTCAGCCCGCACCGCTGGAGCTTCAATCCTTGCTTGCCGATATCAAAGTCCTTTTTCAGTACCAGGCGTTGGAAAGCGGCCTTGCGTTTAACATCTCACTGGCGCCGGACGTGCCGCGCGTTGCGTTGTTGGATGGTGCCAGGGTTACCCAGGTACTGGCTAATCTGGTCGGCAATGCGTTTAAATTTACCGAGCGTGGAAACGTCAGTCTGTCTGTCCACTACGAGTCCTCGCAGTTGTTATTTCGCGTACAAGATACGGGTAGGGGCATTAACGAAGCGGCGCAGGCAGAAATTTTTGAACCGTTTCGTCAATTGCCCGAAGAGCAGGGTGCCTGCGGTCGCGATCATCATCACGGCGGCACGGGGCTGGGCTTGGCGATCAGCCGGCAGCTGGTGGAACTGATGGGAGGAACCATTGGTGTGAACAGTGTTGAAGGGCAGGGCAGTTGCTTCTGGTTTCGATTGCCCTACCGGAGACCGCAATCGATGGACCAGACGAAATCGGCATCCATCCCCGCCGCGCAAGAATCCAGTGGTGCGTTACAGGTGTTGGTGGCAGAGGATAACAGTACCAACCGGCTGGTCATTGGCAGTATGTTGGAAAAACTGGGTCATCAACCCCTGTATGCCAATGATGGCGAGGCCGCGTTGAATTTTTATTGTGAGCAGGGCGCGCCGGATCTGATTCTGATGGATTTTGAAATGCCCAAGCTCACGGGTGTGCAAGCCGCGCAGGCGATCCGCCAATGGGAGCAGCAGCAGGGCTTGGCCGCCTGTCCGATATACGCGCTGAGTGCGCACGCATTGCCGGAACACCGCGCGACATTTTTAGAAGCGGGTATGCAACAGGTACTGAACAAACCCCTGCAAATGGATGAGCTGCGCCAGGCGCTGGCAGAGGTCACCCACAAGCGCCGCGCCGAGGCACAGTGAGTTAATAGGTAGCGCCGGGAAACAGCCACAACAACACCCAACCCAGGTGTGTGCGCCACAAGGTTTCATTGTGCTGGCCGTGCGCCACCGTATGAAACAGCAGGGTATCCTCGGTATTGGTGGCGCGCATCAGTTGCTGCATGCGATCAAAATCCGGCACCATGCTGCCGCCTTCTTTTTCCCCCATGAGAAAAAGAAGGCGTTGGTGTACGCCGTTGGGTTGGGTCATAGCGAACGACTGTTCAGAGACCCAATAGGAGGGCGACAGTACGCCGGCTTTACCGAACAGCTGGGGGCGGGTGTGGGCGGCATAATGCGAAATAAGCCCCCCGAGCGACGAGCCCAGTATCGCTGTGTGTTCCGCTGCTGTGCGCGTGCGGAACCTGTTGTCGGCCCAGGGCTTCAGCGTTTTCTCAATGAAATCCAGATAGCGATCGCCTTCGGCTACCGGCAGTTCCGGGTGCGGCCAGGGGATCAATTCCTGTGCTCTTAATTCCGCGCCGTTGTCGATGCCGATGGCAATGATTTCCAGCCCATGGCTGACGGCCAATGCATCCAGGGTTTCATCCAGCGACCATTCGCCCAGAAAGCTGGTGGCTTCATCAAACAAGTTCTGGCCATCGTGCAGATACAGCACCGGATAGTGGCGTTCGGTGTTGTCGGCATAAGAGGGCGGCAGATAAACCCGCACTGCGCGCTCCCGGTTCAGCGATGGCATGGCCAGGGTGTGGACCTGTACGCGTGCGACCGCCGTGCTGGGTCGATCAACCGGCTCATTGTGCGTCCACTGTTCAGTCAGCTGGACGCCGAGGGCGCCCAGCAACACGCCGGCGCACAACAACAAGCCGCCAGAGAGCCACTTATTCATGCCGGGGCAGCTCAAGAATAACGGAGCCAGACGCAGGCAACTGCAGTGACACCAGACCTTTGCCTTCCGATACGCGTAATTCATGCTTGCCCGTGTGCAGTAATTCACTCAGCGCATAACGGCCTTCTTTCAGCTGCCAGGCAGCCACTAAATCGTTGGGCAGCTGCAAGGTGAACTGTGCGGAGGCATCGGCCAGGTTGCTGACAATAATCAGTGTCTGGCCGCCGCCTTCACGCACAAAGGCAAACTGTTTTTCGCCATAGTCTTTTGTGTGTTCACGGTTGAAGGTGTGAATTTCGCGATAGCTGCCCATCATCGCCGCTTCGGTACGCGTGAGGTTCAGAAGCCGGCTATACCACTGGCGCAGGGCTTTTTCGTCAGCGCTGGACTGACCACCATCAAACGCCCCATCGTTCATCCAGCGCTGGTGCGCGGGCACGCCCACGTAATCGAAAATACTGGTTCTGGTAGGATCGCCAAAGCCGCCATCTTCGCTACCGTCTTCACCCACATCCTGACCGAAATACAGCATAGTGGGGCTGGTGCTGATGGTGGCGGAGATCACCATCAGGGGTTTGCCGCGTTCGGCGTTACCGGCAAAGTCAGGGCTGGCAATGCGCTGTTCGTCGTGGTTTTCCAGAAAGTGCAGCATGTGGTGTTCAATGTCGGCGAGGCCTGCCTGAATGGGTACCAGATCATCGGTGCTGGCTTTATCCTGAATAATCCACTTGAGCGTATCGTAGAGTTCTACCTTGTCGTACAGGTAGTCCATCAACCCCAGCTGCACATAGTTGCGATACTCTTTGGGGTTATACACTTCGGCCAGGATAAATGCGTCGGGGTTAGTCTGTTTGATGGCCGAGTTCAGGTAACTCCAGAATTCTACCGGCACCATTTCCGCCATGTCGTAGCGGAAACCGTCGACGCCGCGCGCCAACCAATACTGGGTAATATCGCGGAATTTTTCCCAGCTGGCGGGGACATCTTTATCGGCCCAGAAGGCGGCGTGTTCGCGCCAGGGAGCGCCGCGCAACGCGTCAGGCAGTCGGTCGAAATCATAGCTTCCATCGGGTTTAACGCCGTAATTCACTTTGACGGTTTCGTACCAATCGTTGTAATGCGGTTGCGCACTGCGTGCGCCATTGCCGGTCCATTTGGCGGGTGATTCGGAAAACTTTCCGTCCGCGAGCGGGTGGGGCTCGCCGCCCAGCGGCGCATAGCCGGGCGCTGCTTCCGGCACTTGAAAGTCTTCGCCCACCACGTAGTAGAAGCTGTTGTCTCGCGCATACTCTACGCTGACATCATCGGCTGCACCAAAGTCTTCAACACCTTCGGGTTTTGCCAGACTCTGGTAATTGCGCGCCACGTGATTGGGTACGATATCGATAATGACTTTCATGCCGTGCTTGTGGGTGCGGGCAATCAGTGCATCAAATTCCTGCAGCCGCTGGGCCGGATCATCGGCCAGATCCGGATTGACACTGTAATAATCTTTTACCGCATAAGGCGAGCCGGCGCGGCCTTTGACCACATCCGGG